>NZ_JBFBJB010000047.1:0-70843 GCF_040685895.1 Streptomyces sp. NPDC088124 | reverse complement strand
AATCTGCGAGAGCGCGTCGGCCCCCGTGATGAAGAAGAGGTCGGCGTCGTCGTTGAGGGACCGCAGATCCCGCAGCGTGTCGATCGTGTACGTGGAGGCGCGCGCCCTCCGGTACGTAGCCGTACGCCCAGAAGGACCAGCCGCCGGAGGACTCCAGGCCGGGTCCGTACCGCCCGTCGTGGAACTCGGCCATCCGCCAGCCGGCCCCGTAGTACTGGACGCAGAGGCTGTCGGCGA
Organism: Streptomyces sp. NPDC088124; assembly: GCF_040685895.1. Taxonomy (NCBI): domain Bacteria; kingdom Bacillati; phylum Actinomycetota; class Actinomycetes; order Kitasatosporales; family Streptomycetaceae; genus Streptomyces; species Streptomyces sp. NPDC088124. Next base: position 70,606 of record NZ_JBFBJB010000047.1, on the reverse strand, counting down.
CGGCCCTGCTGGTCAGTGTCGTGCCGCGTACGGGCGGGGTGGCCGCGACGGTTCCCCGGGCCCAGCCCGCGTAGAAGTCCGGAGTGACGCCGGCGGGCACGGCGGCGCCGGTGATTCTCAGGCACAGCACCGACAGCGTGGCGGAGGCGGGAGTGTCCCCCTGGTACGGGTTGGTCACCGCGTCGGAGCTGACCCGGACGGTACCGTCCGCGCCCTTGGCCGCCACCGTCCAGGTCATCCCGGCGTGATCGGCGCTGACCGCCGCCCGCGCGGGCGCGGCGGTCAGGGTCAAGAAGGTGAGCGAGGCGGCGACCGCGGCGGCGGCGGTGCCCCGGCGTAACGGATTCCTCATGCGTGTCCCTCCGGACGGCGGACACCGGCACCGGCAACGACTGCTCGGTGCTCGGTGCGTGATGCCCGACCAGCATCGGGAGGAGTGCACGATTCCATCACTTCTTCTTCGCGGATTGACCGCAAATGCTCGTGCGGCGTCCGATAAGACGCTCTTGTCACAGGGGCCCGTCGGGGAGCGCGATGTCCCCGTCGTACCAGGGGTCGATGGGCGCGCTCTCCAGACGGCGCCCCAGCTCGTCCAGGATCCAGCCCTGCCGCTTCAGCGTCCGCAGCACGACGCCGTGGTCGGCGATCTCCAGCCCCGGGCACTGGGTGCCGATCCGGTCTTCCAGGTCATGGGCGCTGTCGACCGAGTGCAGCCAGGTGGAGAGGAGGATGTTCGTCTCGCCGCTGGTGGCGGTGAGCAGCCGGACGTCCGGCATCCGGCCGAGGTGTTCGCAGATCCGCCGCCGCTGCGAGACCGGCGCCTTGGCCCACATGAGCGAGGTGACCGGCCAGCCCGTGATGTGCTGGGAGATCTCGCAGCGGAACGCGACGGAACCCGTACGCTCCAGTCGCGCCAGCCGGCGCCGGACGGCGGTCTGGCTGGTGCCGGTGCGTTCGGCGAGATCGGTGACGGGCAGCCGGCCGTCCGGGGCGAGGGCCAGGAGCAGTTCCCTGTCCGGCCCGCTCAGAGGGCCGGGGACGGCCTGCCGCGGCGCGGTCTCGTCCGCGGCCCCCTGAGCGGGCCGGAGCAGCTGCCGCTGCGCGCGGGGCAGCGCGTCCAGCCGCCAGTCACTGCCGGAGACGAGGATGCGCGTGGTGATCTGGGTGTTCACCCGTACCACCCCCGGCAGCCGGCTCACCCCGTCCAGGATGAACCGGGACAGGCTCGGCAGGTCCTGGGTGACGGCGTTGACGTGGATATCGCGCCCGCTGGCCAGCTCCATGACGGACTTCGTCCGCGGGTCCCGGGCCAGCGCCAGCGCGACCCCGCGCCGGGCCCCGGGTCCGCAGTCCACGTCGATGAACGCGTTGCAGAGCGAGCGCCACAGAGCGGGGCTGCCGGTCGCCGTCACCCAGGCCAGACCCCGGTCCGAGATCCGCCCCCAGCGGCGGGCGACCGTCACCGCGCTGAGTCCGAGCACCTCGCTGATCGCCGTCCAGGAGGCGCGTGGCGCGATCTGGAGGGCGTGGGCGATGGCCAGATCCGTCTCGTCGAGCTGGGCCTGGAGGGCGGCGGAATCCTTCACCCGGGGATGTTCCATGGCGATTCTCGTCGATTTCCTGGGTTGATGAACGGGAGATGGCCACGATGTACCACCACCGGCGGCCCCGCAAGAGCGGTGGCGACCGGAGTGGTACGTCCCCGGGGGCGCCCCGGGACACATTTCTCTCACGGAAGGCCGGATTCTGATGCCGCAGAGCGAACAGCAGCAGCCGTGGGAATGGGACGAGCCGACCTGGCGCGGCCATGTCGGACGCGTACGCGCCGGGCGCTCCCTGGCGCCCGCCGGCTGGCCCGGCGGGGCCCGCTGCGCGGTGGCCGTGTCCTTCGACTCGGACCACGAGACCCCGGCCCTGCGGGACGGCGAGACGAGCCCGGCCAAACTAGCCCAGGGCGAGTACGGCGCCCGGGTGGCCGTGCCGAAGATCCTCGGCCTGCTGGAGAGGCACCGCGTCCCGGCGAGCTTCTTCATGCCCGCCGTCTGCGCGCTGCTGCGTCCGCAGGAGGCGAAGTCCTACACGGCCGCCGGTCACGAGCTGGCGGTCCACGGCTGGATCCACGAGCGCAACACCCTGCTCACCGCGGAGACCGAGCGAGAGCTCCAGTTCCGCGCCGCCGACACCCTGGAGCGGATCGGCGGCGTACGTCCCGTCGGCATCCGCACACCGAGCTGGGACTTCTCCCCGCACACCCTGGCGATCACCCGTGAGATGGGTCTGCTCTACGACTCCTCGCTGATGGCCGACGACGAGCCCTACGAGCTGGTCGAGGACGGGGAGCCGACCGGTGTGGTGGAGATCCCCGTGGAGTGGATCCGCGACGACGCGCCCTACTTCATGATGGAGCGTTTCGCCTCGCTGCGGCCCTACATCGCGCCGCGCGACGTGCTCGGCATCTGGCAGGACGAGTTCGCCGCCGCGTACGCGGCCGGCGGTCTGTTCCAGCTCACGATGCACCCGCACATCATCGGCCACCGCTCCCGGCTCGTCGTGCTGGACGAACTGCTCGCGCACATCGGCGGGCACGAGGGGGTGTGGTTCGCCACCCACCGGGAGATCGCGGAGCACTGCCTCGCGCACCGCCCGGCCGCCTGACCCGTACTCCCCGCCGGTGCCCGGACACCCCCGTAGGCACACCCACTTCCCGTACACAGTACGCACGTCCGCTGCCCCACCCGGCACCCCGGACCGCCGCCGGCGACCGCCCCGGCCGCCGGAGCGTCCCCACCCCAGGACGCTCCCGCTCGCACACCGCGCGCCCGTCCCCGGCGCGCCCGTCGACCCCGGTTCCGGCCCGCCCCAGAGGCCCGGCGGAACCGCCCCCCACGGGAAACACCGGGCCCGCACGCCCGCAGCCCGATCCGTCCCCTGTGACGCTCCCAAGGAAGGCGAGGATCCTCCTCGTGAAAACCGACACCGCCGTATCCGGTACCGCCCCGTCGCACAAACTCACGCCCCAGCAGCGCAAGGCCATCGTGGCCGGTTCCGTGGGCAACACCGTCGAATTCGTCGACTGGGCCCTCTACGGCATCTTCGTGAAGATCATCGCTGATGTCTTCTTCCCGAAGGCCGAGGGAGCGGTCGCGCTCCTCTCCACGCTCGCCGTCTTCGCCGTCGGCTTCGTGATGCGGCCGGTGGGGGCAGCCGTCCTCGGCGCGTACGCCGACCGGCACGGCCGCAAGAAGGGCCTCTCCCTCACCATCGGCCTGATGGCGGGCGCCGGTTTCATCATCGCGATCACCCCGGGCTACGAGACGATCGGCATCGCCGCCCCGGTGATCCTGCTGCTGGCGCGGCTCACCCAGGGCTTCTCCGCGGGCGGCGAGTTCGGCTCGTCCTCGGCGTTCCTGGTGGAGTCCGCGGCGCCCGGACGGCGCGCCTTCGCGGGTTCCTGGCAGCAGGTGTCGGTCGCGGGCGGTGTGCTGATCGCCTCGCTGCTCGGCACCGCGTTCACCTCGCTGCTCAGCGAGGACGCCCTGCACAGCTGGGGCTGGCGGGCCGCCTTCGTCATCGGCGCGCTGCTCGGCCTCGTCGGGCTCTGGCTGCGCGTCACCGTCGAGGACACCACGTCCTTCAACGAGACCAAGGCGGGCGGGCAGGACCGGAAGAACCCGCTGAAGGCGATGTTCGTCGAGCACCCGGCCGCCGCGCTGCGGGTCGCGGGCATCACCGTCGCCGGCACACTGACGTACTACATCTGGGTCAACTACCTGCCGACGTACGCCAATCTCACCACCGGTATCCCGCTGGAGCGGGCGCTGCTCTCGCAGACCCTGTGCCTGATCGTCTTCATCGTGCTGCTGCCCTTCGCCGGGCTGCTCTCCGACAAGCTGGGGCGCAAGCCCACCCTGGCGGCTTTCGCCGCGGGCTTCGTCCTCCTCTCCTGGCCGATGCTGCACTTCCTGAACGACAGCTTCCTCGTCCTGTTCCTGGTGCAGCTCACCGGCATGCTGCTGATCCTCGGCTACTCCGCCAACTGCGCCGTGATCATGGCCGAGCAGTTCCCGCCGGAGGTCCGGGCCACCGGGATCGCCCTGCCGTACGCGCTGGCCGTCGCCGTGTTCGGCGGCACCGCCCCGTACGTCACGACCTGGCTGAGCGACTCCGGCCACGCCGACAAGCTCTGGCTGTACGTCTCCGGCGCCGCCCTGATCTCGCTCGTCGTCTACCTGACCATGCCCGAGACGAAGGACAAGGAGTTCTCCTGATGGCGCACGTACTGGTCACCGGTGCCGCGAGCGGCATCGGACGGGCCGTCGCCGAGCACTTCGCCGCGGCCGGCCACCGGCTGACGCTCGTGGACATCGACGCCGCCCGGCTCGCCGGGACGGCGGGCGCGCTGGGCGCGGCCCGCCAGGTCCACGACCTGTGCGCCCCGGACGGTCCGGCCGCCGCCGTCGGCGACGCCTGGGAGACCCACGGACCGGTGGACGTGCTGGTCAACTCGGCCGGCATCTACCCGTCGCTCGACATGGCCGAGGTCACCGCCGCCGACTGGGACCGGGTCTTCGCGCTCAACACCCGGGCGCCGGTCCTCGCCACGGCCGAACTGGCCCGCCGCGCGAGCGCCGCGGGGCGGCCCGCGTCGGTGGTCAACATCTCCTCCGGCGCCGCGCTGCGCGCCCGGCCCGGCGGCGGCCCGTACGCGAGTTCCAAGGCGGCCCTGGAGATGGCGACCCGCGCGGCGGCCCTCGAACTGGGCCCGCACGGCATCCGCGTCAACGCCGTCAGCCCCGGCTTCATCGGGGTCGACAGCGCCTGCAACCCCGTCACCGACGAATACGCCGCGGCCGTCTCGGTCAACCCGCTGGGACGGCCGGGGACCCCGGCGGACATCGCGCGCGCCGTCGTGTGGATCGCCGGCCCCGACGCCTCCTGGGTGACCGGGGAGATCCTGCGCGTGGACGGCGGCAGCGGCACCGGCGCCACCCATCTGCCCCGGCTGTGGCCGCCGGCCGGCGGCTCCACACCCCACGGTCCGGGCCGCGGCCCGGACACCACGAAAGGACCCACCACATGACCGGCGATGCCTACACCGTGGTCGGCGCGGGCGCCATCGGCGGCACCCTCGCCCACCGCCTCGCGGCGGCCGGACACCAGGTCACCGTCATCGACACCGACACCGCCCACGTCGCCGCGATCCAGGCGGACGGGCTGACCATCCTGCGCGGCGAGGAGCGCGAGAGCGTACGCCTCGACGCCGCCACCCCGGACACGTACCAGGGCCCACCGCTCGGACGCGTCCTGCTCAGTGTCAAGGCGCAGGCCACCGAGGCGGCCGTACGCTGGATCGCGCCACGCCTCGCCCGGGACGGTTATGTCGTCTCCGTGCAGAACGGCTTCAACGAGGCCCTCATCGCCGAGCATGTCGGCGCCGGGCGCACCGTCGCCGCCTTCGTCAACATCTTCGCCGACCTCGTCGAACCGGGCGTGGTGCGCGACGGCGGCCCCGGCGCGTTCGTCCTCGGCGAGGTGGGCGGCGCGCCCGTCTCCCCCCGGGTGCGCGCCCTGGTCGCCGACCTCCAGGCGTGGGGCCCCGCCCGGGCCACCGACAACGTCGAGGGCTATCTGTGGGCGAAGGCCGCGTTCGGCGCCATGCTCTCCGCGACCGCCCTCGCCGACGCCCCCATCGCGGACCTCACGGACCGTCACCGCCCCGCCATGTACGCGCTGGCCGCGGAGGTGTACGCGGCGGCCGACGAGGCCGGGGTACGGCTGGAGTCGTTCGACGCCTTCGAGGCGCCCGCCTTCCGGCCGGACCACGACCCGGCGGCGCGGGACGCCGCCTGCGACCGGCTGACCGCGTGGCTGCGCACGCAGCCGAAGGACCGCAGCGGCATCTGGCGCGACCTGGCCGTCCGCCGCCGTCCGGTGGAGGTGACCACGCACTACACGGACGTGTTCACGTACGCACGCCGCGCGGGCCGGCCGACACCGGTGCTCCGGGCCGTCCTGGACGGTCTGCGGGAACTGGAGCGGGACCCGTCCACCATGTCCGAGTCCCGGCTGGACGCCCTCGACCGGCTGGCCGCCTCGGGCGGCGGTACAGCGGCCCCGGACGGCGCGCCGGGACAGGGGCTGCCCACCGGGCCCGCGCTCACCGACACGCAGGCCGTCGCCGTCCGGGACTGGCTCGACGGGCACCGCGACGCGATGGACGCCGACCTGGCCGCGTACACCGGGCAGGAGAGCTCCAGCGACGACAAGGCGTCGCTCACCGCCTGCCTCGACTGGCTGCGTGGCTGGCTGGACACCGCTCTCGGCGCGCCCGTGAAGGAGGAACTGATCCCCCGTGACGGCGCGGGCGACATCCTGGTACGGCGCTATGCCGGCAGCGGTGCGCCGGCCGGCGCACCGCTGCTGCTCGTCGGCCACTACGACACCGTCTGGTCCACCGGGACCCTGCGGGACTGGCCGTACCGGCGGGACGGGGACCGTATCTCCGGCCCCGGTGTGTTCGACATGAAGGCCGGGCTCGTCCAGGCCGTCTGGGCGCTGCGCGCGCTCACGGCGCTCGGGCTGCCGCGTCCGGAGTGCACCCTGCTGCTCAACGGGGACGAGGAGACGGGCAGCGAGGCGTCCAGCGATGTCATCGTCGCGGAGGCACGGCGTTCCCGGGCGGCGCTGGTCTTCGAGGCGAGCGCGGACGGCGCGGTGAAGACGACCCGTAAGGGGGTGGGGCTGTTCTCCCTCACCGTCACCGGCGAGGAGGCGCACGCCGGACTCGACCCGACGCGCGGGGCCAGCGCCGTCAACGAGATCGCCCGTCAGGTGCTGGCGCTGGAGGACCTCGCCGACCCGGCGGCCGGGACCACCGTCAATGTGGGGGTGCTGCGCGGCGGCACCCGCAGCAACGTCACGGCGGGAGAGGCGGTCGCGCACCTGGACATCCGGGTGGCGACGGAGGCCGAACGCGCCCGCCTGGACGCGGCGCTGGCCGCCCTCACCCCGTTCGATCCCCGGACGGGCCTCACACTCGGCGGCGGCTGGAACCGTCCGGTCTTCGAGCGCACCGAGAGCGTCGGGCACCTGTTCGCGGTCGCGAGGGCCTGCGCCGTACCGCTCGGTCTCCCGTTGCGCGAGACGGCCGTGGGCGGCGCCAGCGACGGCAACTTCATCCTCGCCGCGGGCACCCCCGTGCTCGACGGGCTCGGCGCGGTGGGCGGCGGCGCCCACGCCCGCGGCGAGCACGTGACGCTCAGCGGCATGGTCGAGCGCTCCGCCCTGGCGGCCGGTGTCCTCGCCGCCTTCGCCACCGTCTGAGGATTCCCCCCGTTCGGGAGGGGCCCCGCGGGGCCGGACCGGTCGTACACACGGCCGGGCCGGCCCCGCCCGCCTCCGGTCCCGCCTCCGTTAGGGTGACGGGATGCGACGCGGCTCCCGCACCATCGGCTCCGGTACGAGCGGGGCCCGCGCGTGACCACGGAGACCAGGTCCCTGCCGGCCCTCGCGCCCGGCGCGACGGAGACGCCCTTCGTCATCATGGGGTCCGACGAGGTCGTCGCACACGACACCGTGTGGGACGAACACTCCCACCCCTTCCACGAGTTGCTCTGGAACGAGCGCGGTGTCTCCTCGGCGGTGGTCGGCACGCGGGTCTGGACGATCACCCCCGCGCTGGGCCTGTGGATGCCCGCGGGCACACTGCACTCCGGCTCGGCGGTCGCCGGTACCTGGTTCCGCGCGGGTTTCTTCGGCTTCCGCACCACGTCCTCGATCTCCGACGTGCCGGTGGCGGTCGAGATCACCCCGCTGCTGCGGCTGCTGCTGGAACGGCTCGGCGACCCGGAACTCGCCGCGGGCTCGCGGGCGGCGACCGAGGCGCTGGTGCTCGACGTACTCGCGCCGTCGCCGCGCGAACTGCTCGTACGGGTACCCACCTCGGCCCTGCTGCGCCCGATCGCCGAGGCGGTACGGGAGGACCCGGGCGACCCGCGGACGCTGACGGACTGGGCCTGTGCGCTCGGGGTGAGCCCCCGCACGATCACCCGCGCCTTCAACTCCGGGACGGGTACGAGCTTCGCGCGCTGGGTGGCCGCGGTGCGCGCCCAGCACGCGGTCGCCCTGCTCACCCGGGGCTGGGACGTCGAGGCCGTCGCGGAGCAGGTCGGCTACCGGTCGGCCAGTGCTTTCGGCGCGGCCTTCCGGCGTACGACCGGACTCACCCCCGGTACGTTCCGGGCGCGCTGAGCCGGTTGCCCGCGCCCCGGGGCCGGGACCGGGACCGGGACCGCGTATGTCCGGATCGCTACAACAGCTGACCCAAAGGGTTGATTGCGACACGGGGGCAACCTCGATCGATCTGCTGCTGCTCGACGAGCCCACCACCTTCCTCGACGCGAGCCATCAGATCGAGGTCCTCGACCTGCTGACCGACCTGAACCAGGCGCGCGGGACCACCATCGTCATGGTCCTGCACGGCCTCAACCTCGCGGCCCGGTACGCGGACCACCTCATCGCCCTCGCGGCGGGCCGGCTCCACGCGGTCGGGACCCCCGCCGAGGTGCTGACGCGGGAGAACGTGCGCGCGGTGTTCGGCCTCGACAGCCGCATCATCGAGGACCCCGTCTCGGGCCGCCCGCTGATGCTGCCGATCGGCCGTCACCACGCCGGGCCCCCGACGGGGCCAGGAGACGCACAAGGCCAGTTGACGTACGAGGTCGGTTGACGTCTGAGGTCAGTTGACGTACGAGGCGTTCCGCGCCGTTCTCACCACGGTGTCGCCGTCGCCGCTGCCGAGCAGGCCCGCGGAACGCCAGGCGTCCACGGTGCTCCGTACCCGCGCGACAAGGGCGTCCTTGTCACGGAACGGGGCCCCGGCCCAGATCTCGTCGAGGAGGGTCGTGCCGTCGGGCCGCGCCGGGTTGGCGACGCCCGAGTCGGTGTTCCCGAACACGACCCGGGGTTCGTCCCGGCGGAAGTAGACGTGGGCCGGATCCTCGGTCCCCTCGAAGAAGGGGGCGAACTCCGTGCCGTCGAGGGTGTGGTGGAGCGGCTTGCCCGGCACCGGGGCGAGGGTGGGCAGGAGGTCCCCGGAGAGCGCGGCGTTGCGGTAGAACCCGAAGCGCCGATAGGTCGTCGCGGGGTCGCGCGCGACCAGGTTGACCGGCCCGTGGAAGAGTGCCTGGAGGGTCCCGTCGTCGGGTGCCGCCTCGGTCCGGAGCCGGAAGGGCACCGTGACCCGGACGGTGTCTCCGGCGCGCCAGGTGCGGGAGACGGTGAAGTAGGCGCCGGGCCGCGGCCGGCCCGCCACCGGGGCGCCGTTGACGGTCACCCGGAAGTCGGGGCCCGCCCAGGAGGGCACGCGCAGCCGCAGCTCGAACGCGCCACCGCCGCCGATGGTCAGGGTGGAGCCCTGCTCCCTGGGGTAGTCGGTCGTCTGGGTCACGGTGACGCCCCGCTCGGCCCAGGTCAGGGTGGACGGGCTGTACAGGTTGACGTAGAGGGCGCTGTTGTCGGCCGTCCTGAAGTAGACGGAGTCCTGGTATTTGGTGGCGCTCTCCATCCCGGTGCCCTCGCAGCAGGTGGTGCCCGCCTTCGGTGTGTAGTCGCGGACATGGCCGGGTGTCAGCCCGATGAAGTACGTGACCAGCGGCTTCTCGCCGTCCGCGGTGTCCTGCTTGGAGCCGAGGACCTGGTTGTAGAGGGCGCGTTCGTAGTACTCCATGTACTTCGGGTCCGGCTCGTGGAAGAAGAGCAGCCGGCTCAGCTTGAGCATGTTGTACGCGCAGCAGCTCTCGGCGGTGGTGGCGCTGATCGTTCCGGCCACGGATCCCCGGGCCCGCCAGAACTCGCCGGTGCTGGTGCCGCCGATGGCGTACATCCGGGTGGGGACGACCATGTCCCAGAAGTTCTTCGCGGCGGCGAGGTAGCGGGCCTCGCCCGTCGCGTCGTGGAGCCGCAGGAGCCCGGTGAGAACGGGGATGTGCTGGTTGGCGTGGAGCCCGTCCAGGATGTCGCGGTTCGCGGCGCACGCGTCGATGAGTGCGTCGAGGTCGAACAGCCGTGCGAGGGCGAGGTGTTCGGCCTTGCCCGTGAGGGCGTGGAGATCGCAGACCGCCTCGACCAGGCCGCCGAACTCGCCGCTGGAGAAGAGGCCCCACATGCGCTGCAAGGTGGCGGCGGGCAGCCGGGACAGCCGGGAGTACATCCAGTCGCACAGGCCCGAGGCGAGGTCGAGCGCCCGCGCGTCGCCGGTGTAGAGGTGGGCGTCGAGCAGGCCCCGGAGAATCTTGTGCGCGGTGTAGTACGGCGCCCACACGACCGTGTAGTCGCTGCCGGTCATCGACTCCAGCGTGATGAACTGGGTCTCCGGGTAGGCCGCGAGGAACCCGGGGTGGCTCGGGCCGCCCCAGGTGCGGCGCACGGTGGCGTCCAGGCCGCGCGCCGAGCCGTCGGCGACGGTGGAGCCCGAGGTCTCGTCGAAGGCGTACGACACCAGATCGCCCCGGCCCGGGGAGGCGTCGGCGGCCCGCCTGTCCTGCAGCTCCGCGATCTCGCGGGCGGTGAGCGCGCGCGCCCAGGCGTTGAACTCGTCGAAGGCCCCGGCGAACACGGGGTCGCCCGGAAAGTTCGAGCGGCCGAGCCAGTTGTTGCGCAACGGGCCCAGTACCGCCGGGTCGAGGGTCATCCCCGTACGGCGCCCGACGGCGGTCCCGTTGACGTAGAGCACACCGGTGCCGCCGCCGATCGTGACGGCCAGATGGCTCCACCGGTCCAGCGGGAGCTCTCCGGTGCCGTCGATGCCCTGCTCGCCCGCCGGGCCCCCGGTCGTGAGGGCGAAGCGGGGCACCCCGTTCGCGTTGCGGGCGGCGAGGTAGAGGTAGCGGGTGGTGTCGTCGCCGAAGTCGAAGACCCGGGCCCAGGCCGCGTGGTGGGTGGGCTTCACCCAGGCGGAGAGGGTGATGGCCGGGGCGCCTCCGAGGACACCGGCGGGCAGGTCGACGTACCGGTAGGAGCCGCGGACGTGTTCCGCCGCGGTGCCGAACCGGCCGGCCACAGCGAGCACCGCCGGCGCGGTCCTGAGCGCCGCCCTGACCTCGGTGAGGGCACCGGTCAGGTAGCTGATCCGGTCGGCGTACACCTGGTCACCGGTGCCGGCGTAGGACTGGGCGAGCATCGTCAGGAAGTGGCCGGTGTAGTGGCCGCGGAGGTTGCCGTTGGCCTCGCCGTCGAGCCCCTCCCAGCCGCCGGGGGCGACCGCGCCGCGGGTCGACAGCCCGGCGTTGGCGCGGAAGACCTGGAGGAGCCGGTCCACGTCGTAACCACGCCCGTGATCGAGCATCAACCGGCGTTTCGTGGCGAAGACGCCCCGGCCGAGCGTCACGTCCCCGAGCGCGAAGGGGCGCAGCGCCCAGGTGGGCGGGGCCGGGAGGGCCGCGGCGGCGGAGGAGGCAGCGGAGGAGGCGGCAGGTGAGGAGCCGGTGGAGGCGCTGGAGAATCCCGATGTCGCCGCGGCGAGTACCGCGGTCCGGAGCATGCCGCGCCGGGAGAGGGGTGGCGGTGGCGGTGGTGACATGGGGGGATCCTCATCTCTGCGACTGGGGATGCGGCCATGAGCGTCGGAGACGGTCCTGTCTCCTTGAGGGGCACCATCCGTTCGGGATACCGAACGTCGTTCTGAGTTCCGGTCAGAACATAGATCCGGAAAGAGGGCGCGTCAACGCTCACGTCAGGGCCCGGCGGCGTCCCCCGCACCGCCGGGCCCGCTCCTTCGCTTCTCCCTCTCCTGCCGCCCCGCCCTCCGCCCCTCCTACCAGCGCGGGATGGTGGCCCGGTAGGTCGGGTGGATGGTACGCATGTAGCCGGTGTCGTCCCGGTCGCGCAGACCGCTGCTCAGGTACTGCTCGTGCAGGGTCCCCAGGGCGTCCCGGTCGAGCGTGACACCGAGGCCGGGGGTGGTGGGCACCTCCACCGAGCCGTCCTTGAACGCCAGGACGCCGGGCTCGATGACGTCCTCGGTCTTCCACGGCCAGTGCGTGTCACAGGCGTAGGTGAGGTTCGGGGTGGCGGCCGCGAGATGGGTCATCGCCGCGAGGCTGATGCCCAGATGCGAGTTCGAGTGCATGGACAGGCCCATGCCGAAGGTGTCGCAGATCCCGGAGAGGAGCTTGGAGCGGCGCAGCCCGCCCCAGTAGTGGTGGTCGGAGAGGATGACCTGTACGGCGTCCACCGCCACCGAGGGGTGGAGTTCGTCGAAGGCCACGACGCACATGTTGGTCGCCAGCGGCATCGACACCTCGCGGGCGACGGCGGCCATGCCCGCGATGTCCGGCGTGGGGTCCTCCAGATACTCCAGCACACCGTCGAGCGCCTGCCCGACCTTGACGGACGTGGGCACCGTCCACGCCGCGTTCGGGTCGAGCCGCAGCGGGTGGTCGGGGAACTCGGCGCGCAGCGCCCGTACCGCCTCGACCTCCTCCTCCGGCGGCAGGACCCCGCCCTTGAGCTTGATGGCGGTGAACCCGTACGCGTCGACCATGCGCCGGGCCTGGGCCACGATGCCCTCGGGGTCCAGGGCCGCGCCCCATTCGTCGGGCTCGGCGCCCGGGTGGGCGGCCCACTTGTAGAAGAGGTAGGCGCTGAACGGCACCGCCGGGCGCACCGCGCCGCCGAGGAGATCGGAGACCGGGCGGCCGCAGGCCCGCCCCTGGATGTCGAGCAGGGCGACCTCGAACGGCGAGAACACCCGGTCGACGGTGCTGCTGGTGGTGACCATCCCGGTCAGACCGGAGCCGCCGACGCCGCCGACCCTGGCGATGACCTCACCGACGATCCGGTGCAGTTCCTCGGTGGCGTAGACGTCGAGTCCGGCGATCCGGTCCGCGACGGCCCGAAGCCGTTCCAGATGCCCGGCGTCGGCGTAGGTCTCGCCGAGCCCGGTGAGCCCGCCGTCGGTGTGCACCTCGACGATCGCGCGCAGGGCGTACGGTTCGTGGACGCCGACCGAGTTGAGGAGCGGCGGGTCCCGGAAGGCGACCGGGGTGATGGTGACGGCGGAGATCCGCAGCTTCTCGGCGCTCATGCGCTGGTGCTCCTTACCAGTTCGAGTCCCCGCTCCAGGAGCGAGGAGGACGAGTAGAGCGGGGCGCCGATGGCCCGGTAGGCGGGGACGGTGACCTCGGTGGTGGGGAGCCCGTTGAAGAACTGGAAGGGCTTGGCGCTGTCGCGCAGCGACGCGCGGATGGCGACGACGGTGCGCGCCAGGGTTTCGATGTCGCCCACGCCGTCCTCGAAACCGACGACCTGGACGGCGAGGTCGACCGCCGTCGGAAGCGCGCCGCCGACACCCGCGTACACCGGAACCGCACCGTTCGCGGCGTCGACCGCGGCGCGTACGACGTCGGTGTGTTCCCGCGGCGACAGGGCGCGGAACTCCCCCGTACCGCAGGCGGCGAAGACCGCGCCGGCTTCCACCCCTGCCCGTACATGGGCGTCGAGGGTCTGTGGATCGAGAGCGCCGTCGGGTGCGAAAGGGGTGACCGGAAAGAACAGCACTCCGTCAAGCATGAGACTCCATTCATGCATGTGCCCGAGATCCATGTTCATATATTCGTCACCGAACTTAGGCCGCCCCGCGGGGAAGCGTCAAGCGGCTACACCACCGCCCCTCCGCCTCTGACGTGGGACCTTTCACTCCACGGGTACACAGTGGCAGTGCCGCGAGATTCCACGGGAAACCATTGACCGGGTGGGCACGCGACCGTAACGTGTCCACACACCTGACAGGTGTTCACATACATACACGGCTGAGCCGGGCGCCGGGACGCTCGGTGCGCGGCGCGCCCCGCACCGCGTTCCCGTACGGCCCGGGAAGAACCCCGGGCCGCACGGGAGCGAGGGGCACTAGAGCACGGCGACGGCGCGGCCGGCCAGTTCGCCGCTCGTGAGCTTGCCGATGTACTCGGGGATCCGGTCGAACGGGATCGGTACGGTGTGGGAGCGCAGGGCTCCGGTGGCGATGAGGCCTAGGACGGCCTCCGCCTCGGACTTCTCCCCGTTGGAGGCGCCGACGAGGGTGATCTCCTTCATCGTGATCTTCTGCATGGAGAGGGTGGCCGTCTCACGGGCCAGGCCGATCTGCACGATCCGCCCGCCGTGCCGGACGGCGTCGACGGCGGAGGCGGTGGTCGTACCGAACCCGGCGAAGTCGATGACGACGTCGAGTCCGGCGTCCTCGAAGTCACGGATGTCGGCGGAGACACCGCCGACCCCCAGCTCCCTGACCCGCTCCCAGGCGGACTCGTTCACCTCGGCCACGTACACGGTGGCCCCGGCGGCCTTCGCGATCTGCGCGCCGAGCGAGCCGAGACCGCCGAAGCCGATGATGCCGACGTTCATCCCGGCCGCGACGTGCCCGAACGTCTCGACGGCGCGGTAGGCCGTACGGGCCGCGTCCATGGCGGGCGCGGCCTGTTCGAAGTCGACGGCGTCCGGCACATGGACGGCGAGCCGCGCCTCGACCGCGGTGTACTCCGCGAATCCGCCGTCGACCGCGGTGCCCGGCCCCTCGGTGGTGGCCGGGATGCCGACCCGGTCGCCGACGGCGAAGCCGGTAACGCCCTCACCGACCGCGGTGACGATCCCGGCGGTCTCGTGGCCGAGCACGATCGGGATATGCCCGAGCAGCGAGGTGATCGTGCCGTCGATGAAGCTGACGTCGCTGTGACAGATCCCCGCCGCCTTGACGGCGAGGACGATCTCGCCCGCGGCCGGGGTCGGTTCGGGCAGCTCGACAAGCTGCAGGGGTTCGTTCACACCGGTGAACTGCCATGCCCTCATGGGTGTTTCTTCTTTCTCTGGTGATACGTGGTGGCCCGGCCGGAACGCGCCGCGGTGGCGGCGCCGGCCCGCCGGGCCGGTGGTGATCGTCAGCGGACGCTGGTCAGGCCGCCGTCGACGGGCAGGAGCTGCCCGGTGATGAAGTGCGAGGCGTCGCTCGCGAGGAACACCAGCACGGGCGCGAGATCGGTGTCGGCGTCGCCGAACTTCCCGCCGAGCGGGATCGACTTCGCGATCTCGGCGTCGTACGCCGCGAGTTCCTCCGGTGCGAGCGAGCCGCGGTACTTGTCGAACATCGGGGTGTTGACGTACGGGAGCACGGCGTTCACCCGTATCCCGTCCGGCCCCCACTCGCGGGCCACGGTGCGCGTCCAGGTGTGGACGGCGGCCTTCGAGGCCCCGTAGGTGGCGTTGGTGAGCTCGCCGGTGAACCCGGACATCGAGCCGAAGTTGACGATCGCGCCCGCGCCGCCCGGCCGCATGGCGCGGTAGGCCGCCTGGTTGGTGTGGATCGTACCCAGCACGTTGACCCGGAAGACCGACTCCCACAGCTCGTCCGTGATCTCCGCCGCGAGCGAGCTGCGCTGCAGGCCGGCCACGTTGACCAGCACGTCGAGGCCGCCGAGCGCGCCCACCGCCTCGTCGAAGGCGGCGTCGACGGCGTCCTTGTCGGCGATGTCGGCGCGACGGAACGTGACCGTCCCGGGCCCCTCCGCCGTCGCCTCGGCCGCGACGCGTTCACCGGCCTCCGGTGCCAGATCGAACGACCACACCCGCGCGCCCTCGCGCGCGAAGGCACGCACGGTGGCCTCGCCGATGCCCTGGGAACCGCCGGTCACGATGACGCGTTTGCCGTCGAGTTGCATGGTTGAGCTCTCTCTTTCCCTTGCCGCCGGGCGCCGGGCCGCGCCGAGCGCGGGAGTCCTCCCGTCCCGCAGGAGAGCTCCTCCCTCCGTCGAGTACGGTCCCCTCAGCACCGCGACGGGGTGCGCCTTCTATTCTGGTACTGAGTATCACAATGTACTCGCCCCTGACAGGGGGCGGGGGGACAGGACTGGTATGCCCGCGACTCCACCACCGCCCCGACGGCGGTCCCCCGGCCGGCCCGCGGTGTCGTCCCGGGAGGACATCGAGCGCGTCGCGATCCGCCTCTTCCTCGACCACGGCTACGCGGCGACCACGATCCCGATGATCGCCGAGGCGAGCGGGGTGAGCCGGACGAGTGTGTTCCGTTACTGGGGGACGAAGTCGGAGATCGTCTGGGGCACCTTCGACGTCCACACCCGGCGCCTCTCCGAACTGCTCGACGACACGGACCCCGCGGAGCCGGCGATGCGCGCCGTCCGCGCGTGCGTCGTCAGGAACCTGGCGCTCTCCATCGAGGACTCCAGCCTGTGGATGGAACGCTTCGCGCTCCTCGACACCTCCCCCGACCTGCGGTCCGAGGAGTCCGCGCACTGGCTGAGCTGGTCGGCCGCGGTCACCGCCTTCGTCGCCCGCCGGCACGGCATGCCGCCGAGCGGTGTGATGGCCCAGAGCATCGGCGGCGCCGTGCAGGCGGCGTTCCTCGCCGTACTGCGGAGCTGGCTCACCGAACCGTCGCCGTCCGCCGCCCTCCTCCCGGAGCTCGACCAGGAGCTCGCTCCGCTCTGCGACCTCCTGCAGACGTGGCTCGACACCACCGGCTGAGCAGGAGCGCCGGGGCCGACCGGCGGCGGGACGGCGGCGCGCGTTCGCAGAGCCTCATCCAGCGCTTCCTGGTCGACATCGACCCGGACTTCGCCGCCGAGCAGTACCCGCGCTTCCGCGACCGGTACGTCGTCTCCCCGCTCGGCCTCGGCCCGACCGTACGGGAGTATCCGCGGGGGCTGGACGGTCCGGCCGACGTCGACTCCGGCCCGCTGCCGCTCGGGGTGAGTCTGTCGGCGACGGTGGTCGCCATCGGCGCGGCCCAGGTCCACGGCGACGCCCCGCTCGCCGGGGCGCTGGCCAACTACAGCGAGCTGGCCGGGCTGCCGGTCCGGACCCCCTGGACCAAGCGGTACGCGTTCGGCCTCGTCCCGGTGGGCGACGCGTTCCTCGCCTGGTCGAAGACGGCACGCCCCTGGGTGGCTCCCCCGCCGTCCCCGCCCCCGGCGAACGTCTCGCCGTACTGGCGGGTGCCGCTCCTGTGCCTTCTGATCCTGCTCGGCGCGGCGCCCTGGCTGCCCGCCCTGCTGCGGCGCGTCCGCCGTCACCGGCGGAGCCTCCCGGCCGGTGTCTGACCGTGCCTCCCGGGCGGCCCTATTCCCAGACGGCGATGTTGCGCCGTACCGGGACCGTGCCCGAGTCCGTGGCGAACAGCTCGGGCGAGCGGGCCCGGATGCGTTCGACGTCGTCGAAGACCGCCCGCAGATGGGTGCGCATGGCCGTACGGGCCAGGGTGACGTCGCCGGCGAGCACCGCTTCGAAGATCTCCACGTGCTGGGCGGCGAAGCCGGCCGGTGAGGCGGTGTGGTAGAGACCCAGGCGGCGCGCGCGGTCGAGGTGGCCCTTGGCCGAGACCACGGTGGCCCAGGCGCTGCCGTGTCCGCTCAGCCGCAGGATGGCCTGGTGGAACGCCTCGTCCAGGGCGAAGAACTCCTCCAGGGCGAGGCCCGGCCGCTGCTGCTCGGCCAGGTTGGCGCGCAGTCCGTCGACGACCTCGGGGTCGAGTTCGGTGGGGAGGTCTTCCAGGGAGGCCAGCTCCACGGCCTCCCGGAGGAACTGGGCGTCGGCCACCTTGGCCGGGTCGACACGTGAGACAAAGGATCCCACCTGTGGAAAGACCTGGACCAGACCCTCGTGGGAGAGCAGGATCAGACTCTCCCTGACAGGGGTGCGGCTGACCCCGAGGGCCGCCGCCAGCTCGTTCTCGGACAGGGCTGCGCCCGGAGGGAGCTCAAGGGTCAGAACCTTGTGCCGCAACGTCTCGTAGACAGCGCGGCGGCTGGTCCGCTGCCGGTTCGATCGGGCCATGCGCTCATCGTATCGGGCGCTGACACGGCCCGTGCCCGGTCGATGGCGCTGTGCCGTTCCGATGGCGTCGCCCCATGTGGAACGAGTATTGCATCACTGGCCGACCAGTGCTTGTATACCAGCCATGTCGACCAGTTGTCCGGCGTGTGAACCGGTTGGCCGGCGGCGTACGGACCCTCGAAGGAGCAGGCTCGTCCCTCTCCGACAGCCGACAGCACTTCCCCGAACAACGGAGTTCCCATGACGGACACCACGCGGACGGAGCCCACGGGCCCCGCGACGAGAACGACGCGTGATCTCACCAAGGCCGCCGTATCCGGCTGGCTGGGTACGGCGATGGAGTTCATGGACTTCCAGCTCTACTCGCTGGCAGCGGCCATCGTCTTCAACAAGATCTTCTTCCCCGACGTCAGCCCGGCGATCGGCCTGATCGCCGCCATGGCGACCTACGGTGTCGGGTACGTCGCCCGGCTCGCCGGGGCCGTCTACTTCGGGCGGATGGGCGACCGGATCGGCCGCAAGAAGGTCCTGTTTCTGACCATCCTGCTGATGGGCGCCTCGACCACGCTGATCGGCGCGCTGCCGACCTACGCCTCGATCGGCATCCTCGCCCCGATCCTGCTGGTCGCCCTGCGCCTGATCCAGGGCTTCGGGGCCGGCGCCGAGATCGCCGGGGCCACCGTCATGCTCGCCGAGTACGCCCCCACCAAGCGCCGGGGCCTGGTCTCGTCGCTGGTGTCGCTCGGCACCAACTCCGGCACCCTGGCCGCGTCCGGCCTGTGGGCCATCCTGCTCGCCGTGCTCAGCGAGGAGCAGCTGCTCTCGTGGGGCTGGCGGCTCCCCTTCCTGCTGAGCTTCCTCCTGATGATCTTCGCGGTCTGGCTGCGCAGGAACCTCAAGGAGAGCCCGGTCTTCGAGGAGCGGGCCGACGTGGTCGACGGCGTCGCCATGTCCCGCGACGAGGTCGAGACCGCGCTGAACGACTCCTCCCTGGACGGGAAGCAGGAGAGCGTCCTGGAGGCCGGGATCCGCCAGCGCAAGGGCAAGGCGTTCTTCCTCGCCCTCGGTCTGCGGTTCGGCCAGGCCGGCAACTCGGGGCTGATCCAGACCTTCCTCGTCGGCTACATCGCCACCACGCTCCACGCCGAGCGGTCCGTGCCGACCGACGCGATCGTGTACGGCTCGCTGCTGGGCTTCGTCACCGTGCCGCTGGTCGGCATGCTCGGGGACCGCTTCGGCCGCCGCCCGATGTATATCGTGCTCACCCTGCTGACCATGGCCTTCGCGTTCCCGATGATGCTGCTCATCACCTCGGACAGCACCTCGGCGCTGATGCTCGGCATGGTCCTCGGACTCAACGTCGGTGTCCTCGGGCTGTTCTCGCTGGAGAGCGTGACGATGGCCGAGCTGTTCGGTTCCCGGACCCGCTTCACCCAGCTCGCCCTGGCCAAGGAGATCGGCGGCATCCTCGCCACCGCCATCGGACCGGTCGTCGCGGCGACCCTCACCGCCGTCACCGGGAGCTGGTGGCCGATCGCGGCGATGCTCGTCGTCTACTCGCTGATCACCCTGGTCTCCGCGTTCCTCGCCCCCGAGACCCGCGGCCGCGACCTGGTCCGGCTGGAGGACGCCGCATGAGGGCCGTCGTCGTCCACGGTGCCGGAGACCTCCGTATCGACGAGCGTCCCGATCCCGTGCCGGGCGAGGGGGAAGTCCTCCTCGCGATGGAGTGGGGCGGGATCTGCGGGTCCGACGTCGCCTACTGGAAGCACGGGGCGTCCGGGACCGCGGCGCTCGCGCACCCCCTGGTGCTCGGTCACGAGGTCGCGGGACGGATCGCCGCGACCGGCGAGGGAGTCGGCGGACTGCGCGTCGGACAGCCCGTCACCGTGCACCCGGCCGAGCCGGTCGGCAACGGACCGCTGCCGGACCGGATCGCCGGCCGCACCAATCTCCACCCGCGGATCCGGTACTTCGGTTCCGCGGCCTTCGACCCGCACACCGACGGCGGGTTCAGCGAGTACCGCGTGGTCCGGGCCGCGCAGATACGGCCGCTGCCCGACGGCGTGGACACCGAGCACGGCGCCCTCGCCGAACCCCTCGCCGTGGCGCTGCACGCCGTGCACCGCGCCGGGGACATCCGGGGCAAGACCGTGCTGGTCAACGGCTGCGGCCCGATCGGGGCGCTGGTCGTGGCGGCGGCGAAGCACCGGGGCGCCGCCGCGGTGATCGCCTCGGACCTCTCCGCGGCGTCGCTCGCCGTCGCCCGCGCCATGGGCGCGGACGAGACGCGCGACCTCGGCGCCGGCGCGGTGCTCCCCGACGATGTCGAGCTGGCCTTCGAGGCGTCCGGCGCCCCGGCGGCGCTCGGCCCCGTCCTGCGGGCGACGGCGCGCGGCGGCACCCTCGTCCAGGTCGGGAACCTGCCGGGCGCCGCCGTGTCCGCGGCCCTCGGCGACCTGGTGACCCGGGAGATCAACTGGGTCGGCTCGTACCGCTTCGTGGAGGAGATCGACGACGCGCTGCTGGCGATGCGGGACGGTCTGGACGTCTCCCCCGTGATCACCCACCGCTTCGGCCTCGACCGGGCCGGGGAGGCGCTGGCAGTCGCCGCCGATCCGGCGAGCGGCAGCAGCAAGGTGATGCTCAGGCTCGGCCGGGACGGGTAGACAGGAGACAGGCGGACCGGGGGACGACCGGGAGGGGGTGCGCCGCGGTGCAACCCCGGCGCAACCTCGCGGCGGGTTGACTGGTTCTCCTGACGACCGGTTCCCTTCCTCCGCAGAGGCGGCGAGATGACGGACGAAGCGAGTTCCCCCGAGACGCCCCTGGTCGTGCTGACGCCCGCGGCCGCCGAGTTGATCCGGCGGCTGCGGGCGGACCACGGGCCGTTGATGTTCCATCAGTCGGGCGGCTGTTGCGACGGCAGCGCGCCCATGTGCTATCCGGACGGCGAGTTCCGTACCGGCGGCTCCGACGTGCTGCTCCATTCCCTGGAGGTCGAGGGCGTCACCGAGCCGGTCCCGTTCTGGATGTCGGTGAGCCAGTACGAGGTGTGGCGTCACACCCGGCTCATCGTCGACGTGGTCGCGGGGCGCGGCAGCGGCTTCTCCCTGGAGGCCCCCGAGGGGGTGCGCTTCCTGATCCGCTCGCGGCTGGTCGGTACGTGACCGCCGGACGCCCACCGGTCAGGGGTTGAGGCTGGAGACCACCCCGGCCGTGGTGGAGATCCCGTTGGCGATGGTCGGCGCCATGCTCGTGCCCGCGAGGAAGAATCCGAGCAGGGCGCAGACCAGCGCGTGCGAGAACTTCAGTCCGCCACTGCGCAGGAAGACCACCGCGAGAATCGCGAGAAGCAGCACCACTGAAATCGAAATGGCCATCGCCAAACCTCCTCCGCCGCACGGGAATCGCGGCATTCGGCCGCCAGTGTGGCGGAGGAGGGGGCCGGTACGGCCGACTGGCGTGTCCGCCGTACGGGTGGTTGACGCGGGGTTACGGACGGGCGGCGCGCAGAAAGCGTTCGAGACCCGCGAGGTCGTCGGTGTTGAGGTGGTCCACACCGGCGGCCAGCAGCTCGCTCCAGACGGCGTCCCGCGCGGGCCCCGGAAGGTCGGGGGTGGCCCAGAAGCGCAACCGCTGCCCGTGGGAGTGCGCGGCGTCGGCGAGACGCCGCAGTTCGGCGCGCTCGGCGGCGGGGAACGGGCCGGCGCCCTGCCAGCTGAAGCTCTGCGTCCAGTTGGTGCTGATGAGCGGGACGAAGGAGGCGGGCGCGGCGGTCCCGAGATCGTCGAGCCGCCCGTCGTAGAAGGCGTACCGCACGCGCTGCGCCTCCATCGGCACACGGGCCGCGCGGTCGCCGGAGATGACCGGGGTGACCGCGCCGGGGCGTACCGAGCCGTGGGCGTACGTGGTCAGCATCGAGCGGTAGCGGGCGAGTTGGCGGTGCAGCTCGGTGTACGCGGCGGCGCCGTCCGTCTTGATGTCGATGAGCAGTTGCACCGGGCGGTGGTATCCCCGGTGGACGGAGCCCCCGTTGGCGCGGACCCGGGCGAGGAGCGGGTCGAGGTAGAGCGAGGCGAGGGTACGGGCCGGGTCGAGTTCGGTGGCCTCGTGGGCGACCAGCAGTTCGCCGTCGACCAGGAAGATGTCGGCCTCGACGCTGGTGAAGCCGTGCGCGAGCGCGTCGAGGAGCGGGCGCGGGTGGAGGTAGTCGTTGTGGGCGTGGGCGCGGCGCAGCGGCCGGGGGCCCGGGCCGCCGCCTCCCGTCCGGGCGGCGGCCCGGGCGTAGGCGGGGGCGGCGACGACCCCCGCGAGCGCGGCGGTGAGCGTGCTGACGGCTCTGCGGCGGGTGGTGAGGGCCATGATGCCTCCGGGACGGAACGCGCTGGGGCGCGACGGGCACGGTCCTGGTGAGTATCGCCCTGTCATGCCTGAATCAAGGCTGTGCCGCGCAGTGTTCGTCCACCCGCCATCCTCGATTCAGCCACCCGACGGTGCCGCTCCCCGGCGTGCCCCCCGTCATCCCGGTCCGGGGAGGTCCACCAGGCCGGCCAGGCGTTCCCGGTGTGCGCCGGGCGAACCGAGCGCGCTCTCGTCGGACTTGGCGCGCTTGAGGTACAGGTGCACGGGGTGCTCCCAGGTCATGCCGGTCCCGCCGTGGAGCTGGACGCACTCCTCGGCGGCGTGGACGGCGACGCGCCCGCAGTACGCCTGGGCGACGGCCACGGCGAGCGGGGCCCCGGGGTCGCCGGTGGCGAGTGCGTCGGCGGCGTTGCGGGCGGCGGCGCGGGCCGAGACGACCTCCAGCCAGAGCTGCGCCATCCGGTGCTTGAGTGCCTGGAAGGAGCCGACGGGGCGGTTGAACTGGTGGCGCTCGCGGGTGTGCCGGACGGTCTCCTCCAGGCACCACTCGGCGAGGCCGAGCTGTTCGGAGGCGAGCAGTCCGGCGCCGGCCAGCAGTCCGCGCCGTACGGCGGCCTCTCCCGTGGCGGCGTCGGCGATCCGGACGCCGTGGCCGGCCGCGACCGTGACGGTGGCGAGCGGGCGGGTCAGGTCGAGGGGGGGCAGCGGCTCGACGGTGACCCCGGGCGCCGCCGTCTCGACGGCGTACAGACCGTCGGCGCGCGGGAGGAGCAGCACGTCGGCGCGGGCGGCGTCGGCGACGGCGCTCACCGTGGTCGCCGCCCCCTCCGGGGCCCCGGAGGCCACGGCGTCCCCCGCGAAGGGGAGCGGCGCGTCCGGGGCGGTGGTGAGCGGCAGGGCGAGCACGGCGGTACGGTGACCGCTCGCCAGCGCGGTGAGGAGCCCCGCGACATCCGTGGACTCCGTGCTCTCCCCGTCACAGCCGAGCAGGGTCTCGGTCGCCACCACCGAACTGGTGAGATAGGGCGCGGGGGTGACGGCGCGGCCCAGCTCCTCCAGGACGACCGCGGCCTCCCGGTGGCCCGCGCCCTGGCCGCCCAGCTTCTCCGGGACGAGCAGCCCCGCCACGCCGATCCCGGCGGTGAGCGAGGTCCACAGCCCGGGGTCGTAGGGGTCGCCGGACTCGGCGCGGGCGAGGGTGGCCGGCAGGTCGGCCCGGTCGGTGAGCAACGACCGTACGGCGGCCCGCAGATCGTCCTCGGTCTCCGAGTAGAGCAGGTCGGGGGAGGTCGCGGCGGGGGCGGGCTGCGTGGTCACCGGGTCAGGTCCTTCCAGGGGACGTCCTTGTCGTTGCGCGGCTCCGGGGGCAGACCGAGGACGCGTTCGGCGACGATGTTGAGGAGGACCTCGCTCGTACCGCCCTCGATGGAGTTGCCCTTGGACCGCAGATAGCGGTATCCGGCGTCGCGTCCGGTGAAGTCGACCAGTTCGGGCCGGCGCAGGGTCCAGTCCGAGTACAGCAGGCCCTCTTCGCCGAGGAGTTCCACCTCCAGGCCGCTGATCTCCTGGTTGAGGCGGGCGAAGGCGAGCTTCATCCCGCTTCCCTCGGGCCCCGGCTGGCCCGCGACGAGCTGCTGGCGCAGCCGCTCGCCGGTGAGCCGGGCGACCTCGGCCTCCACCCAGAGGGTGAGCAGCCGCCGGTGCAGATCGTGGGTGCGCAGCTCCGGCCGCTCGCGCCAGGTGGCGGCGGCCTTGCCGATCATGCCGCCCTCGCGGGGCAGGCGGGCGCCGCCGATCGAGACCCGTTCGTTCATCAGCGTGGTCTGCGCGACCTTCCAGCCCTCGCCGATCGCGCCGAGCCGGTGGCTGTCGGGGATGCGGACGTCGGTGAGGAAGACCTCGTTGAACTCCGCCTCGCCGGTGATCTGGCGCAGCGGCCGTACCTCGACGCCCGGTGCGGTCATGTCGCAGAGGAAGTAGCTGATGCCCTGGTGTTTGGGCAGCTCGGGATCGGTACGGGCGATGAGGATGGCCCAGCGGGCGAGATGGGCGCTGGACGTCCACACCTTCTGGCCGTTGACGATCCAGTCACCGGTGTCCTGGCCGCCGCCCTCACGCACCGCGCGGGTGCCGAGGGCCGCCAGGTCGGAGCCCGCGCCGGGCTCGCTGAAGAGCTGGCACCACACCTCCTCGCCGACCCACAGAGGCCGCAGGAAGCGCTCCTTCTGTTCCCGGGTGCCGTACCGCAGGATGGTCGGCGCGGCCATGCCGAGGCCGATGCCGATCCGCCGGGGGTCGTTGTCGGGCGCGCCGGCGGCGGCGAGTTCGGCGTCCACGACCGCCTGGAGGGAGCGCGGCGCGTCGAGTCCGCCGAGCCCGGCCGGGTAGTGCACCCAGGCGAGTCCGGC
Source organism: Streptomyces sp. NPDC088124 (assembly GCF_040685895.1). Lineage (NCBI taxonomy): Bacteria > Bacillati > Actinomycetota > Actinomycetes > Kitasatosporales > Streptomycetaceae > Streptomyces > Streptomyces sp. NPDC088124. Next base: position 45,995 of record NZ_JBFBJB010000047.1, on the reverse strand, counting down.
GTCGAAGCGCGCCCTGAGGAAGTCGGTGCGTCCGGTGGTGGCCGGCGGGTGTCCGGCCAGCAGTTCCCTGGTACGGGAGCGGAGTTCGGCGGCGTCGGGGACGTCGGCGGCAGCGGTCACCGGAGCTCCCCCGCGGGGAGGACGACCACCCGGCCCGTGGTGGCGCCGTCGGCGACGCGCTGCACGGCGTCGGCGCCGCCCTTCATCTCGGCCCGCTCGCTGATGAGCGGCCTGATCGCGCCCCGGGCCGCCAGCGCGGTCAGTTCCTCGTGGCAACGCGCCACCGCCGACGGGTCCTTGGAGTTGTAGAGGCCCCAGTGGAGCCCCATGATCGTGTAGTTCTTCACCAGGGCGTGGTTGAGGGCGGGGCTCGGGATCGTCCCGCTCGCGAAGCCGACGACGACGATCCGGCCCTCGAAGGCGACGCTCCTGGCGGACGCGGTGTACGCGTCGCCGCCCACCGGGTCGTAGACGACGTCCGCGCCCCGGCCTCCGGTGGCCTCCTTGACGGCCGCGACGATGTCGTCCGTGCGGCGGTCGATGACCACGTCGCACCCCATCTCCCGGGCCACCGCGGTCTTGTTGCGGCCTCCGGCGACCCCGATGACGGTGGCCCCCGCCGCCTTGCCGAGCTGGACGGCGGCGCTGCCGACGCCGCCGGCCGCGGCGTGGACGAGCAGGGTCTCCCCCGGCTTGATGGCGGCCCGCCGGTGCAGGGCGAACCAGCCGGTCTGGTAGCCGATGTGGAGCGCGGCGGCCTCGGCGTCGTCCAGTGTGCCGGGCGCGGGCAGCAGCGCCGTCTCGTCTGCCACGACGTACTCGGCCAGGCCGCCGTGCGGCAGTTCCGGTGTGGCGATGACGCGGCGGCCGTCCTCGGTCTCGCCGCAGATCTCCACGCCCGGGGTGAAGGGCAGCGGCGGCCGTACCTGGTACTGGCCCCGGCAGAGCAGGGCGTCCGGGAAGTTGATGTTCGCCGCCCTGACCCGCAGCCGGACCTGCCCGGCGCCGGGCACCGGAAGCTCGGTCTCCTCCAGCCGCATCACCTCCGCGGGCTCGCCGTTCCTGTGCACGCGCCATGCCAGCATTCGGGCCTCCACACACGGGGTCGGTACCACGTCCCTGCGCATACTAAGCGGTCGCTTGTCGCGCTGGGAACAGCCCGCTCAGGACGTCTTCGGCCGCGCCCTGACATGCATCCGCTCGCCCTGCGGGCCGAAGAGGCTCAGGAACTCCACGGGCGCCTCCCCGGCCGGGCCGAACCAGTGCGGGACCCGCGTGTCGAACTCGGCCGCCTCTCCCGGGCCCATCACCACATCGTGATCGCCGAGCCGCAGCCGCAGCCGCCCGGAGAGGACGAACAGCCACTCGTACCCCTCGTGGGTCCGCTGCTCCTCGTCGCAGTGGTCGGGCGTGTACTCCTCCACCACCTTGTACGCCCGCAGGCCGCCCGGCTGGCGGGTGAGCGGCAGCATCGTACGGCCGCCGCGCACGATCGGCTTGGAGCGGATCCGGGGGTCGCCCACCTCGGGCGCGCCGACCAGCTCGTCGAGCGGCACCTGGTGGGCGCGGGCGATGGGCAGCAGCACTTCGAGGCTGGGCCTGCGGTGGCCGGACTCCAGCCGGGAGAGGGTGCTCACGGAGATGCCGGTGGCGGCGGAGAGCGCGCCCAGAGTGGCCCCGCGCTCGCGCCTGATCCGGCGCAGCCGGGGTCCCACCTGGTTCAGCACGTCGTCGAGCCGGGGGTCTTCGTCCATCCGTACATTGCAGAAACAGCACGCCCGTTTGTCAATCCGGCACAGTGACGGCCGGGCGCCGGCCGGGCCGCCGCGGGGCGCCGCGGGGCGCTCAGCCGTCCGCCCGGGTCATGCCCGCCCGTCTCCCGTCCGGCCTCGAACGGTCCGGCCTGGAATGGTCCGGCCTCGTACGGTTCGCCCCCGTACCGTCCGGCTCGGTACCGTCCGGGAAGATCGGGACCGGCCGGATCCTGCGCAGATACGCCTCCGCCTGCCAGATCGCCTCCCGCGCGGTGCGCTGTCCCATGAGGACGCAGAGGGTGTACGCCACGTCCTCGAAGCGTCTGCGGGTCGTCACGTCCAGCGGATCGACGAGCACCAGCCGTTCCCAGGCCCGGTAGCGGGCCAGGAGATCGGCGACAAGATGTCTGTCCGGCAGCAGCATGTCCACCACCTCCGCTTCGGCGGGGACCAGTCGTCGCGCACAGCCTGACACAGTCCCCTGAGCGTCATTCTCCCCCCGGCGCGCCGCATCCGCGCGGCGGGCCCCGGAGGCTCAGCTCTCGCCGCGGGCCAGCGCCAGCAGCCGGTCCAGGACGCGCGGGCCGCCCGCCCGTACCCCGTCGTGCTCGAACTCGTCGGTGACCCAGGTGCGCAGGCCGCGGATGGCGCGCGCGGTGCGCAGCGAGTGCTCCGTGTCGACGTACATGTCGTCGTGGTAGACGGCCGCCGCGACCGGCACCTCGTTGGCGGCCAGCCGCGCCGTGTCGTACAGGGCGGGCCAGTCGGTGCGGGCGGCGAGCAGTTCGGCGGTCTCGCGCAGGGGGCGCAGCGCCGGGTCGTTCTCGAAGTGCCAGGGGTGGACGGACTCGCCGGTGAAGTAGAGCGGGCCCTCCCCGGCGAGGGTCCTGGCCGCGTCGAACCGGGTGAACTCGCCCCGTACCCGCTCGGCGGCCCAGTCGGTGGCCCGGCCGCCCTGCCCGTAGATCGCCTCGTGGACCAGCGCGTACAGCGGGTGTCCGGCGAAGGAGAGGGACGAGGCCACGTTCTCCTGGAAGGCGTCGGAGAGGGCGGGGCCCTTGGGGGTGCGGACGAAGGCGTTCTCCAGCAGGTAGTGGAGCTGATGGCTGCCGTCCCCCGCGCCGAGCACGATGCCGAGGGACTGGAACGCCTCCGGTGTGAGGGTGTATCCCCCGGGCAGGACCGGCCGGTGCTCGGCGACGTACCGCGCGACGGCGCGGGCGCGTTCGATGTCCTGGGGGTAACGGGCGTAGTGTGCCTCCACCTTGCGCGCGATCCGCGGGTACGCGGCGCGGTAGACCTCGTCCGCGGTGGCGTCCAGGGACGGCAGTCCCCCGGTGATCAGGACGGTGTCCAGGCCCTCGGGAGCGGCGCAGAGGTAGTGGGTGGCGCAGAAGCCGCCGAAGCTCTGGCCGAGTACGGTCCAGGGGGCGCCGCCGGTGAGCAGCGGGCGGATGGTCTCGCAGTCGCGGACGATGGAGTCGGCGCGGAAGTGGGCGAGGTGGTCGGCCTGCGCGCGCGGGCCGCCGTGCAGCGGCAGGGTCTGCCGGTTGACGGGTGTGGAGAGGCCGGTGCCCCGCTGGTCGAGCAGGAGTACCCGGAACTCCGTCAGGGCGCGCCCGAGCCATGCCTGTCTGCCGGTGAACCGGCGCGCGCCGAAGCCGGGCCCTCCCTCCAGGTAGAGCAGCCAGGGCAGTTCCGCGCCGGCCCGCGCGCTCGACACGACCTCGCGCGCGAACAGTTCGATCCGCTCGCCGCCCGGATCGCCGTGGTCCAGCGGGACCGTGAAGCGGTGGTCGGTGAGGACGACGCCGGGCTGGCGGTAACTGGTCAAGAAAGGGCTCCTGTTCTCGCGCCCCCGAGGCGGTCGGGCACCACCGGGGCAGTCACGCCGGACATTTCAGCACACGGCCGGCGGGCACCTCGGCCCGCCCCGGTGGATACGGAGCGGGCACGGTGCGTGTTCAGCCGCCGCTGCCCCGGGGCGCCGAGCGGGCCACCGACCGGGACGCCGGTGCCCCGGACAGTCGCGGCCCGTGTGCGGGCGGGACCGGCCGCTCCTAGCGTGAGGTCATGATCCGGTTCGAGCAGGTCGGCAAGGTCTACCCGGACGGTACGGCGGCCGTGGACGACCTGTCCTTCGAGGTGCGCGAGGGCGAGTTGGTGACGCTGGTGGGGCCCTCGGGGTGCGGCAAGACGACCACGATGATGATGGTGAACCGGCTGATCGAGCCCACCTCGGGCCGGGTCCTCGTCGAGGGCCGGGACGTCTCCGGGGTCGACCCGGTCGCGCTGCGCCGCCGGATCGGCTATGTCATCCAGCAGGTCGGGTTGTTCCCGCACCGTACGGTCCTCGACAACACCGCGACCGTCCCCACGCTGCTCGGCTGGAAGAGGGCGAGGGCGCGCGAGCGGGCGGCGGAGCTGCTGGAACTGGTGGGGCTCGACCCGGCGACATACGGTCCGCGCTACCCCGCGCAGCTCTCGGGCGGACAGCGCCAGCGGGTCGGGGTGGCGCGCGCCCTGGCCGCCGATCCGCCGGTGCTGCTGATGGACGAGCCGTTCGGCGCGGTGGACCCGGTGGTGCGCGAGCGGCTGCAGAACGAGTTCCTGAAGCTCCAGGCGACGGTGCGCAAGACCGTGCTGCTGGTGACCCACGACATCGAGGAGGCGGTACGGATGGGCGACCGCATCGCCGTGTACGGGGAAGGGCGCATCGAGCAGTTCGACACCCCGGGCGCGGTGCTCGGCACCCCGGCGACGCCGTACGTGGCCCGGTTCGTCGGTGCCGACCGGGGGCTGAAACGGCTCTCGGTGACCGCGGTCGAGACGGCCGATCTGGAGCAGCCGCCCGTCGCCAGGACCGGGGAGCCCGCGCGGGACGCGGCGGCGCGGATGCGTGCGGAGGGGGCCCGCTGGGCGGTGGTGCTGAACGACGCGGGCGAGCTGCACGGGTGGATCGCGGCCGGCGCGCCGGCCCGCGCGGGGACCGACGGGTCCGAGCCCGGCACGGTGGGGGACCACGCCCGGCGGATGGAGGCGTGGGTGCCGCTCGGCTCGCCGCTGAAGCAGGCGTTCAGCGAGATGCTCCAGCACGACGCGGGGTGGGTGGCGGTGCTGGACGGGGCGCGCTTCGCCGGGGTGCTGACCCCGGCCAAGCTCCACGAGGCGCTGCGCCGCTCGGTCGACGCGGACGCGCAGGGCATCGGCCGGGGCGAGGTCGACTTCGACTCGGTCGCGGACGCCTAGGGTCTTTCGTTCGGATCAGGCTGGATCAGGGAGCGCCCGCCGCGTCAGCGGCAGATGTCACTGCGGGCACGCGAGCCCAGCATGATCCGAACGACCGACTGCGCGATGCTCCCCGCCGTGCTCGACGCGATCCGCCGTCCCACGCGTCGGCGCCGGACGGCGGCGAACCAAGCCCGACCGGGTGGTGGCGGACAAGGTCTGTTCCTCACGGAAGATCCGCCGCCTCCTACGGCGCCGGGGCATCAAGGCGACCATCCCCGAGCGCCGCGACCAGAGCGCCGACCGCGTTCGCCATGCGAGCCGGGGAGGACGGACCCCGGCCTTCGACAAGACCGCGTCGGGTTGCCCGCCCGGACGAGGGTCCAGGTGATGTCGGCAGCCGCCCGCTCCGTGGCGGTGATGGTGGCGGTGGACCGCGGAGCCGCCTGCGCGATGCCGGGCCAGGTCAGCACGACGGCTGCCGGCGCCGTGACCGTCATCCTGGTACGCCGGGTGACGGGCCTGCGCCCGGGGCGCTGTGGAGCCGAAGGTGAAGCCACGGATGCACCGACCGGAACGCCGACGCGGCGGCGTACCGGATTCCCGGCCGGCATGCGGCAGGGTCAGGACCTGAGCCGGGACAGGACGGCGTCGTTGTGGTGGAAGTCGCTCTCGCTGAGCACCCCGCCCAGGAGCAGCTTGCTGACCCCCAGCGACAGGTAGCCCTCCAGGTACTCCGCCACTCGGTCGTAGCTGCCGACGAGCAGCGGCATCAGGCCCTTCTCGGCCTGGTAGGCGCCGGTCCAGTAGACGTCGTCGTGGGTGTCGCCGCTCATGGCCAGCGCCGCGATCCGCCGGTTCCAGTCCGACTCCGACCGGGTCTTCATGGCGGTCATCGCCCGCGAGCGGCGGTCGCCGACATAACGGCCGCGGGCCTCCGCCCACGCCTCCTCGTCGGTGCGCCGGGCGACCAGCCCGACGCGGATGCCCAGCGCCTGCGGGTCCCCCAGGCGGGGCGCCACGAACGTCTCGGCGAACGCGGCCGTCGGCTCGGGGTGGGTGACCGCGACATCGCCCACGCTGCCGACCGCCGCGAGGCTGGCCTTCGAGGATCCCGCCACGAAGACCCGGGGCCGGAGGGCGGCCGGCAGTCGGGAGAAGGTCCGCAGGCCCCGGAAGCGGTAGTGGCGGCCCTCGTGGTCCACCGGACCGTCGGAGTCGAGCAGGGCGCGTACGACGGTCATGTACTCCGCCGCCCGCTCGTACCTCTCGTCGTGGTCGGCGCGGTCGCCGACCTGGTCGAGCTCACCCTTGATGCCGCCGGTGATCAGGTTGACGTCCAACCGCCGTTCGTACAGGGACGCCATGCCGTGAATCAGCTTCGCCGCGGTGTACGGCGGCATGGCGTACGGCTGTACGGCGACCAGCGGCACCAGGGTCTTGGTGTGCTGCGTCATCGCCGCCGACACGACCCAGGGGTCGAGGTTCTCGTGGTTGTAGAAGACCAGCAGACCCTCGTAGCCGAAGCGCTCTGCCCGCTGGGCGAGCGCGCCGATGCTGGCGAGGGAGTTCTGCTCGCTCGGTCGCCCCGGTAAGGCCGTGCCGTAGACGTCGAAGGTGTATGCCACGATGCTCTCCGTTCTGCTCCCCGTCCGCCGCTCGCGTACGGTCCGGGGGCCCGCGTCCTGTCCGGGTGTCAGCGGTGTGCCGGCGCGGCGGTCCGTCGCGTCACCAGCGAGGTCAGGTGGCCGCGGAAGTCGTCGACGAACGCCAGCACACTGTCCTCGGTCATGTCGTTGGCGTCGTAGCCGATCCGCCCCATCAGGGCGCCGTCCGGTGCCCGGCGCACCCGCATGAACTGCCCGAAGTGGTTGGCTTCGGCCTGGTTCCCGGCGGAGTGAGTGACCGTCCCCAGCGCCGCTCCGAAGGCGTACGGGACGGTGTCCCTGCTGGGCAGGTACTCGAACATCCGGAACCAGGACGGGGCGGTGCCCAGCACGCCGGGCGCGAACTGCGGTGCCAGTCCGAGCAGTTCGACGACCGGGAACTGGGCGCGTCCGTAGGCCTCGATGACCGCCGAGCGGACCTCGCCGACGTACTCCGCGGTGAGACCGCCGGGGCGGACCCGCAGCGGCAGCAGGGTGGGGTAGACGAACGGTCCGACCAGCTTCCGGACCCCGGGGTGGTCGCGCTGCTCGAACACCGAGGCCACCACGAGGTCGTCGGTCTCCGCGCGGGACCGCAGGGCGAGCCCGTACGCGGCCAGCAGGGTGGTGAACACCGTGCTGCGATGGACGCGCGACCAGTCGAGCACCGCCTCGGTCCTGGTGTCGCCCAGCACCTCCATGCGCAGTACCCGGCCGTTCACCGGGGCCGACGGCCGGAAAGGGGTGTCCCGGCGGTAGACCGGCACCGGCAGGTCTCCCAGAGCCCTCTGCCACCCTGCCCGGTCGGCCGCCGCACGCTCGGTCAGCCGCTTGTTCTGCCATTGGGCGTACTGGCTGTACGGCAGCGGCACCGGCGGCAGCTCACGCCCGGCGAGCAACGCGGTGTAGAGCCCGCAGAGTTCGGCCAGCGCGTGGCGCAGCGAGGACGGGTCGACGGCGAAGTGGTGGAAGACCAGCCCCAGCAGGTGCCGCCGGGCGCCGGTGGCGACCAGGTGGCCCCGTACCAACGGGGGTGCGTCGATGTCGATACGGGTCTCCTGGAGCAGGGCGGCCAGCCGCTCCGCGTCCTGTTCCGGTGAGCCGGACGACTCGACCGGACGCAGCTCGACGCCATCGGCGCCCGGGACGGCCTCCGTGCGGGTGGAGTCCGGTATCGGCCGTGCCCGCAGGGTTTCGTTGCGCTCCACCAGTTCGCGGAACGCCGCGCCCAGGACGTCCGTGTCCAGCGGACCGCTGATGTCGACCACGATGTTCAGGGTGGCCCGCGGGTTGGTGAGATAGCCGGGCCTGATCTTCTCGGTCTGCATGGCCACCCGCTGGAACAGCGACATCTCGTGTCTCATCGCGTCGTCTCCTCGATCAGAAGGTCGGAGTAGCTGGCGGCACGGCCGCGTGCCCGGAGCAGGTTGTGGTGCAGCGGCTCCAGGAGCGCGCGGGACCAACCGCTGTCCGCCCACGCGTCGTAGGAGATTCCGAAGCCGAGCCGCTCCCAGAGCCGGGCGTTGACCGCCTCGTGTTCGCCGAAGGGTTCGAGGAGCACCACCGGCGTGGCGGCCGCGAGGGAGTCCATCAGGGTGCCGCCGCCCGGCTTGCTGACCACCGCGGTCGCCTCGCGGGTGAGATGGAACGCGTCGTGGTGGTGCCGGCCGCGCCGGAAGTCGGCCGTGCCGTCGCGCCGGATGCGGCCGAACGGCGGGAACCCGGTGTCGTGCCAGGGGTGCCAGTCCGGGTCGAGCATGAAGTACCGGTGGCCGTCGATGGGGCGCCCCGCGCCGCCGTCCGGGTCCGTGCCGGTGACGTCGGCGGGCTCGTACACCACGATGTCCAGCGCAAGCCCGTGGCGGCTCATCTCCTGGGAGCGTCCCGCGTAGGTACCCATCCCCCAACCGCCGCCGTGCACCAGGTAGCGGGGGGCCCGCCGGGACCAGGCCACGGGCGGCGCCGGGCTCACCGGGATGGTGCGGGCCACGCCGCCCGCGTGCTCCTCCAGCAGCCAGATGTCGCGGAACGTGCCGGCGGCGCGCCGCGCGGCGGGCACCCCGGCGGCAGCCGACGTGAACGACGGTGAGAGGACCGAGTCGACGTGGCAGGCATGGATGCGCACGCCGGGGTGGCGGGCGGCGTAGCGGTGGGCGGCGGGCAGCCAGAACCCGGAGAGCAGTACGAGCAGGTCGACCCGGTCGGCCTCCCACTCGCGGAGCAGCCGTTCGACCTCATCGTCCTCCAGGGCGGTGGTGTTGCCCCTGGAGAGCCGCTGTCCGGCCAGCGCCACCCGGAAGTCCCGGTGGAAGCTGCGCTTCGACGCGGGTATCCGCTCCCGCTTGTCCGCGGGCAGGCAGCGCTCCAGCACGTCGACGCGGACCGGTACACCGCTCTCGTCGAGCCGTCGGGCCAGCAGCAGTCCCGGCACATGGACGCCCAGCGCCACGCCCGAGGTCAGAACGGCGATCACAGGGCGCTCCCGGTCCACGGCCGCGCTCCTTTCTCCGGCCCGTCGGGCGGAGTGTTCCCCCCGCTCAGCAGCCGGACCATCGGCAGGACGAAGAACGCGCTGACGGTCGCGCGCGACAGCAGGTACAGCGTCGACCAGAGCAGGCTCAGCGCGACGGCGTCGGTACGGGACAACACGTGCCAGGTGTCGGCGAGCAGCAGCACGCACACGCCCTGCGGGCCGCCGTATCCGCCGATGGAGAGGGGGAGTTGGGTGGCGAACAGGAACACCGCGCAGAACTGCGCCAGGTGCTGGAGCCCCAGGTCCAGGCCCATCGCCGAGATCAGCAGCCACCACGCCGCGAACATGGCCAGGACCAGACCGGCGCGCAACGCCAGCTGGACCGCCATCTCGGCCGGTCCGGTCCGTACGAACACCGACAGGAACGCGCTGTCGCGGAGGCGGGGGAAAATCCGTCGGCCGGCCGGCAGCCAGACCCACAGCAGGAAGACCGCCAGGCCGGCGGCGGGCCCGATGCTCAGCAGCGCGGCACCGCCCGGCAGCCCGCTCCCCAGCGTCGCGCCGGCGCCGATGCAGGCCAGGACCACGATGCCGTCCGCGACGGTCAGCACCTCGGTGGCGCCCAGTGTGCGCGCCGCCCCGACCCCCCAGCGCCTGCGGAAGTACAGGGGGGCCACCACCTTGGTCAGCGGCGGGAAGATCAGCCCCAGCAGCTGCTTGCCGCACACGACGGTGGCCACCTCCCGGGTGGGCACGTCCGGGGCGAGGTGGCGCCGGTACACCAGGGTGAAGCCGGCCACGTCGAGCGCGTAGAACGCGGCGGTGTACCCGAGGGCCGAGAGGACGGCCACGGGCACGTCCGCCTTCCCCAGCGCCTGGGCCAGCGCGGCCCCGTCCACGCCGCGCAGGGCCCACCAGCAGATGCCCCCGGCCGCCACCAGGGTCACGGCGAGGCTGACGGCGTGTCCCGCCCGTTTCCCGGCCGGCCCGCCGGCCGGGGTCACCGGCCGGTCCCCGCGCCGGGAGCGGCGAGGGCGCCGCGGGCCCCGGAGGGGGCCGTCCTCGCGCGGGACGCGCCGGGGGCTGCGAGGGCGGCGAGGTAGCAGTCCTCCATGAGGGACACCCGCTCGGCCACCGCGCGCCACTGGTCGGCGGGCGGCGCGGACACCCGGGTGAGGAAGCGGTCCAGCTGGTCGTCGTAGTAGCAGGACGCGGGGAACGACAGCACGCGGCGGGGGGCGCCGTCGGGCGCGATGTGCAGGTTCACCGGGAGCGGCCCCGCCGCGGGCCGCAGGAAGTTGCGCAGCCGCACCCGGCCGCGGGTGAAGACGAACTCGTGGTCCGCCCGGTATCCCTCGCCCAGCGTCGCGTGCAGGGTGGCGCGCGCCCCGGACGGCAGGTCGAGGGTCGCGGTGAACTCCAGGTCCACGCCGCCGGGCCCGCCGAAGTCCGAACGGCCGCCTGGGGTGGCGCCGTCGAGCCCGGCGGTGGCCTGCACCGCCTGCAGCCAGTAGCTCGCCGTGTCGAGGAAGGCGCCGCCGCCCAGTTCGGGCCGGAAGCGGTAACCGCGGCGGTCGGGGGGCTCGAAGCCGATGTACGAGTGGATCGCGGTGAGCGCGCCCAGCTCCGCCGAGTCGATCAGGTCCCGTACGGCGGCCTGCCAGGGATGGTCCGCGGTCATCACCGCCTCGACGACGTGCACTCCGGTGGCCGAGGCCGCGTGGCGCAGCGCGTGCAGCTCCCGGCGCCCCAGGCACAGCGGTTTCTCGATCACGACGTTCTTGGCCGCCCGGGCCGCCTCGACCGCCCACTGGGCGTGCGCGGTGTTGTGCAGGGAGATGTAGACCGTGTCCACGGCTTCGTCGTCCAGCAGTTCCCGGTAGCCGGCGTGGCCGCCCGGCAGGCCGTGCCGTGCCCGGAAGGCCGTGGCACGGTCCGGGGTGTGGGCGGCGACCGCCCGCACCCGGATGTCCTCGCGGCGCGCGGCGGGGGCGAGAACGGCTCGCTCGGCGATCCCGGTGGCGCCGATGAGTCCGATCTCATGAGGCATGGGACACCTCGCCGGCGGTACGTTCCAGCGATCGCGCGACCCGGTCCATGGCGTCCTCCAGGAGCCGGTCCTGCTCCGCGTCGCGGGCGACCACGGCGTAGTACAGCCGCGCCCTGGGCGAGCGCAGCGTGTTGGCCGTCAACGGGAGTACGCCGGTGCCGCCGGCCCGGTACAGCGCGTCCTGGCCGTCGAGCGCCGTGACCAGGGCGCCGTAGCGGCGGGACACCCGGCCGGCCTCGTCGTCCGGCGACGAGGGGGCCGGGTCCCGGGGGTGTCCGGGGCCGGTCGCCGGCAGCCGTAACCCGCGCACGGCGAGGCGCGCGGACGTGCCCGCACCGGCGAGGCGCCGCCCGAGCAGCAGGCTGATCAGGCCCATGGACATCCGCGGGTTGATTTCGAGCACCGGGACGAGCGTGCCGTCGTGGAGCGTCATCGAGTCGACGCACACCGGCCCGTGGTAGCCCGCGGCGGCGAGTGCCGCGCCGGTTTTCTCCATCACCTCGCGGTAGCCGCACCCGGCCAGCCGTCGGGCCAGCGGCTCGGGGACCGGGCGTGAACCGGCGTAGGAGAACCCTGTGTTGTGCATGAGCTGGACGCCGAGCCAGTCGACCGTGCCGTCCGGAGCGATCTCCAGGTGGGCGGAGAAGTCGGCGGCCTTCTCGTACTGGCGCTGCACGAGCAGTTCGACGGCCGCCCCCCGCTCCGCCTGCGCTTCCAGGGTCCGTGTGACGGAGCGCAACACCCGCGGCGAGGACACCGTGATGGTGCCGCGGCCGGCCACGCCGTACGGGTCCTTGACGAGCGCGGTGGCACCGTCGAACGCGGTGATCCGGGCGTGGAGTTCGGCCACCGACCGGACCGTGTCGCCGGCCCCTGGCAGCCCGTGGTTCCGTACGAACGCGTTCGACCAGGTCTTGGACGACACCGCGCGCACGGTGTCGGCGTCGGGCAGTTCCGAGCCGGGCGCGCACTGACCGGCCAGTGCCGCGGTCTCCGGCAGGACGGCATACGGCGCGATCCCGTACTCCACGAGGTCGCCGGGCGGCGAGGCCAGCAGCCGCTGCTCGACGGTGACCGCGTCGTTGTTCGCGGCATCGGTGACGTCCGGGCCGGCCGCGTCGCGCCGGCTGCCGGGTCCGGGCGCCGGTGCGACGCGGTGCCGGGTGGGCAGGCCGGCCGCGGCGAGCGTGCGCAGGAGGGCCCCGGGCGGCTCGGCCGAGGTGATCAGCAGATCCGTGGGCCCGCACGCGGCGGCGAGCAGCTCGTCCATGGCCGCCACCGTGCGGTCCCCTTCCGGGTCCCGCAGAGCGGGCAGGACGGCCAGACCTCGCGGACGCCACCGGCGCTCGGCATCGAAGGCACCCAGTCTGATCACTTTTCCGGCCTTCATGACAGGCGGTCGGCCTCTGCCGTCACAAACCGGATCAGTTCCTTGATATGTCCGAGCTGCTCGAAGGTCAGGCTTTCGTAGTCCAGCTCCAGATCGAATTCGTCCTCAAGCCGGAGAAGGAAGTTGATCATCTGGATGGAATCCAGCCCGAGATCCTCGATGATATGACTCTCGCCGGTCAGCGCGTCGGCAAGCCCGGGGTCACCGATGATTTCGCCCAGCAGCTTTTTTATGCGTTCCTCGACCGAACGGTTTTCCGTCGGCCGCTGCGTGAGAGCATCCGCCGTGTCCGTCATCTCATCACGACCCGTTCAGATAGAGAAGAATACACTTCGAGCAGACCGGCATGAGTCCCGTACCGCGCAGCACTTCCCGCACCTTCCGGAAAGTCTCGCTCTGCCATACCTCCTCGACGCTGTTCTCATACAGGTCTCCGACAATGAATTCCGGAAAGAACTTGCACGAGCTGACCTTCCCGTCGGCATGGACTTCCAGCCGATTGGAGACGGCGAGGCAGCGGTTGCGCTGCTGGGCCGGCGCGGGCGAGCCGAGGATGAAGTCGCTGACCTCGTCGACCTCCAGCTGCGGCTGGTAGCGGATGCGTACCCGCCAGGTGCGCGCGGCGAGCCTGGTCATCGAGTCCTTGAGGACGTCGATGAGCTCCGGCTTCAGCCGGTAGGTGTACGAGTGCCAGGTGGGTGTGGCGCCGGGGGGCGGAGGGTTCAGCCAGGCGAAGCACTCCTCGTACAGCCGGTCCATGGACTCGGCCACCGGGGGGCTGATGTACCAGGGGAACTGGAAGTACACGGTGTTGACGCCGAGTTCCTCGGCCCACTCCATGAACTCGTACATCTTGCCGACGGTCTCGTTGCTCACCATGCAGGAGATCGAGACCTCGCCCTGGTACTCGCCCGAGCGCTGGAGGTCGAGCAGGGTCTTGATGTTGCGTATGGTGCGCGGGAAGGTGCCGCGGCCGCGCAGGGCCTCGTGGTCGGTGTCCAGCCCGTCCAGGCTGACCAGCAGGTTCAGCCCGGGGCCCAGGGACAGCAGATGCGGCAGATTGCGCTCCACCAGCAGGCCGTTGGTGCACATGACCACGGTCCGGGGGGTGCGCGCGAGGAGTGCGGCGATGTCGCCGAACTTGCTGTGCATGAGCGGTTCCCCGCCCCACATGAACACCTTCGCCCGCCGCTCGTCGGTGGCCCGCAGGACCCGGTCGACGACATCGATGTCAAGCTCGGTGCGCTGCTTCTCCTTGCTGTAGTCGTGGAAGAATCCCTGGTCGTTCCACTGGTAGCAGTGGGTGCAGCGGAGGTTGCAGCGGTAGGTGAGCTGCATGCTCACCTCGCGCGGCATGGGGGTCGCGTAGCCCGAGTCCAGCGCGGTGTTGCGGCGGGTCTCGGCGCGGATGGCGACGGTTCGACGTAAGTCCTCGAACTCTTTGGCGTTGAGCCTGCGTTCGGTTTTGGGATGCACAGCGTTTCCTCCGAGGCGCACGGAAAGAGAGACCAACGACCGTGGAGCTACGTACCCCGTTAATTGCCGCAACAGTACTGATGAGTAATTTGCTGCAACGTGTGAATCGATTGAAGCACCGGGTCTCGCCGCCTGTAAAGAACGCACCCCCATCATCCCGTAAAATTACAGTTCTGCCCCCAGGGCGATCATTGCCCGTTATGTGACCCATTGTCGGTCCGGCGGGCTCGCGAAGACCAGGTCGCCAACATTGTATACAACCACTGAAGAGTATGCGGAATTAAGACGGGGGAAGCGCTCACGGTTATCACCATGACTCCAGTCGATCACTCCTGACGATCACTCTTGACGGTGCAAAACGACTTGGGGTAATTTCTGCGCGGCGGCAGCGCCGCATCTCCACCCGGATCCCGCGCGTATTGCGAAATGCCGGTGCGGGAGTATTCACTCGCGATCGCTTTGCTCATCCTCCCCCGCGCGGCATTTCCGAATCCTTCTGGTGAGGACGTCTCATGGCTGGAAGCACTCTGTTATCTCCCGCCCCCGCCCCGCTGCGCGGAGGGAGTGGGGCCCGGTGACGAACGAGGAGCGGTTACGGGAGTACCTGCGGCGGGCGACGGCGGACCTGCGGGAGGCCAACCGGAGACTGGACGAGGCGGAGGACCGGGCACGCGAGCCGATCGCGATCGTCGGCATCGGCTGCCGCTTCCCCGGCGGCGTCGCCTCGCCGGAAGACCTGTGGCGGCTGGTCGCGGACGGCGAGGACGCGATCTCCGGCCTCCCGGAGAACCGGGGCTGGGACCTTGAGGGGCTGTACGACCCCGACCCGGACGCGCAGGGCCGCTTCTACTCCAAGGGGGGCGGATTCCTCCACGACGCGGAGCAGTTCGACGCGGGATTCTTCGACATCTCGCCGCGCGAGGCGCTGGCCATGGACCCCCAGCAGCGGCTGCTGCTGGAGGTCGCCTGGGAGGCGCTGGAGGACGCCGGGATCGATCCGACGGCGCTGCGGGGCAGCCGCACGGGCGTGTTCGCCGGTGTGATGACGCAGGACTACGGCCCCCGCCTGCACCAGGCCACCGACGGCGCCGAGAGCTATCTGATGACCGGCCAGACGATCAGCGTGGCCTCGGGCCGGGTGTCGTACGTGCTGGGCCTGGAAGGACCCGCAGTCACCACCGACACGGTGTGCTCGTCCTCCCTGGTGGCCGTGCACCTGGCGGCGCAGGCGCTGCGCCGCGGCGAGTGCGAGAGGGCCCTGGCCGGTGGTGTCACCGTGATGGCCGCGCCCGGGGTCTTCGTCGGGTTCAGCCGCCAGCGCGGGCTGTCGGTGGACGGACGCTGCCGGGCCTTCGGCGCGGGCGCCGACGGGTTCGGCCCGGCCGAGGGCGTCGGGCTGCTGGTGCTGGAGACGCTGTCGGCCGCGCGCCGGAACGGGCACGACGTGCTGGCCGTGGTGCGCGGCTCGGCTGTGAACCAGGACGGCGCCAGCAACGGCCTGACGGCCCCCAACGGCCGGGCGCAGGAGCGGGTGATCCGGCAGGCGCTGGCCGACGCGGGCGTCGCGGCGTCCGACGTGGACGCGGTCGAGGCACACGGCTCGGGGACCGCGCTGGGCGACCCCATCGAGGCGCGGGCCCTGCTGGCCGCGTACGGCGGGGACCGGCACCCGGAGCGACCACTGTGGCTGGGCTCGGTGAAGTCGAACATCGGCCACACGCAGGCCGCCGCCGGCGTCGCCGGCCTGATCAAGATGGTGATGGCGATGCGCCACGCCGAGTTGCCGCGGACCCTGCACGCCGACGAGCTCTCCCCGCACATCGACTGGGACTCCGGGCCCGTGCGGCTGCTGCAACAGGCGGTGCCCTGGCGGACGGACGGCCCGCCCCGCCGGGCCGGTGTGTCCTCGTTCGGCGTCAGCGGGACCAACGCGCACGTCATCCTCGAGGAGGCGCCCGCCGACGCGACCGACGGGGCCGACGACGGCACCGGGCCCGGACCGGACCGTACGGTTCCCTGGGTGCTGACCGCGCACTCGCCGACGGCGCTGCGCGAACGGGCCCGCCAGCTGGCCGAGTTCACCCGGGGCGCGGGCCGGGGCGTACCCGTCGGGCGGGTCGCGGCGGCGCTGGCCCGCAGCCGGGCCGGTCTGGAGCACCGCGCGGTGGTGCTCGGCCGGGGGCGGGGGGAGCTGCGCGCCGGGCTGACCGCGCTCGCCGCGGGCGGGTCCGCGGCCGGCCTGGTGTCCGGACAGGTGGGCACCGGCGCCGGCGCCGTCTTCGTCTTCCCCGGCCAGGGCACCCAGTGGGTCGGGATGGGACGTCAGCTGTACGGCGCCTCCCCGGTGTTCGCCGAGGCCCTCGACGAGTGCGACGCGGCGCTGCGGCCGTGGACCGGATGGTCGCTGGTCGACGTGGTGCGCCAGGCGGCCGGCGCGCCGTCGCCGGACCGCACCGACGTGGTGCAGCCGGTGCTCTGGGGCACGATGGTGTCACTGGCCGCGCTGTGGCGCGCCTGCGGGGTGCGCCCCGCCGCGGTGCTGGGCCATTCGCAGGGCGAGGTCGCGGCGGCCTGCGTCGCGGGCGGCCTGTCGCGGGCCGACGGTGCCCGGATCGTCGCCCTGCGCAGCCGGGCGGTCGCCGCGCTGGCCGCCCCGGGCGCCATGGCGGCGGTGGCGCTGGGCGTCGACGAGGTACGCCGCCGGCTGGGCCGCGAGCCCGGGCCGCTGGAGGTGGCCGCGGTGAACGGCCCCGGGACGACCGTCGTCTCCGGTCCGCCGGACGCCCTGGCCGCGTTCGTCGCCGGCTGTGAGGCCGACGGGATCCGGGCCCGACGGCTGCCGGTGGACTTCGCGTCCCACTCCGCCGCGGTGGAACCGCTGCGGCGGGAACTCGCGGACGCGCTGGCGGACATCACCCCTGTCGCGGGCGAGGCCGCGTTCTACTCCACCGTGACCGGCGGTCTGTTCGACACCCGTGGCCTGGACGCAGACTACTGGTACCGGAACCTCCGGCAGACCGTGCTGTTCGACGAGACCGTCCGCGCCGTGCTGGCCGACCACCGGACGTTCATCGAGGTCAGTCCGCACCCGGTGCTGACGATGAGCATCGAGGACCGCGCCGACCTGGAGCGGCGGGACATCGTGGTGAGCGGGTCGCTGCGGCGGGACGGCGACGACCGGCACGAGATGCTGGCCTCCGTCGCCCGGCTGTGGGCCGGCGGAGCCCGGGTCGACTGGCCGGCCACGCTGACCGCCACCGGTGCGTCCGGCGCACCGGCCGGCCGGGTCGACTTGCCGAGGTACCCGTTCCAGCACCGGCCCTACTGGCTGCACACACCCGCCGACGGCGGTGCGGACGAGCCCGGACGGGCCGACCGGCTCGGGCTGGACCGGGTGGACCACCCGGTGCTCAGCGCGGCCGTACCGGTGGCCGGGTCGGACGAGTTGGTGTTGGTCGGGCGGATCTCACCGGCCCGGCAGCCGTGGCTGGCCGACCATGTCGTCGCCGGTACGGTGCCGGCGCCGGGCAGCCTGCTGGTCGACCTGGCCCTGCACGCGGCGGGCCAGGCCGGCTGCGGCGGCGTCGAGGACCTCGTCCTGCACACTCCGCTGCTCCTGGCCCCGGACGGCGCCGTCCAGGTGCAGGTGGTCCTGGCGCGGCCCGAGCCGTCCGGCCGGCGGGCGCTGGAGATCCACTCCAGGCCGGAGCAGGACCCGGAGCGGCCTGCCGCCGGGGGCGGGCCGTGGACCCGGCACGCCACCGGGGCGCTGAGCCCCCGCGACGCGCCGCCCGGCGGCGCCGCGGCCGCCTCGGGGGATGCGCCGGAGCCGGTCCACGGTCAGGCCTGGCCCCCGCCCGGCGCCGTACCGGTTCCGACGGACGGGTTCTACGACGAACTCGCCGCCCGGGGCTATGCGTACGGGCCCGCCTTCCGCGGTGTCCAGGCGGTCTGGCGCCTCGGGGACGAGGTCCTGGCCGAGGTCGTGCTCCCGGACGAGGCGCGCGCGGACGCCGGGGATTACGCCGTCCACCCCGCTCTGCTGGACGCCGTACTGCACTGCACGCTCGCCGCCGCGCCACGGGGTACGGGCGGGCCGCTCCTGCTGCCGTTCGCGTTCGGCGGGGTGTCGCTCAGCGCGGCCGGCGCGACCGCCGTACGGGTGCGCGTCGCCCGCGAGCCGCTGGTCGCCGGTCAGGAGGACGCCGCGGTGCGGGTGTCGGTCGTGGACGCCGCGGGCGCACCTGTCCTCGCCGTGGACTCCCTGGTCGTGCGCCCCGTCGACCCGGCGGTGCTGGCAACGGCGGCGTCCGGTGACCCGGCCGGCGGCGACCTGTTCGTCCTGCGCTGGCAGCAGGCGGGCGACATCCGGGAGAACGGCGAGGCCGGGGCACAGGCGGTCGTCGTCGGGGACCCGGTGCCGCCCGGCGTGACGGGGACGGCGACCGCGAGGTCGCTGTCCGACGTGAAGGAGGATGTCTCACCGCTGGTGTGCCTGCCGGTGACCGCGGACACCGGCACCGGCAACGGCCCGGGTGCGGCCGCGCAGGCGCACCAGCGGCTGCGGGACGTGCTGGATGTCGTACGCCAGTGGCTCGACGGGCGCTGGGAGGCGTCGGTCCTGGTGGTCGCGACGTGTGGCGCGGTGGCGACCGCGGAGGGCGAGGCGGTGACCGACCTCGGCGGCGCCGCGGTGTGGGGACTGCTCAGGTCCGCGATGGCGGAGCACCCCAGGCGGTTCGCCCTGGTGGACGTGGACCGGTGGTCGGAGCTGCCCGCCGCTCTCTCCTGGTGGGCGCGGGCCGCCCGGTCCGGGAGCGGTGCCGACCCGGTCGGCGAGCAGTTCGTGCTGCGCGGGGGCACCGTGTACGTCCCCCGGCTCGGGCGCGAGGACGACACCGAGGCACTGCCCGTGCCGACGGCGCCGGGGTGGCGGCTGGAGGCCGGCGAGCGGCAGACGCTGGACGACCTGGCGCTGGTCCCCTTCGAGGGAGGCGCGCGCGAGCTGCGGGCCAGCGAGGTGCGTCTGGACGTCCGTGCCGTCGGCGTCAACTTCCGGGACGTGGTGGTCGGCCTCGGGCTGGTCCAGGACGACCGGCCGCTCGGCGCCGAGGGCGCGGGCGTGGTGGTGGAGACCGGCCCGGGTATGACGGACATCGCCGTCGGCGACCGTGTCATGGGCCTGTTCGGGCAGGGCTGCGGGCCGTCGGCTGTCGTGGACACCGGGCTGCTGGCCCCCGTACCGCATGGGTGGTCGTTCGCCGAGGCGGCGACGGTGCCGGTGGCGTTCATGACCGCGCTCCACGGGCTGGTCGACCTGGGCGGCGCCGCGCCCGGCCGCAAGGTGCTGGTCCACGCCGCCGCGGGCGGGGTGGGGATGGCCGCCGTACAGCTGGCCCGCCGCCTCGGCCTCGAGGTCTTCGCCACCGCGAGTCCGGCCAAGTGGCCGGTGCTGCGCCGGATGGGGCTGGACGACCGGCACCTCGCCTCCTCCCGGGACACCGGCTTCGAGGCGCGGTTCCGCGCCGAGGCCGGGGTGCTGGACCTGGTGCTCAACTCGCTGACCGGCGAGTTCACCGACGCCTCGCTGCGGCTGCTCGGACCGGGCGGCCGGTTCGTGGAGATGGGCAAGACCGACATCCGTGACGCGGCGCAGGTCGCCCGGGATCACCCCGGCGTGTCGTACCGGGCGTTCGACCTGATGGACGCCGGCCCCGCGCGGATCGCCGCGATGCTCGCCGAACTCGTCCGCGGCTTCGACGACGGTTCGCTGCGGGCCCTGCCGGTGACCGCCTGGGACGTACGCCGCGCCCGGCAGGCCCTGCGTCATATGAGCCTCGCGCGCCACATCGGCAAGGTCGTCCTGACGCTGCCTCCTCGGTTCGGCCCGGACGGGACGGTGCTGATCACCGGCGGCACCGGAGTGCTGGGCGCTCAGGTCGCGCGCAGGCTCGTGCGGACACACGGCGTCACCGGGCTGGTGCTGACCGGCCGTCAGGGCATGGCGGCGCCCGGAGCCGCCGAGCTGGTCAGGGAGCTGACCGCGCTGGGCGCCTCGGTACGCGTCGAGGCGTGCGACGCCGCCGACCGCGACGCCCTGGCCGGGGTCGTCGAACGGGCCGGGCTGAGGGCCCCGCTCACCGGCGTGGTGCACGCCGCGGGCGTGCTGGAGGACGGCCTGATCGACACGTTGACCGTGCCGCAGCTGGAACACGTCCTGCGGCCGAAGGCGGACGCCGCGTGGAATCTGCACGAGCTGACCCGCCACCTCGACCTGCGGGCGTTCGTCCTGTTCTCCTCGGCGGCCGGTGTGCTCGGCACGCCGGGCCAGGCCGGTTACGCGGCGGGCAACACGTTCCTCGACGGGCTCGCCGCCCACCGGCGGTCGGCCGGGCTGCCCGCGGTGTCGCTGGCTTGGGGGTACTGGCAGGACGCCAGCGGGATGACCGCGCACATGGGCGAGGCCGACCGGGCTCGGATGGCCCGCGGCGGCATCGCGGGGCTGTCCACCTCGCGGGCGCTGGACCTGTTCGACGCCGCCTGCCGCGGAGACCGGTCGACGGTCGTCCCGGCCCGGCTGGACCTCGGCTCGCTGGACGGCCGGCCGACGGCTCAGGTACCGGCCGTGCTGCGGTCACTGGTGCGGCCCGCGCTGCCGCGGGCGGCGGGCGCCCCGAACGGCGCCACACCGGACAGCACCACGTCGGACAGCGGCACGCCGGACGGCACCGGCCCGGAGGGGCTGACCGAGCGGCTGGCCGGCCTGTCCGCATCCGAACGCCAGCGGCTGGTGGTCAACCTGGTCCGCCGGGAGGCGGCCGTCGTGCTCGGCCACGCCGGCCCGGACGCCGTCGGCCCGGACCGGTCCTTCCGGAAGCTGGGCTTCGACTCGCTGAGCGGGGTGGAACTGCGCAACCGGCTCGGCGCGGCGGCCGGTGTGCGGCTGCCGTCGACCGCCGTCTTCAACCACCCCACGCCCAGGGAACTGGCGGCCTTCCTGCTGTCCCAGCTCCCGAGGACCGCCCCGTTCGAGTCCGCCCCGACCGGCCTCGAACCGGCCGCCCCCGCCGCCCCCACCGTGGCGGTACGGCCGGTGCCGCTCCTGTCGCGGTACGGCAGCGGGGCGGCCGACAGCCCGGACGACCAGGATCTGGAGACCGCCACGGCCGAGTCGATCTACGACTTGCTGGACCGTGAACTCGGCGGCGCATAGCGGAAAGGCAGGCGCGTCATGACCCACGACGACAAGTCCGTGCAGTACCTGAAGCGGTTGACGGCCGAGCTGCGCACCACGCGCCGCCGGATCGACGAGCTGGTCGCCGCGCAGCACGAGCCGATCGCGGTGGTCGGCATGGGCTGCCGATTCCCCGGAGGTGTCGGCTCTGCCGACGACCTGTGGCGGCTGGTCTCCGTCGGCGAGGACGCGATCGTGCCCTGGCCGCGCGACCGCGGCTGGGACGTCGACGGGCTCTACGACCCCGACCCGGACCGGGCCGGCCGCTTCTACACCCGGGGCGGCGGATTCCTGCGGGACGCCGGCGACTTCGACGCGGAGCTGTTCGGCATCTCCCCGCGCGAGGCCCTGGCCATGGACCCGCAGCAGCGACAGCTGCTCGAAGTCTGCTGGGAGACGCTGGAGACGGCCGGGATCCGCCCCGAGGCGCTGCGGGGCAGCTCCACCGGAGTCTTCATGGGCGCCTACGCGCAGGGCTACGGACAGGGCATGACGGACCGGGCGGAGGGCACCGAGGGCTACATCCTGACCGGCACGCTGACCAGCGTGATCTCCGGCCGGATCGCCTACACCTACGGGCTCCAGGGCCCCGCGGTCACCGTGGACACCGCCTGCTCGTCCTCCCTGGTGGCGCTGCACCTGGCCTGCCAGTCCCTGCGGCGCGGCGAGTCCTCGATGGCCCTGGCCGGCGGGGTCACGCTGATGGCCGTCCCCGAGACGTTCGTCGGCTTCAGCCGGCAGCGCGCGCTGTCCGCCGACGGCCGGTGCCGGGCGTTCGGCGCCGGGGCCGACGGCTTCGGCCCTGGCGAGGGCGCGGGCGTACTCCTGCTGGAGCGCCTCTCCGACGCCCAAGCCAACGGCCACCCGGTCCTCGCGGTGGTGCGCGGCAGCGCCGTCAACCAGGACGGGGCCAGCAACGGCCTGTCGGCCCCCAACGGCCCGTCACAGGAACGCGTCATCCGGCAGGCGCTGGCCGACGCGGGGCTGACGGCGGACGACATCGACGCGGTGGAGGCGCACGGCACCGGCACCACCCTGGGCGACCCGATCGAGGCCGGCGCCCTGCTGGCCACCTACGGTGAGAACCGCGCGCCGGAACGGCCCCTGTGGCTAGGGTCGGTGAAGTCCAACATCGGCCACCCCCAGGCCGCGGCCGGCGTGGCCGGAGTGATCAAGATGGTGATGGCGCTGCGGCACGGCGTGCTGCCGCGCACTCTGCACGCCGAGGAGCCGTCGCCGCACGTCGACTGGGAGTCCGGGGCGCTGCGCCTGCTCACCGAGCCGACTCCGTGGAACGGGCCGGGTCCGCGGCGGGCCGCGGTGTCGTCGTTCGGCATCAGCGGCACCAACGCCCATCTGATCGTCGAGGAGGCGCCGGCCGGCCGGCCCGGGGACGAGGTCCAGGAACGGGCCGCGGCCGGCGGCCGACTCCGTGGCACGGTCGCCGTGCCCTGGCTGCTGTCCGGGAAGACGGCGGGCGCCCTGCGGGCCCAGGCCGCCCGGTTGCTGGGCTTCGTGTCCGGGGACGCCGGACCGGACCTGGTGGACATCGGCCACTCTCTGGCGACGACCCGCGCCCGGCTGGCGGCGCGCGCGGTGATCGTCGCCGACGACCGCGCGACGTTCCGCCATGGGCTGGAGTGCCTGGCCGAGGGCCGGCCCGCCGCCTGCCTGACCGAGGGCACCGTGGCCGAGGAACTGGCCGGCACCGTCTTCGTCTTCCCCGGCCAGGGATCGCAGTGGGACGGCATGGCGGCCGAACTCCTCGACACCGCACCGGTGTTCGCGCAGCGCATGCGCGCGTGCGAGCGGGCCCTGGCCCCCGTCGTGGACTGGTCGCTGACCGATGTGATCCGTGGGCTGCCCGGCGCGCCGCCCACCGACCGGGTGGACGTGGTGCAGCCGGTGCTGTGGGCGGTGATGGTGTCGCTGGCGGCGCTGTGGCGGTCGTACGGGGTGACCCCGGACGCCGTGGTGGGCCACTCCCAGGGGGAGATCGCCGCCGCGGTGGTGGCAGGGGCACTGTCCCTGGAGGACGGCGCCCGTGTCGTCGCCCTGCGCAGCCGGGTACTGACCCGGCTGTCCGGCCTCGGAGGCATGCTGTCCGTACCGCTGCCCGCCGACCGGGTGACCGAGCGGCTCGCCGCCTACGACGGCCGGCTGGGCATCGCCGCGGTGAACGGACCGGCCTCCACCGTCGTCTCCGGCGACGCCGACGCGCTCGCCGACCTGACCTCCGGCTACCAGAACGAGGGCGTGCGGGCCAAGCGGGTACCGGTGGACTACGCCTCGCACTCCGCCCATGTGGACGCGATCCGCGACGAGGTCACGCGGGTGCTGCGGGACATCGCGCCCCGCCCGTCCGACGTGCTGTTCTACTCGACCGTCAGCGGCGAAGCCGTCGGCACCGAGGGGCTCGACGCCGCGTACTGGTACCGCAACCTGCGCCGGACCGTCCGGTACGAGGACGCCGTGCGCAGCCTGCTGGACGACGACTTCGGTGTCTTCGTCGAGTGCAGCCCGCACCCGGTGCTGACCGTGGGAACACAGGAGACCGCGGACGCGGCCGGCCGTGCCGCCGTGGTCGTCGGGACCCTGGCCCGCGACCAGGGCGGCCTCGGCAGGTTCCACACCGCCCTGGCCGAGGCGTACGTCCACGGCGTCGCGGTGGACTGGGAGCCGGTGTTCGCCCCGCTGGGCGGGCGGCGTGTCGCCCTGCCCACCTACGCCTTCCAGCACCGGAGGTACTGGCTGGAGGCGGCGCAGGCGGCCGGCGATGTATCGTCCGCCGGACTGCGGACGGCCGGCCATCCGCTGCTGGCCGCGGTGCTGCCGTCCGCGGAGCGGGACGAGGTGACGCTGAGCGGCCGGCTGTCGCTCAAGGCGCAGCCGTGGCTGGCCGACCACGCGGTGGCCGGTGTGGTCCTGCTGCCGGGGACGGCCTTCCTCGAACTGGCCCTGCGGGCCGGCGACGAGGTCGGGTGCGACCGGGTGCGGGAGCTGGCCGTGCAGGCCCCGCTGGTCCTGCCCGAGGAGGGCGCGGTCCAGCTCCAGGTGGTGGTCGGCGGTCCCGACGAGGCCGGACTGCGCGAAGTCGGTGTCTTCTCCCGGCCGCAGGACACCGGCCCGGCCCAGCCGTGGACCCGGCACGCGAGCGGGGTCCTCGCCCCGGACACCGGACCCGCCTCCTTCGACCTCTCCGAGTGGCCGCCGCCGGGCGCCGAGCCGGTCGCGGTCGACACGGTCCGCGAGCGGCTGGCCGACAGCGGCTACGACTACGGGCCCGCGTTCCAGGGGCTGACGGCCGTGTACCGGGCGGGCGAGGAGACGTTCGCCGAGGCGGTGCTCCCGGCGGAGGCCGGTGCGGGCGCACCGGCCGAGGACGGGTTCGGCATCCATCCGGCGCTGCTGGACTCGGTGCTGCACGCGCTGGGCACCGACGAACTGACGGCGGACGAGGGCCAGGTACGGCTGCCCTTCGGCTGGAAGGGCGTACGGCTGTTCGCCACGGCCGACTCGTCCGTGCGGGTGCGGCTGTCCCGTACCGGCACGGACGCGGTCGCGATCGAGGTGGCGGACGCCGCGGGCAGACCGGTCGCCTCGGTGGAGGAGCTGATGCTGCGGCCGGTCGCCCTGGCCGGGCTGACCGCCGGCGCGGGCCGCGCACCGGATCTGCCGCTGCGCGTGGAGTGGACGCCGGCGCCCGAGGACAGCCCGGTGGCACACCGGTCGGCGGGCGCGCTGCTGCGAGCCGGTGGCGACAGCGCCGGTCTTGAGGCCACGCTCGGCGGGGACTGCCGGATCCACGACGGGCCTGCCGCCTTCCTGGACGCGCTCGACGGCGGCTCCGCCGTGCCGGACACCGTGCTGGCCGTCGTGGGCGGCGGGCCCCCGGCCGGCCCGGAACCGGCGGGTGCCGGCCTGGCCGCCGCGGTGCGGACGGTGACCGGACGGGTGCTCGACCTGCTCCGGACATGGCTGGCCGACAAGCGGTTGGCGCACTCGCGTCTGGTGCTGGTGACGCGGCGGGCGGTGGCCACCGGCCCCGACGAGGGCGTCGACGACCTGGCCGCTGCCGGTGTGTGGGGCCTGGTGCGGTCGGCACAGTCGGAGCACCCCGGCCGGTTCGTGCTGGCCGATCTCGACGGCGCCGCCTCGGCCGCCGCGCTGGTCGGCGCGATCATCTCCGACCAGCCGCAACTCGCCGTGCGCGGCGGCCGGATCCTGGTCCCGCGGCTGGTACGGTCGGCCGCGGCGGACGGACTGACGCTGCCCGCCGGTCCCGCCCCGTGGCGGCTGGCGACCACCGGTGCGGGAGCGGCGGACGGCCTGGCCCTGCTGCCCGCGCCCGAGGCGGCGGCGCCGCTGCGGGCCGGGCAGATCCGCGTCGCGGTGCGGGCCGCGGGGGTCGGCCCGGCCGACGTACGGGGCGCGCGAGGGGACGTCTCGGGCCCGCTCGGCGCCGAAGGGGCCGGTGTGGTGACCGAGGTCGGGCCCGGGGTCACCGGCCCGGCCGTGGGCGACCGTGTCATGGGTCTCCTGCCGCACGCCTTCGGCCCGCTGGCGGTGGCCGACGCGCGGACGGTGGTGGGACTGCCGGAGGACTGGTCGTACGAACGGGGCGCCTCGGTGCCGTCGGACTGGGTGACGGCCCTGTGGGCGCTGCGGGGGCCGGCGGAGCTCGCGCCGGGCGAGACGGTGCTGGTGCACGGCGCCGACACCGGTCCCGGGACGGCCGCGGTGCTGCTGGCCCGGCATCTGGGCGCCGAGGTCTTCGCCACGGCCGGCGAGGCGGGGCGGGAGCTGCTGCGGGCGTGCGGCGTGGACGACGCGCGCCTGGTCCGCTCGCACGGGGCCGACGTCGAGGACGCCGTTCTGGCCGCCTCGGAGGGGCGCGGTGTGGATGTACTGCTGGACTTCTCCGGGCCCGGGTCGCCCGCCCTCTCGCTGCGGCTGCTTCCGCGTGGCGGACGGTTCGTGGCCGCGGGCGGTGCCCTGCCGGCCGCCGGTCACCCGGAGGCCGCGGCGCACCCCGCCGTACGCCACCGGTCCTGTGACCTGGCCGACGCGGGCCCGGAACGGATCGGCCCGATGCTGCGGGAGGCCGTACGGCTCCTCCGGCGCGGCGGGCCGGGCGCGCCCCAGGTGCGGATCTGGGACGCGCGGCGGGCCGCGGAGGCGTTCCGGTCCGTCGGCGCACCCGCCCAGGGCGTGCCCGCCACTCCGGGCGCGCCCACCGGTGAGGCGCCGCCGCGGCCGGCCAAGGCGGTGCTGAGCATCCCGTCGGCGCTCGACCCGCACGGCACGGTCCTCATCACCGGGGGCACCGGAACGCTCGGCGGGCTGATCGCCCGTCACCTGGTCGCCGTCCACGGGGTCCGGCATCTGCTGCTGGCGAGTAGGCAGGGCGCGCGGGCGCCGGGCGCCGACGGCCTCCGGGACGCGCTGACCGCCGCGGGCGCCGAGGTGACCGTGGCCGCGTGCGACGCCGCGGACCGCGACGACCTGGACCGGCTGCTGGCCCGGATCGCTCCCGAACACCCGCTGACCGGCGTGGTCCACGCGGCCGGCACCCTGGACGACGGGCTGCTGACGGCCCTGACGCCGGAGCGTCTGGAGGCGGTGCTGCGGCCGAAGGCGGACGCGGCGGTCAACCTCCACGAGGCGACCGCCGGCACCGGCCTCGCCCTGTTCGTGGTGTTCTCCTCCGCGGCGGGTGTGCTCGGCAACGCCGGCCAGGCCAATTACAGCGCCGCGAACACCTTCCTCGACGCGCTGGTCCAGCACCGCCGCTCCCTCGGCTTGCCGGCGCTGTCCCTGGACTGGGGTCTGTGGCAGGAGGCCAGCGGCCTGACCGGCACACTGGCCGGGACGGACCACGCGCGGCTGGGACGCGCCGGCATCGCGCCCATGCCCACCGAGAGGGCACTGCGGCTGTTCGACAGTGCCCTGCGCGGCCCGGACGCGGTCGCGGTCCCCGCGCTCATCGACGAGGCCGCCCTCCGCGACCAGGAGACCGCGGGCCTGCTCCCGGCGATCCTGCGGAACCTCGGCGCCGCGCCGCCGCGCCGCCGCGCCCACGCCGCGTCCGCCGCGCCGTCGTCCTCCGCCTTGGCCGAACGGCTGCGCGGGCTCTCCCCGGACGATCAGGACGTGGCCCTCACCGATCTGGTCCGCGGGCACGCGGCGGTCGCGCTCGGGCACAGCGGCCCGGAGGCCGTTCCGGGCGGCCGCGCGTTCAAGGACCTCGGGTTCGACTCGCTGGCCGCGGTGGACCTGCGCAACCGGCTCGGGGCGGCCACCGGAGTACGTCTTCCGGTGACCGTGGTGTTCGAGCACCCGACGCCCAGGGCGCTGGCGGCCTACCTGCGCGAGCAGCTGACGCCGCGGGCCGCGTCCGGCACCGCCGCCGTCACGGCCGAACTCGACCGGCTCGAACGGGTACTGGCCGGGCTGGCCGGTGAGGTGGACGAGCGGGACGCCGAAGGCATCGGGACCCGGCTGCAGGGCCTGCTGCGCCGGTGGGCCGGCAGGCAGCCTCCGGCCGAAGGCGCCGCGCCGTCGCCCGACGACCTGGCGGCGGCCACGGACGAGGAGCTGTTCAGCGCGCTGGACGACGAGTTCAGGGCATACGGCGGGGAAGGCACCGGCGGTCTCGCCGGAGGCGTGGAGGCCCGGTGACGAACGAGGAGCGGTTACGGGAGTACCTGCGGCGGGCGACGGCAGACCTGCGGGAGGCCAACCGGAGACTGGACGAGGCGGAGGACCGGGCACGCGAGCCGATCGCGATCGTCGGCATCGGCTGCCGCTTCCCCGGCGGCGTCGCCTCGCCGGAAGACCTGTGGCGGCTGGTCGCGGACGGCGAGGACGCGATCTCCGGCCTCCCGGAGAACCGGGGCTGGGACCTTGAGGGGCTGTACGACCCCGACCCGGACGCGCAGGGCCGGATCTACACCCGCGGCGGCGGATTCCTGCCGGACGCCGGCGACTTCGACGCGCCGTTCTTCGGTATCTCGCCGCGCGAGGCCCTGGCGATGGACCCGCAGCAGCGGCTGCTCCTGGAGGTGTCCTGGGAGGCGGTGGAGCGCGCCGGTATCGACCCGGTATCGCTGAGCGGCGAGGAGGTCGGGGTGTTCACCGGCCTGTCCTACTACGGCTACGGCAGCGGGACCGAGCCGGACCGGCAGGCCGCGGTGGAGGGCCTGCTGGCCACCGGCGCCGCGCCGAGCGTGGCCAGTGGCCGGGTGGCGTACGTCCTGGGCCTGACCGGTCCCGCGGTCACCGTGGACACCGCCTGCTCGTCCTCCCTGGTGGCCCTGCACCTGGCCTGCCGGGCGCTGCGGGCCGGGGACTGCTCGATGGCGCTGGCCGGCGGGGCCGCCGTGATGGCCACCCCCACCGTCCTCGTGGAGTTCGCCCGGCAGCGGGGCCTGTCGGCGGACGCGCGGTGCCGGGCGTTCGCCGACGGGGCGGACGGGACCGGCTTCGGCGAGGGCGCCGGGGTCCTGGTGCTGGAGCGGCTGTCGGTGGCCCGCAGGCGCGGTCACCGGGTCTGGGCCGTGGTGCGCGGTTCCGCGGTGAACCAGGACGGTGCCTCCAACGGACTGACGGCGCCGAGCGGCGCATCGCAGCTCCGGGTGATCCGCCGGTCGCTGGCCGGCGCCGGACTGTCCGCGGCCGAGGTGGACATGGTCGAGGCGCACGGTACCGGTACGGCGCTGGGCGACCCGATCGAGGCGGGCGCCCTGCTGGCCGCGTACGGCGGGGACCGGGGTCCGGAACGGCCGCTGTGGGTGGGCTCGGTGAAGTCGAACATCGGCCACACGCAGGCCGCCGCCGGCGTCGCCGGCCTGATCAAGATGGTGATGGCGATGCGCCATGGCGTGATGCCCGCGTCGCTGCACGTCGACCGGGTCTCGTCGCGGGTCGACTGGTCGGCCGGGCATGTACGGGTGCTGACGGCGCCCCGGGAGTGGGAACGCGCCGGGCATCCGAGGAGGGCGGGTGTGTCGTCGTTCGGCATCAGCGGCACCAACGCCCATGTGATCGTCGAGGAGGCGGAGCGGCCGGAGCGGTCCGCAGACGCGGTCGCCGTGCCGCCGGACGGCCAGGGGGTGGTCCCCCTGGTCCTGTCGGCGCGCTCCTCCGGCGGGCTGCGGGCCCAGGCCGGGCGGCTGCTGGCCTGGTGGGAGTCGGCGGACAGCGCCGGTGTCCGTACGGAGGAGACGGGGCGGGCCCTGCTGGACCGTACCGTCCGGGAGCGGCGGGCCGTGGTGGTGGCCCGGGACCGTGGTGAGGCGCTGGCCGGCCTGCGCGCGCTGCGCGACGGCCGGGAGCCCCGGGGCGTGGTCCGGGGGGCGGGGCCGGTCACCGGCGACGGAGCGGGTCCGGGGCGCGGCGGTGCCGGGTGGATGTTCTCCGGTCAGGGCACGCAGCGGCCGGGAATGGGCCGGGAGTTGCATGAGGCGTTCGGCGTGTACGCGGATGCCTTCGACGCGGCGTGCGCGGAGCTGGACCGGTGTCTGGGCGACCGGGTGCCGTTCGGGGTGCGCGAGGTGGTGTTCGCGCCGGCCGGCGGTGAACGGGCCGCGCTGCTGAACCGGACGGTGTACGCGCAGACCGGCCTGTTCGCGGTGCAGGTCGCGCTGTCCGCTCTGTTCGCGTCGTGGGGTCTGCGTCCCGCGCTGGTGCTCGGCCACTCGGTGGGCGAGGTGGCGGCCGCCCATGTGGCGGGCGTGCTGTCGCTGGCGGACGCGGCCTCCCTGGTGGCGGCCCGCGGACGGTTGATGCAGGCGCTGCCCGCGAACGGCGCCATGGTCGCGGTGGCGGCGCCCGAGGAGCGGGTGCTGGCCGCGCTGGCCGGACGGCCGGGAGCCGGGATCGCGGTGGTGAACTCCCCCGGTTCCGTGGTGGTCTCCGGCGAGATCGGCGCGGTCGGGGCGGTGGCGGCGGAACTGGCGGCCGAGGGGCGCAGGACCACCCGGCTGCGGGTGAGCCACGCCTTCCACTCCGCGCTGGTGGAGCCGGTCCTCGGAGACCTGCGGAAAGTCGCGGAGAGCCTGTCGTACGGGCCCGCGCGGGTGCCGGTGGTGTCGACGGTGACCGGCCGGCGGGCGGACGAGGAGGTGTGCACGCCCGAGTACTGGGTGGGGCAGGCCCGCCGACCAGTGCGGTTCGCCGACGCGGTGGCGGCTGTCGCGGCCGACGCCGAGGTGCCGGCGCTGGTGGAGATCGGCCCGGACGGGGCGCTGAGCGCGCAGGGCGCGGAGTGCGCGGGCGGTGCGCTGCCCTGCGTACCGGCTGTGCGCCGGGACGCGGACGAGGTGGTGTCCGTGACCGCCGCGGCGGCCGAGGTGTTCGTACGGGGCGGGGCGGTGGACTGGCGGGCGGTGCTGCCCGGACGGGCGCCTGGGGTGTCCCTGCCGACGACCGCCTTCCAGCGGCATCGGTACTGGCTGGTCTCCGGCCCGGCTACCGCTTCACCGGCCGGCTCGTCGGACGTAGAGGAGCCGGAGCCGGGGCGTCCGGTCCGTCGGCCCACGGGGGCGGATCCGGCGGCCGTCGAGGGGCTGTTCGGCATCGACTGGGTCAGGTCGCCGGGCGAAAGGGCGGTGCTCGGACCGGGAACCGTACTGACCGTCCGTGACGCGCGGGAACTCGCGGACCGTACACCGGCTCTGGGCGTGTCCTGGGTGGTGCTTCCCGTCCCCGGAGGCAGCGCGGACGGCGACGAACCGCGGCGGATACGCGAGTCCACCGGCCGGGTGCTGGCCGTGCTGCGCGCGTTCACCGCGGACCCGGCCTGGGCCTCGGCCCGGCTGGCGGTCGTGACGCGCCGCGCCGTCACGGTGGAGGGCGTCGACGAGGCCACCGCGGTCGACCCGGCCGCCGCGGCGGTGTGGGGCCTGGTCAGCTCGGCCCGGACGGAGTACCCCGACCGGGTCGTCCTGCTCGACCGCGCCGGGGCGGGGGATGGCACGGGGACGGCCGGTGCCGCGGCCCCGGACCGTCCGGACGGTGTGCCGGCGCCTGCGGACAAGAGTGGCTCGAACGGTGTGGCGACGCCCGCCGGCAAGGGCGACTCGACCGTCCTGCCCCTGGCCGACGCGGCCGACGCCGCCGACCTGGCGGCCCTGGCAGAGGCGGGCGCGGCCCGCGGCGAGGCCCAGCTCGCGGTGCGCGGCGGCCGGGTGTGGGTGCCACGGCTGGTGCCTGTGGCGGCCGGCGAGGTGGCCGGGAGCACGAGCCGCCGGTCGTCGTGGGACCCGGCGGGGACGGTGGTGGTGACCGGAGGTACCGGAGCGCTGGGCATGCTGACGGCCCGGCACCTGGTGGCGGCGCACGGCGTGCGCAGCGTGGTGCTGGCGGGCCGCCGCGGCCCGCTGGCACCCGGTGCGGCGGAGCTGCGTGCGGAGCTGGAACGGTCGGGGGCGCGGGTCGACATCGTGGCGTGCGACGTGGCGGACCGCGAGGAGGTGCGCGCGCTGCTGGCGCGGGTACCGGCGGACGCGCCGCTGACGGCCGTCGTGCACACCGCCGGGGTGCTGGACGACGGGGTGATCAGCGCCCTGGACCAACAGCGGCTGGACCGGGTCCTGGCACCGAAGGCCGACGCCGCCGTCCATCTGGACGAGTTGACCCGCGCCCGCGACTCGGTCGCGCTGGTGCTGTTCTCCTCCCTGGCGGGCGTGCTGGGCTCCGGCGGCCAGGGCAATTACGCCGCCGCCAACGCGGCGCTGGACGCGATCGCCGCCCGCCGCCGGGCCGGTGGCGCCCCCGGCGTCTCGGTGGCCTGGGGCATGTGGGCGCGGTCCGGCGCGATGACGGGGTCGCTGCGCGGCGCGGACCTGGCGCGGATGTCCAGGCTGGGCCTGGGGGCGATGGACGACGCGTACGGCCTGCGGCTGCTGGACGCCGCGCTGGCCGGCAGTCGGGCGGCGGTCGTCGCGGCGGCCCTGGACCGTGGTGCCCTGGCGGCGTCGGCCGGTGACGGGCTGCTCCCGCCGGTCCTGCACCGTCTGGCCGGGGCGGAGCCGCGGTCACCGGCCGCCGGACCCACCGCCGTACTCGACCGGCTGCGGGGGCTGGACCCGGCCGCGCGGCTGACCGTGCTGACCGGGCTGGCCCGCGATGCGGCGGCCGAGGAGCTCGGCTTCGCCACGGCCGAGGACGTGGCGCCGGACCGGCCCTTCGCACTG
This sequence comes from Streptomyces sp. NPDC088124, assembly GCF_040685895.1. NCBI lineage: Bacteria > Bacillati > Actinomycetota > Actinomycetes > Kitasatosporales > Streptomycetaceae > Streptomyces > Streptomyces sp. NPDC088124. The sequence continues at coordinate 13,546 of NZ_JBFBJB010000047.1, read as the reverse complement.
CTGGGCTTCGACTCGCTCATGGCGATCGGTCTGCGTAACCGGCTGGCCAGGGCTACCGGGTTGGCCCTGGCGGCCACGGTCGTCTTCGAGTACCCGACGCCGGCGGCGCTGGCGCGGCGCATGCTGGACGATCTGGGCGACCTGACGGACCCGGACGGCCCCGCCCCGGACGAGGGAGGTGGCTCGGACCGTGGAACTGGCGGCCAGACACTGTCCGCCGTCTACCGGGAACTGGCCGAACGCGGCCGTACCGAGGAGATGCGGACGCTCGCCGCGAGCGCGGCCGCCCTGCGTCCGGTGTTCACCGAGCGGGACCGTCCCGCCCCGGTGGTACGGGCGATCGGCCTCTCCAGCGCCGCGGAGCCGGACCTGGCCCCGCGACTGGTCTGCCTGCCGTCCATGCTGCCCGTGCACGGCGTGCTGCAATTCGCCCGCCTGGCAGCCTGTCTGCGGGGGGCCTTCGACCTGTCGGTGCTGACGGTGCCCGGTTTCGAGCCGGGCGAGCCGCTGGCCGCTTCCCCCGAGGCGCTCACCGGGGCGCTGGCCGACGCCGCGGTGCAGTGCGCCGGGAACGGGCCGGTGGTGCTGGTCGGCGGTTCGAGCGGCGGGCTGCTGGCGCACGATGTGGCGGCCCGGCTGGAGGCCGCGGGCCGCGGCCCGCGGGGCGTGGTCCTGCTGGACACGTATGTGCCCTCGGACGTCCCGCCCGACCTGGCCACGGCCATGAACCGCGCGGTTCTGCGCCGGCCCGGCCTCGCCAGGTTCGACGACAGTGTGATCACCGCCGCGGGCCACTACCTGCGGATGTTCCTGGACTGGCGGCCGCGGCCGGTGGCCGCCGCGACCCTGGTGGTCCGGCCGCGACGCGGCGTGCCCGGCACCGGCGGCGAGCCGCTGCCGGACCGGCACTGGCGTACCGCGTGGCCGCTCGACCACACGCTGGCCGAGGTCCCGGGTGACCACTTCACGATGACCGCCGAGGACTCCGCGGACACCGCCGACGCCCTGCGCCACTGGCTCGCCCCGGCTCCCGGGCCGATCATCACCACGCCCTGGTAGGGCTTTGTGACGTCTCTGGGCACGTGGTCGCCTTGATGGTTTCCCGCTGGTATGAGGGTGGATGAACTCGCTGCGTGTCGGGGTCGGTGGGAGGAGTTCGCTGGGGAGGTGTTTGCGCCGTTGGCCCGTGCTGACCAGCGCTCGTTCACAACCTGGCACCGCCACGTCACCCTCCTCACCGCCGCCCACCACTTCCCGACCGAACAGAAGTCCTCCCCAATAGCCCCTGCCAGGACCCGCCCCCCTACCAGGCCCCGGCCCTCCTGACGCAGGCCGCACCGGCGGGTTCGCGCTCTTCTGCGATCCACCCTCCGGTCGTACGGTGTGATCATCCGTAGTCCAGTTGGCCAGTAGCCCCGTTTCCCTACCGAGGTGGTCCCGCATGCCCCAGGCCGATCTGCCCCTCGACCAGCTCCGCGTCTACCGGAGCGCGTCCGTGGAGCCCGAGGACTTCGACCAGTTCTGGGCGAAGACCCTCGCCGAGACCCGCGGCCACGATCTCGACGTGCGCTTCGAGCCCGTCCCGACCGCGCTGACGACGCTCGACGTCCTCGACGTGACCTTCGCCGGCTTCGGCGGCCACCCTGTCAAGGGCTGGCTCGTCCTGCCCGCGGGCGCCCGTGAGCCGCTGCCCGTGGTGGTGCAGTACGTCGGGTACGGCGGTGGGCGCGGGCTGCCGCACAGTCATCTGCTGTGGGGGTCGGCCGGCTTCGCGCACTTCGTGATGGACACCCGGGGCCAGGGCGCCGGGTGGGACGGCGGCGACACCCCCGACCCGGTGGGCAGCGCCTCCTCCATACCGGGCTTCCTGACCCGGGGCATCGAGGACCCGCACGACTACTACTACCGGCGGCTCTTCACGGACGCGGTGCGCGCCGTGGAGGCCGCCCGGGCCCACCCGCTGGTCGACGCGGCGCGCACCGCGGTCGCCGGCGCCAGCCAGGGCGGCGGGATCACCCTCGCGGTGGCCGGTCTCGTACCGGACCTGGTGGCGGTGGCACCGGACGTGCCGTTCCTCTGCGACTTCCCCCGGGCCACGACCATCAGCTCCCGGCATCCGTACCGCGAGGTGGGTCTCTACCTGAAGACCTACCGGGGCCGGACGGAGCGGGCGTGGCGGACGCTCAACTACTTCGACGGCGTGCACTTCGCGGCGCGCGGCCGGGCCCCCGCGCTGTTCTCGGTGGCCCTGGAGGACGAGACCTGCCCGCCGTCGACGGTGTTCGGCGCGTTCAACGCGTACGCGCACGAGGACAAGTCGATCGAGGTGTACGACTTCAACGACCACGAGGGCGGCGGCCCGTACCAGCAGGCCGCGCAGTTGCGCTGGCTGCCGGAGCGGCTGCGGGCGGGCTGACGGGGCGGCGGGCCGCCGCTGCCGGCCGGCAGCAGTCCCCGTGCCTCCAGATAGCTCCTGGCGACGTCCTCGGGCAGCCGCCGCCAGCCGTCCACCCGCTCGCCCAGCCCGGCCAGGTCCGCGGTCGTCAGTACGGTGTTCAGCCGGTCCAGGGCCTCGGTGACGCCTCGCGCGCCGGCCCTGGCCCGGTTGACGACGGGCACGATGTTGTCGGCGTTCTGCAGGTGCTTGTCGTCGGCGAGCAGCACCAGTCCGAACCGGCCGAGGGTCGCGTCGGTGGTCGTGGTCAGCACCATCTGGTCCTGGCCGCGCCGCACGGCCTCTTTGGCCGGTGTGGTGCCGACGCCCTTCGGGTCGATGCCGGTGATGTCGATCCCGTACGTCTTCCTCAGCCCCGGCGCGCAGTACGGGCGCCGTACGCACTCGTCACCGGCGGCGAGCCGTACCGGCAGCCCGGAGCGGCCCAGGTCGCTGAGGGTCCTGAGGCGGTGCTTCCCGGCGTAGGAGGCGGCGACGGCGAAGGCGTTCTGGTCGACCGCGCGGCCGGGGGCGAGGACCGTCAGCCCGCGCGCCGAGGCGAGGGTGCGCAGCGCCTTCATCGTGGTGGCGAGGTCGGGCGAGCCGACGGGGCGGGCGCCGGGGCCGTGGACCTTGGCGTTCAGCCAGTCGGCGAAGGTGGCCGCGTACTCCGGTACGACATCGATCCGGCCGCTCTCCAGGGCCGGTTCGTAGAGCTCCCGGTTGGTGACCGAGAGGATCCTGGTGTGGTACCCGGCCCGCTCCAGCAGGAGCGCGTACATCTGGGCCAGCAGGTCGCTCTCGGTGAAGCCGGCGGTCCCGACGGTCAGATGACGGCTGTCGCCGGGCGGGGCGGTGACGGCGCCCCGGTGCTCCAGGGACGGTCCCGTGGTGCAGGTGGCCGTCGCCAGGAGCAGGACGCCGCAGAGGGCGGTGGTACGCAGCGGTCTCATCCGGCGCCGTCCCCGGGGCCTCCCGTCCGGCCGGTCCGGCCCGGCCCGCCCCGCCTCGGCCCGGACGTCCCCAGCCGCCGCACCGCCTCGAACACCCCCTCCACCAGCAGCGCCAGGGCGGCGACGAGCACGGCGCCCGCCACCACCTGGGCGGTGTCGGCGAGGTTGAACCCGGCGGTGATGATCCGGCCGAGTCCCCCGCCGCCGATCAGCGCCGCGAGAGTGGCGGTGGCCACGAGCTGGACGGCGGCGATCCGTACGCCCGTGAGGATCAGCGGCAGCGCGAGCGGCACCTCGACCCGGTACAGCGTCTGCCACGCGGTCATGCCCATGCCCCGGGCCGCCCGGACGGTGTCCCGGTCGACGCCCCGCATCCCGACGTAGGCGTTGGTCAGCAACGGCGGGACGGCGAAGAGGACCAGGGCGATGATCGTGGGCCACTGTCCGTACGCGCCGAGCGGGGTGAGGAGCAGCAGGACGAGAACGGCGAAGGTGGGGACGGCGCGCCCCGCGTTGGAGATGTTGACGGCGAGGGCGCCGCCCCTGCCGAGGTGGCCGAGGACCAGGGCGACGGGCAGGGCGAGCACGCAGCTCAGGGCGAGGCAGACGACGGTGAGGAAGAGGTGCTCGGCGAGCCGGTCGCCGATGGAGCCGTCGCCCGACCAGTGTGCGGGGCTGGTGAGCCAGGACCAGGCGGCGGTGAGGGTGTTCACGCGCGGGCCCGCCGGGTCCAGGGGGTGAGCCGGCGCTGGAGCAGCAGGAGGATGACGTCGGCGGCGACGGCGATGACGACGCACAGCACGGAGGCGGTGAGCACCTGCGCCTTGAAGAAGGAGTTCATCCCGGCGTAGATGAGGTTGCCGAGCCCGCCGTATCCGACGATGGCGCCGATGGTGACGAGGGAGACGGCGGAGACGGTCGCGATGCGCAGTCCGGCCAGGGCCGCGGGCAGGGCGAGCGGCAGTTCGACGGTGAGCAGCAGCCGGAGCGGGCCGTATCCGAGACCACGGGCGGCCTGCCGGGTCTCCTCGGGGACGCCGCGCAGCCCGGCGAGGATGTTCCGTACGAGCAGGGTCAGGGAGTAGAGGACGAGCCCGGCGACGACGAGCGAGGCGGACAGTCCGTAGAACGGCAGGAGCAGCGAGAACATGGCGAGCGACGGGATGGTGTAGAGGACGGTCGTGACGCCGAGGACGGGGGCCGCCGCCACGTTCCAGCGGCGGGCGGCGAGCGCGAGGGGTACGGCGAGGGCCAGGCCGATCAGGACGGCGGCGAAGGTGAGCTGGAGGTGCTGGAGCACCGCGTCCCACAGGATCGTGCGACGGCTGGAGAGATAGGCGCCGCAGATCCACTCGTTGCGCGCGAGGCAGTCGTCCGGGGGCGCGGTCACCTGTCCATTGGAGCGCCGCCCCGCGGCGCCCGCGCGCCGTGCTGGACCGTACGGGGGAGGCGGGACGGTCGAGTGGGGCGCGGCGAGATCCCCGTGGCGGGCGCCGGGGCCGCCGGGAGGGGGCCACGGGCGGACCGCGGGGTCCCAATTCGCCTGAATGGTAAGGATGTTGCGTGGGATCACACGTAAATACCTCTTACGGGTGAACTGGACGGAATTACTTGAGTGTGGCGCCGATCGTCATGGCATGCTCCGATCAATCAGGACCCTCGCCATCTACCCCCCTCCCTGAGGAAGTGCCGCGATGACTCCTTCGGATTCCGTGCGGACCTGCCCGGTCCGACATGACAACGCGCTGGAACCCGACCCCTTCATGACCCGGATGCGGACCGAGGCTCCCATCGCCCGGGTCCGGATGCCGTACGGAGAGGGCGACTGCTGGCTCGTCACCCGGTACGCGGACGTCCAGACCGTCACCTCGGACCGGAGGTTCAGCCGCGCGGCGCTGATCGGCAAGGACTTTCCGCGGATCACCCCGGCGCCCATCGCCCAGTCCGAGGCGATCAATCTGATGGACCCGCCCAACCTCAACCGGGTGCGCCGGCTGATCATCAAGGCGTTCACCACCCGTCAGGTCGAGGCGACGCGGCCCTGGACGCAGCGGACCGTGGACGAACTGCTCGACGAGATGGTCGCGCGGGGCGGGCCGGGCGACATCGTCGCCGATCTCGCCGACCGGCTGCCCCTGATGTCGATCTGCGAACTGCTCGACATACCTGTGGCGGACCGGCGCCAGTTGCGCGACTGGGCGATGGCGATGATGTCCATGAACGCCGCCGACCGTGACTCCGCGGTCGGGGCGAAGGCGGGGCTGCGGGCGTACTTCACCGAGCTGACCGCGGCGCGCCGGCGCGCTCCGGGGGACGACCTCATCAGCGCGCTCGCCACCGCCCGGGTGGGCGACGAGATGCTGGACGAGGCCGAACTGGCCGTCCTGGCGATGCTCCTGGTCGTCACCGGCCACGACACCACCACGTACGACATCAGCAACATCGTCTTCACGCTGCTGACCCACCCCGCGCAGCTCGCGCAGTTGCGGGCCCGCCCCGAAATGCTGCCCCAGGCCGTCGAGGAACTGCTGCGGTACATCCCGTTCCGCCAGGGGGTCGGCATCCCGCGGGTGGCCCTGGAGGACGTCGAGTTCGACGGGGTGACCATCAAGGCGGGCGACACGGTCCATGTCTCCTATCTGACGGCCAACCGGGACGATCTCGTCTACGAGCGCCCGGACGAGCTGGACTTCGAGCGCGTGGATCCCGCCGTCCACATGGCGTTCGGGTACGGCAGCCACCACTGCCTCGGCTCCCATCTCGCCCGGATGACCCTCCAGGTCTCCGTCGGCACCCTGTTCCGCCGGTTCCCCGCGCTGCGGCTGGCCGTTCCCGAGCCCGAGGTGCGGTGGAACACCGACTCCATCTGGCGCTATCCGCTGGCGCTTCCGGTCGCCTGGTGAGGAGCTGACATGGCAACACTGTGCAGACCGGCGATCGCCGTGCCCGAGCACGTCATCACCCGGGAACAGACCCTGGAGTTCGCGCGTACCCTGCACGCCGGGCACCCGCAACTCGCCCTGGCGCTCCGGCTGATCGGCAACACCGGGGTGCAGACCCGGCATCTCGTGCAGCCGATCGAGGACACGCTGAGACATCCGGGCTTCACCGCCCGCAACGCCCTCTACGAGAGCGAGGCCAAGTCCCGGCTGCCGGAGGTCATCGACCGGGCGCTGGCCCACGCGGAGCTGACGACCCGTGACATCGACCTGATCGTGTACGTGTCGTGCACCGGCTTCATGATGCCCTCGATGACCGCGTGGCTGATCAACACCATGGGGTTCAGATCCGCCACCCGCCAACTGCCCATCGCCCAGCTCGGCTGCGCCGCGGGCGGCACCGCCATCAACCGCGCGCACGACTTCTGCATGGCGTATCCGCGGGCGAACGTGCTCATCGTGTCCTGCGAGTTCTGTTCGCTCTGCTACCAGCCGGAGGACCTCGGGGTGGGCAATCTGCTCTCCAACGGTCTCTTCGGGGACGCCGTCGCCGCCGTCGCCGTACGGGGCGAGGGCGGGGTGGGCGTACAGCTCGAACAGAACGGCTCGCATCTCGTGCCCGGCACGGAGGAGTGGATCTCGTACGCGGTCCGGGACACCGGCTTCCACTTCATGCTCGACAAGCGGGTCCCCGGCACGATGTCCATGCTCGCCCCGGCCATGCGGGACATGGCGGAGCCGTTCGGCTGGGACGTCTCCGACCTGGACTTCTACATCGTCCACGCGGGCGGGCCCCGGATCCTCGACGACCTGAGCAAGTATCTGATGCTCCCGTCGGAGAACTTCCGCTACAGCAGGGCGACCCTCACCGAACGCGGGAACATCGCCAGCGCCGTCATCTTCGACGCGCTGGACCGGCTCTTCGAGGAGGGCGGCGCGGCGCAGGGGGCCCGGGGGGTGATCGCCGGCTTCGGCCCCGGGATCACCGCGGAGATCTCCCTCGGCCGCTGGATCCGGCCGGGCGGCGCGGCGCCGGTGTCCCACCGCGGCAAAAGCGTTCCCAGGAGCGCGGTGTGAACGCCCGGGAGATCCGGACGGCGGGCCCGCCGGGCCCCCGGCTCTCCCGGGCCGACGCCCCTCGCGCCGACCACCGCGCCCGCGCGCCGGGCACGGATGTTCCGCACCGGGGTCACTCCGACCAGCCCGACGAAGTCACCGGGCCCGACGACCCGGACGGGTTCGACGCCCCGCACGGGCCCGGCGCCCCGGCCACCCCGGCCGTACGCGCCGACCGGCTCACCCGGCTGGCCGGGACCCGGCTCGCGCCGCTCCCCGGCACCGCCCTGCTCGTCATCGGCTGCGGCACCGGACGGGCCGCGCTGCTGCTGGCGGCGGAGACCGGCTGCACGGTGACCGGCACGGACATCGGCGCCACCCGGATCGCCACCGCGCGGCGCCGCGCCGCGCGTTCGGCGCTCGCCGTCCGGCCGGAGTTCCACACCGCCGACCCGACCGCGCTGCCGTTCCCGGCCGGCTCCTTCGACCAGGCGCTCATGATGGAGGTCACGACGCGGCTGCCGGACACCCCCGGCCGCCGGGGCAAGCGGGCCGTCCTCGCGGAGGCCGCCCGCTGTCTGCGCCCCGGCGGCCTGCTGCTCCTCGCGGACCCGGTCGGCGCCGGCGGCACACCGCCGGGGGCGCCGGGCGCGCGTCTCACGACGCGGGAGCGGCTGCCGGCCCTGCTCGACGCGGCGGGGTTCGACGTACTGCGGATCGACGATCTGACCGCGCTCACCGGTGAACCGGCGACGGCGGAACGGTATCCCGGCTACGTCATGATCACGGCCTGGTCCCGGGCGGCGCGCGTCACCTAGGCTGTGCGCCCGTCCGCGTCGCACCGCGCCCACCACGGCGCGTCGGCGGTCGCGGCAGCCCCGGCCACCCACACAGGAGCCCTTCATGACGGCCCATCCGCCGCCCCAGCCCCGGATCGACACCAGCAAGGCCCACCCCGCACGGGTGTACGACTGGCTCCTCGGCGGCAAGGACAACTACCTCGTCGACCAGGTGGTCGGGGAGCGAATACCCGCCGAGGCCAAGGGCAACGCCTTACGGAACCGGGCGTACATGCGGCGCGCCGTCGCCTGGGTGGCCCGGCAGGGCGTCGACCAGTACCTCGACATCGGCACGGGGATCCCCACCGAGCCGAATCTGCACCAGATCGCCCAGGAGATCGTTCCGACGGCCCGGATCGTCTACGCCGACAACGACCCCATCGTGCTGCGCCACGCCGAGGCCCGGCTCACCGGCACGGCCGAGGGCGCCACCGACTACGTCCAGGCGGACGTCCGGCAGCCGGAGGCCATCCTCGATCACGCCCGGACCCTCCTGGACTTCGGCCGGCCCGTCGCGCTCTGTCTCATCGCGCTGCTGCACTTCGTCCCGGACGAGGACGACCCGTACGGGATCACCCGGACCCTCGTGGACGCGCTGCCCTCCGGCAGCTATCTGCTCCTCTCCCACACCACTTTCGACGAACACCCGCAGTACCGGGACGTCGTCACCACCGCCTACAAGGACGGCGAGATCCCGCTGCGGATGCGGGACCGGGCCGAGGTGGCGCGCTTCTTCGACGGTCTCGAACTGGTGGCACCCGGGCTGGTGACGGCCGCCCACTGGTACAAGGACGGACCGGCCCCGGCGCCCGAGCCGAGCGGCTTCTACGCCGGCGTCGCGCGCGTACCGTAGCCGCCGCCGTCATACCGCCCTGACGGGCCCGATGGACCGGGCCGGCGGGAAACCGGAGCCGGTCCATCGGGGACAAGCCGCTGGTGGATGCCTAGTGGGAGAACCGGGGCAGCCACTTCACCTGGTAGTCGCTGTGGTGGGCGTGTTCCGCGGCCATCTGCCGGACGACGAAGCCCAGTCCCACCGCGCGGCCGGAGGCGAAGCTGTCGCCGGGACGGTCCACGTCCAGGGCCGCGACCTCCGCGTACTCGTCGAGCAGCACCCGGCTCGTCTCGACACGCCGGAGGGTGCACGCCGGATCCTGACGGGCGATATGGCGGTCGTAGCCGTGGGTGCGCAGGCTGAACGCGATGCCGCCGGTGCGGTCGTGGATCTCACCGGGCTGCTCCGGCGGGCACCGCCAGGCATCGCCGCCGGCGTCGCGGGCGATCCGCTCTTCCTCGTCGAGGCGTGCCCGCACGAACGCCATCAGTCCAGCGTTGTGGTCTGTCATCTGGTTCCGGTCCTTCTGGCCATGACGGACCCGCTCCGGGCAGTGCCCGTGCCGGGTCCGTTCCACTCGTCCCGCAGAGCATGCCGCACTTCGGCCCCGCCCGCCGCGCCGTCCACGCCGGGGCGCGCGCCCGGCACGCATCCGCCAGGGAAAAGCGAGTTGACCGGTCGGGCGCGGGGCGGCGGGCGGCGGAATTCCTTTGCGCCGCCGCCCCGCGCCGCGCCACACTGTGCGGGTGCTGATCCGACGTGAGAACTCCGCCGACCGTGCCACCGTACGGGCCGTCACCGCTGCCGCCTTCGCGACCCCGGAGAAACCGGAGACCGTGGAGGCCCCGCTCCTCGACGCGCTGCGCACCTGCGAGGACTGGCTGCCCGAGCTCTCGCTCGTCGCCGTCGACGGCGCGCCGGGCGGGCCGGGGGAGATCGTCGGGCACGTGGTCTGCACCCGCGGGCGCGTCGACGGCGCCCCTGCGCTCCTCCTCGGTCCGCTGAGCGTGCGCCCGGACCACCAGCGCCGCGGCGTGGGACTGGCGCTCGTCCACTCCGTGCTCGGCGCGGCGGACGCCCTCGGCGAGCCGCTCGTCGCGCTGCTGGGGAGCCCCGCGTACTACGGCAGGTACGGCTTCCGGACCAGCACGGAGTACGGGATCGTGCCGCCCGATCCGTCGTGGGGCGCGTATTTCCAGGTCCGGGCGCTGACCGCGTACCGGGAGACGCTGCGGGGCACCTTCCGGCTCGCCGAGCCGTTCGACCACATCTGACTCCGAGGCGCCCCAACAAAGACTCCGAGGCGCCCCAACAAAAACGACAGACTCTAGTTCCGCGAGAGGTCCAGCAGCACCTTGGAGGCGACCGCACGGTCCCCGGCGATGTCGAAGGCGTCGACGGACCGCTCCAGCGGGAAGGTGTGAGTGACGACCGGATCGACGGGCAGACCTCCGGCCAGCAGGGCCAGCGCCTCGTCGAATTCGCCGTCGAACCGGAAGGCGCCCCGCAGTTCGATCTCGCGGGTGACCGCGACATTGCCCAGCAGCCCGACCTCGCCGGGCGGCAGCAGCCCCAGCAGGACGACGGTGCCCCCGCGGCGCACCCGCTCCACGCAGGTGCGCAGGCCCGCCGGGGCGCCGGACGCCTCGATCGCGACATCGACGGCGTCTCCCCAGGCCGGATCGTCGGGGCGGTCCGCCCGTACGGTCGCGGTGGCGCCGACCTCGGCCGCGAGCCGCAGCGGCGCGTCGAGGAGGTCGGTGACGACGACCTCCGCGGCGCCCGCCCGGCGCAGCGCCGCCACGACGAGGCAGCCGATGGGGCCCGCGCCGGTGACGAGGACGCGTCGGCCGCGTACCGCGCCCGCCCGGCGTACGGCGTGCAGCGCGACCGCCAGCGGTTCGGCGAGGACGGCGCGGCGCAGCCCGAGCCCCGCGGGCAGCGGGCGGATCTGGTCGGCGGGCACGGTGATGTGCTGGGCGAACCCGCCCTGGACGTGCGGGGTCCGGGCGGCGCTGCCCAGATAGCGGGTGTGGGCGCAGATGTTGCGCCGGCCGTCGGCGCACTCGGGGCAGGCGCCGCAGGGGGTGGCGGGGTGCACGGCGACGGGGGTGCCCTCGGCCGGTCCCGTGGTGCCGGGGCCGAGGGCGGCGACGTGCCCGACGACCTCGTGGCCCAGAACCATGGGCGCGGTGACGGCGAAGTCCCCCACCCGGCCCCGGTGGTAGTAGTGCAGATCGGAACCGCAGATTCCGCCGAGGGCGACCGAGACGGCGATCTCGCCGGGCCCGGGGTCGGCCGCCGGGCGTTCCTCGATCCGCAGGTCACCGGCTCCGTGGACAACACACGCGTGCATGGGGGAAGGCTCCTTCACAGGACGGAGAGCATGCCTCCGTCGACGTACAGCACCTGGCCGTTGACGAAGTCGGAGGCGGGGGAGGCGAGATAGATCAGGGCGCCGACCAGGTCGTCGACCGTGCCCCAGCGGCCGGCGGGCGTGCGGCCCCGGACCCAGGCGCTGAACTCCTCGTCGGCGACGAGCGCGGCGGTCAGCTCGGTCTCGAAGTAGCCGGGGCCGATGGCGTTGACCTGGATACCGGAGGGGCCGAGGTCGGCGCACATGCCCTTGGTGAGCATCTTGAGGCCGCCCTTGGTGGCGGCGTACGGGGCGATGCCGGGGCGCACCACCTCGCTCTGGAGCGAGCAGATGTTGACGATCTTGCCCTGGCCGCGGGGGGTCATCCGCCGGGCGACCTCGCGGCCGACCAGGAAGGCGCTGGTGAGGTTGGTGCCCAGCAGTCCGTGCCATTCCTCGTCGGTGAAGTCGGTGAAGGGGGCGCGCCGCTGGGCCCCGGTGTTGTTGACGAGGATGTCGATCGGGCCCGTCCGCTCCTCGACGGAGGCGACGGCCCGGGCGACGGCGGCGGAGTCCGTGACGTCGAACGCCTCCGCGCGGACGGCGTCGCCGAACGCCTCGGCCAGTCCGGCGCGCGCCGCCTCCAGGGCGGCGGTGTCCCGGCCGTTGAGGACGACCGTGCAGCCGGCTTCCAGCAGCCCCCGCGCGAGCGCCAGGCCGATGCCCCGGCTCGATCCGGTGACCAGGGCGACCTTTCCGGTGATGTCGAACATCGGGTGGCTCATCGGGTGGCCCTCCGGTGCCGTGTCATGCACAGCTCCTTCCGTTTTCCCACTGAATGGAAACGCAATCTGTTCAATGGAAAGTATCGTGTCCACGCTCCCCGGCCGGTGTCAACCACCAGGTCGCGCACCAGGTCGCGTACGCAGGTCACCCACCGCCCGGCGGAGAGTCCTTCCGCCGAGTGGTAGCTTCCTGCTGTGAGTGCCAGCGATGTCCCGGTCGACGTGGTGGGCCGGGCGATCCGGCTCCTCCTGCTGGTCGGCGAGCACCCGCACGGCATCACGCTCTCGGAGCTGGCGCGCGAGAGCGGTGTGCCCGTCTCCACCTCGCACCGGCTGGTGAACTCGCTGTGCCGCGAGGGTCTGGTCGAGTTCGAACCGGTCGGCAAGCGCTACAAACCGGGGCTCGGCCTCTTCCGGCTCGGCCAGCAGGCCGGCCAGGCGTACGGGTTCGCGGGCGCCGCCCTCCCCGTGATGCAGCGGGTGACGCGGCAGACCGAGGAAGCCACCCTGATGTCCGTGCTCGACGGGACGCACCATCTCTACGTGCATTACGTGGACGGTCCGCTGCCCGTCGGCGTACGCAGCGAACCCGGCCGGCACGGCCCCCTGCACTGCACCTCGATGGGGAAGGTGCTGCTGGCGTTCGCCCCCGCCGAGGTCCGGGCGGACCTGCTGGAACGGGTCGAGCTCACCCCGTACGGACCGCGCAGCATCACCGACCGCGCGGTCCTGCGCGCCGAGGTCGAGCGGGCCGCCGAACGCGGTTACGCCACGGCCGACGAGGAGCACCACGCCGGGCTGCGCGCCGTGGCCGTGCCCGTGCTCCGCCCGGACGGCACTGTCTTCGCGGCGCTCTCGACCGCGGCCCCCGCCTTCCGCCGCACCCTCGACGACCTGGTCGCCATGGTGCCGGTCCTGCAGGCCGCCGCGTCCGAACTCGGCGTCCGGCTGCCCACCCGCTGACCTCGGCCGCACGGCCCGCGCTCAGGTCCTGGGTCCGCCCGCCCTCACGGCTGCCCCCGCATCCGGCCGTCTCCGCGCGGGTGCCGGAACAGGCCGTCCACGCGCCGCGATTGCGGGTTCCGAACCGCAATCAGGCCGTGAGTGGCTGGACTTCACCGCAACCATCGCGGCGACACCGCGACCACCGGACGCGCCACCACCGCCGAGCCCGCTCCCCCGTCGCCCCGTCACCACCCCGCGAGGCAGGGCGAGTTCGCCCGCGGCAGCAGGGTCCGGCCGCTCTCCGCCGGGCCGGCGGGGCACCGACCACACCGCCTCTGACCACGCACAACACCACTCGGACGGGGTGGTCCGAGGCGCGCCGGGCGCCCGCCCCGGCGCCCGGC
>NZ_JBFBJB010000046.1:0-73506 GCF_040685895.1 Streptomyces sp. NPDC088124 | reverse complement strand
ACGTCGGCGCCTGCGCGCCCCTCTGAGAGACTGTCGCCATGACGGAGACCACCCGGACGACGGTCGGCATCGGCGGCGCGGCGGAGAGCACCGACTCGAAGGCCGACCGGACGGAACCCGGTTCCGGGATATCTGCCCCGGGACGGCTTGCCTACCCGGGAACGGCGGCTCCCAGACCGCAGCCGCCCCGTACACACGCGCCCGTCACCGGCACACGCGGGTTCACGCCACCCGCCCCCATGGGGTCCGGACGCGCACACGCGGCCCGCGACCGAACGGAACCGGCCACCGCGGCAGCGCCCCGGCCCCCGGAAACACCCGGTGCGCCGCCCCGCGCACGCGTACGGCCCCCGGAGCACGCCGTGCGCGTGCTCCGGGGGCCGTCAGGACGGAAGGCCTGCCGCTACTTCTTGCCGCTGTCCTTGCCGCTCTTCCCCTTGTCCTTGTCCCCACCGGGGCCCATGGACTCGTAGATCTCCTTGCACATGGGACAGACCGGGTACTTCTTGGGGTCGCGCCCCGGTACCCAGACCTTTCCGCACAACGCGACCACGGGAGTGCCGTCGAGCGCACTCGCCATGATCTTGTCCTTCTGGACATAGTGGGCGAAGCGCTCGTGGTCGCCGTCGCCGTGCGACACCTGGGGTGTCGGCTCCACGAGGGTGCTTGTACCTGCCCCGCGATCGGGCTCAAGAGTGCTCATGGGAACCAAGGGTACCCACGCCGGGGGCATCACGGAGTAGCCGGGTCCATGCACTCCGCAGCCGAACGGGCACGTATCGCGCCGACACGCCGGGCACGGAGCACTGAACGGCGAGTTCAAGCCATCACCTCGGCCGGGCGGGGGCGGCCCTCAGTTGAGCGACGGGTCGTCCGGGTACGTCGCGACCATGGCCAGTTCGCTGCGCTGTCTGCGCAGCACCGCGCGCCACAGGCTCTCCGGGCGCGGCGAGGACACGTCGCCGGGCTCGGACTCGACCACGTACCACGCGCCTTCGCGCAGCTCCCCCTCCAGCTGGCCGGGGCCCCAGCCCGCGTACCCGGCGAAGATCCGCAGCGAGCCGAGCGCCCGCGCGAGCAGCTCCGGCGGGGTCTCCAGATCGACGAGGCCGATCGCCCCGTACACCCTGCGCCACCCCAACGGCCCCTCGTCGCCCGGGATCACGGCGAGGCCGAGCGCCGAGTCCAGCGAGACGGGGCCGCCCTGGAAGACCACGCCCGGCTCGCCCGCCAGCTCGCCCCAGGGCTCCAGGATGTCCCCGACGCCCACGGGCGTGGGCCTGTTGAGGACGACGCCGAGCGAGCCCTCGTCGTCGTGATCGAGCAGCAGGACGACCGCGCGGTCGAAGTTCGGGTCCGCCAGGGAGGGTGTCGCGACAAGCAGCCGCCCTGTGAGCGAGGACACCTCGGTCATGCGAGACATGATCCCGCATATTCGCCGTCCGCGGGGCGTGCCCGGCAGAGTGGCCCCGCGCGCAGCTCAGGGCGCACGGCGGCAACGGGAGCGCACGGCCGGACGGGAGCCGGGGCGGTGACCCTGCGCGAGGGACGTTCCACCGTACGTATCAAGGGTGTTCCCGTACGTGTCCATTACGTATCCGACGCCGCCCGGGCCTTACGGCACAGGGGGTGGGGACCCGTACCCTTTTCCTTGGCCACCCGCCCGCCCACTCCGGAACGCGAGATTCATGACCGGCACTGACGATGTAATGCTTGTCCACGGCGGCACCCCGCTGGAGGGCGAGATCCGGGTCCGCGGCGCGAAGAACCTGGTGCCGAAGGCCATGGTCGCCGCGCTCCTCGGCAGCGGCCCGAGCCGGCTGCGCAATGTGCCCGACATCCGCGACGTGCGGGTGGTGCGGGGGCTGCTGCAGCTCCACGGCGTGACCGTGCGCCCCGGCGACGAACCGGGCGAGCTGGTCCTCGACCCGACGCATGTCGAGAGCGCCAACGTCGCGGACATCGACGCGCACGCCGGTTCCTCCCGTATCCCGATCCTCTTCTGCGGACCGCTGCTGCACCGGCTCGGCCACGCGTTCATCCCGGGTCTCGGCGGCTGCGACATCGGCGGCCGGCCGATCGACTTCCACTTCGACGTGCTGCGCCAGTTCGGCGCGACCATCGAGAAGCGGGCCGACGGGCAGTACCTGGAGGCGCCGCAGCGGCTGCGCGGCACGAAGATCCGGCTGCCGTACCCGTCGGTCGGCTCGACGGAGCAGGTGCTGCTGACGGCCGTACTGGCCGAGGGTGTCACGGAGCTGTCGAACGCCGCGGTGGAGCCGGAGATCGAGGACCTGATCTGCGTGCTCCAGAAGATGGGCGCGATCATCTCGATGGACACCGACCGGACGATCCGGATCACCGGTGTCGACCGGCTCGACGGCTACACCCACCGGGCGCTGCCGGACCGGCTGGAGGCCGCGTCCTGGGCGTCGGCGGCGCTGGCCACCGAGGGCAACATCTACGTACGCGGCGCGCAGCAGCGGTCGATGATGACGTTCCTCAACACCTACCGCAAGGTGGGCGGCGCGTTCGAGATCGACGACGAGGGCATCCGCTTCTGGCACCCGGGCGGCTCGCTCAACGCGATCGCGCTGGAGACGGACGTGCACCCCGGTTTCCAGACCGACTGGCAGCAGCCGCTGGTGGTGGCGCTGACGCAGGCGTCGGGGCTCTCCATCGTCCACGAGACGGTGTACGAGTCGCGGCTCGGGTTCACCTCGGCGCTCAACCAGATGGGCGCGCACATCCAGCTCTACCGGGAGTGCCTGGGCGGCTCGGACTGCCGCTTCGGGCAGCGCAACTTCCTGCACTCCGCGGTCGTCTCGGGGCCCACGCGGCTCCAGGGCGCCGATCTGGTCATCCCCGACCTGCGGGGCGGCTTCTCGTATCTGATCGCGGCGCTGGCCGCGCAGGGCACGTCGCGGGTGCACGGGATCGATCTGATCAACCGCGGCTACGAGAACTTCATGGAGAAGCTGGTCGAGCTGGGCGCGAAGGTGGAGCTGCCGGGCGGCGCGCTCGTCTGACCGCTCCGTCGTGCGCCACTGTGGCCCCGGTCCCCCGGACCGGGGCCACAGGCGTGTGAAGCCCCGCCTGTGGCCGTCTGACGGGGCGGCAGGGCGGCCCCGGGCCCGGCGGGTAGGCGACGGAGGCGACGGAGGCGGCAAACAGCGGAGGCGGCTCCCCGGTCGGGGGAGCCGCCTCCGTGTGTCGCCTCCGAGGGGGTGCCGTCAGACGGTCCCCGCGAAAGGCGTCGGCGCTTACTTGCCCTTGGCGGCTTCCTTGAGCTTGGAGCCCGCGGAGACCTTCACGCTGTAGCCGGCCGGGATCTGGATCGGGTCGCCGGTCTGCGGGTTACGAGCGGTGCGAGCGGCACGGTGGGTGCGCTCGAAGGTCAGGAAGCCGGGGATGGTGACCTTCTCGTCGCCCTTGGCGACGATCTCACCGACGGTCTCGGCGAGAGCGGCCAGCACAGCGTCGGCGTCCTTGCGGGTCACCTCGGCGCGGTCGGCCAGGGCGGCCACCAGCTCACTGCGGTTCATGTTTGTACTCCCGTGTTCTTCTTGCCTGTGAGGCGTGAGATCGAAGCCGATGCTGCCAGGGCCCTCGGACAGTCCCCGGACCCGGGTCTGCTGACAGACCCTCGCGCCCGAATACGCATCCTGCCCCCACCAGCGGCGGGAAAGCCAATCCGGCACCCTCTGGAGCCGGACGAAGAGCGCCACTGCCTCGTCGTCGTGACGTTCCGTCGACTCTGTGGAGACTCCTTGGAGCCTTGGGGCCCCCACAAGGGAAGCCTGGGGCCCCGTGAGCCCCGCCCGGAGCCCGTCGGAGGCCCTGAAACCTCCCCGGAGCTGCGGGGCTCATGGTCCGTCACCCTAAAGGGGCCCGCGTGGCCCGGCGAATCGCGACGCGCCGGGCACCGGGCGGACGTGAGATGTACCGCAGTGGCCGCTACCGTGACCGGCCCGGGGTGGGCATGGTCACACCGACGGGGCCGCGCCGGCCTCGGCGGTCTTGGCCGCCGCGTCCCGCACCGCGCCCGCGACCGCGCCCGCGACCTTGTCGTTGAAGACGGACGGCACGATGTAGTTCGGGTTGAGCTCGTCCTCGGTGACGACGTTCGCGAGGGCGGTCGCCGCGGCGAGCATCATCTCCGTGTTGACCGTACGGGACTGGGCGTCCAGGAGGCCGCGGAAGACACCCGGGAAGACCAGCACATTGTTGATCTGGTTGGGGAAGTCGGAGCGGCCCGTGGCCACCACGGCGGCGGTCTCGCGGGCGATCGCCGGGTCGACCTCGGGGTCCGGGTTGGCCAGCGCGAAGACGACCGCGCCGTCCGCCATGGCGGCGACGTCGGCACCGTCGAGGACGTTGGGGGCGGAGACGCCGATGAAGACGTCCGCGCCGGCCACGGCCTCCTTGAGGGTGCCGGTGATGGCCTCGGGGTTGGTGTTGTCCGCGATCCAGCGCAGCGCCGATTCGGGAGCGGCCTCCACCAGGTCGGCGCGGCCCGCGTGCACCACACCGTGGATGTCGGCGACGACGGCGTGCTTGACGCCCGCCGCGATGAGCAGCTTGAGGATGGCCGTACCGGCCGCGCCCGCGCCGGACATGACGACCCGTACGTCGCCGATGGACTTGCCGACCACGCGCAGCGCGTTGGTCAGCGCCGCGAGGACCACGATCGCGGTGCCGTGCTGGTCGTCGTGGAAGACCGGGATGTCCAGCGCCTCGCGCAGCCGGGCCTCGATCTCGAAGCAGCGGGGCGCGGAGATGTCCTCCAGGTTGATGCCCGCGAAGCCGGGGGCGATCGCCTTGACGATCGAGACGATCTCGTCGGTGTCCTGGGTGTCGAGGCAGATCGGCCAGGCGTCGATGTCGGCGAAGCGCTTGAAGAGGGCCGCCTTGCCCTCCATGACCGGCATGGCGGCCATCGGGCCGATGTTGCCGAGGCCGAGCACCGCGGAGCCGTCCGTCACGACCGCGACGGTGTTGCGCTTGATGGTGAGCCTGCGGGCGTCCTCGGGGTTCTCCGCGATCGCCATGCAGACCCGGGCCACACCGGGCGTGTAGACCATCGAGAGATCGTCACGGTTACGGATGGGGTGCTTCGACGCCATCTCGATCTTGCCGCCGAGGTGCATCAGGAACGTACGGTCCGAGACCTTGCCGAGGGTCACGCCCTCGATGCCGCGCAACTGCTCCACGATCTGCTCGGCGTGGCCGGTGGAGGTCGCGGCGATGGTGACATCGATCCGCAGCTTCTCGTGGCCGGAAGCGGTCACGTCGAGGCCGGTCACCGAGCCACCGGAGGACTCGACGGCCGTGGTGAGCTGGGAGACCGCGGTACCGCTCGCGGGCACCTCCAGCCGGACCGTCATCGAGTACGAGACGCTGGGCGCCGTTGCCATGACCGAGTTCCTCTTCTTTCCCTAGCCGCATTGCCGCGCCTGCGGGAACACATGTCCCGGCGGCGCTTTCGAATGGTCGCACCTACCTGCCAGTAACAGGTAATAGCGGCGTATTCAACAAAAGCAGGTCCCCACCGTTCACCGGTGAAGACCTGCTGAAATGCGTGTGAAAGATGGCATATAAGTGTGAAAGATGACACCGACCCGCCATGCTCGCCTCGCGGCAAGTGGTCGCTCGTAGCGACGAAGGTTGGGCCCGGGGGCTTGGATCGGGCCGGTGCCAACACCAGGCTAACAAACCACCCCGGTAAGTGATTCCCTCCTCGCGAGTTGACCGGAAGTCAACGCGTGAGGAGGGCCGCCGTCACTCCCTGAGCAGGTCCGGGATCCCCTCGGCGTCCGGCTCGTCGCGGGCCGCCGAGACCACCGTGAGCTGCTGGGTCGCCCTGGTCAGCGCCACGTACAGGACCCGCAGGCCGGCCGGGGACTCGTCGGCGATCTCCGCCGGGGAGACCACGACCGTCGCGTCGTACTCCAGCCCCTTGGCCTCCAGGCTGCCCAGCGCGACCACCCGGTCGCCGAGCCCGGCCAGCCAGCGCGCCGCCTGCTCGCGCCGGTGCATCGCGACGACGACGCCCACCGTGCCGTCGACCCGGTCCAGCAGCGCGTACGCCTCGGCCCGTACGGCGCGGGACAGGTCCCCGTCCGAGACGACCGCGAAGCGCGGCCGTACGCCCGTGGAGCGCACCGCGCGGGGCGCCTCCATCCCGGGCATGGCCAGCGCCAGCACCTTCGCGGCCAGCTCCGCGATCTCGGCCGGGTTGCGGTAGTTGACGGTGAGGGTGAAGCGGCGGCGCGGGCGGGTGCCGAGCGCCTCGTCCCTGGCCTCCGCCGCCTCGTCCGGGTCCGACCAGGACGACTGCGCGGCGTCCCCGACGACCGTCCAGGTGGCGTGCCGGCCGCGGCGGCCGACCATCCGCCACTGCATGGGGGTGAGGTCCTGCGCCTCGTCGACGATGACGTGCGCGTACTCCGTACGTTCCGCCGCCAGCCGCTCGGCGCGCTCCCGCTGCGACTCCTCACGCTGCGGCATCAGCTCCTCCAGACCGGTGAGCTGGTCCAGCGGGTCGAGATCGCGGCGCTTGCGCTTGCGGGGCGGCGCGCCGAGCAGGGTCTCCAGCTCGTCCAGGAGGGCCACGTCGTGCACGGAGAGCGGGCCCGTGCCGTCCGGGCCGAGCCGCTTGAGGGAGCGGGCCAGGCGCCGGGTCTCGCCCGGGTTGAGGACGCGGCGGGACCAGCGGCCGAGGCGGCGCTCGTCGGCCATCGCGGTCAGCACCCCGCGCGGGGTCAGCTCGGGCCACCAGGCGTCGAGGAAGGCGGTGAAGGAGTCCTCTGAGGTGATGTCCTCGTCGAAGGACGAGCGCAGCTCGGCCGCCAGCTCGGGGTCGGTGTGGCGCCCCGCGGAGCCGGACTTCGACCAGAGGGCGTCCAGCAGGAGTCTTCGGGCCCGGGGTCTGAGCAGGTTGACCGGCGCGGTGCCGCCGAGCACGGAGTGCCGGATGCGCCCCAGCTCGGCCGCCTCCAGTTCCAGCCGGCGGCCGAAGGCGACGACCCGCAGCAGGTCGGTCCGGGCGCCGGCGGCCGGTCCGGCTTCCGCCCCGTCGTCGGACTCGGCCCCGTCATCGGACTCGTCAAGTTCGCCGAACGCGAGCTGGCCTCCCGCGGGCACGGCGGTCCTCCCGTGCGCCGGCGCGGGTCCCGTGCCGCCCTCCAGCGCTCCCCGCGCGGCCTTGCGCAGCACCTTCAGCATCCGCGCCGATCCCTTGACCCGGGCCACCGCCGGTTCGTCGTACGCCGTGGCCTCCGCGCCGTCCACCAGCGAGCCGACCGCGCGGATCGCGACCTGTCCCTCCTCGCCGAGCGAGGGCAGCACGCCCTCGGTGTACGCGACGAGCAGGGGCGTCGGCGAGACGACCAGGATGCCGCCCGCGTACCGCCGCCGGTCCTGGTAGAGCAGGTAGGCGGCGCGGTGCAGCGCCACCGCCGTCTTGCCGGTGCCGGGGCCGCCGGAGACCTCCGTGACCGAGGCGGCGGGCGCCCGGATCACCAGGTCCTGCTCGGCCTGGATGGACGAGACGATGTCCCGCATCGTGTGGCTGCGGGCCTGCCCGAGGGCGGCCATCAGCGCGCCGTCCCCGATCACGGCCAGCGCGTCGCCGCCGAGGGAGGCGGTCAGCTCGGGGCGCATCAGGTCGTCCTCGACCCCGAGGACCCGGCGGCCCTTGGAGCGGATGACCCGGCGCCGTACCACCCGGCCGGGATCGACCGGTGTGGAGCGGTAGAACGGCGCGGCGGCGGGCGCGCGCCAGTCGATGACCAGCGGCGAGTAGTCGGAGTCGAGCACCCCGATCCGGCCGATGTGCAGGGTCTCGGCGATCGCGGCCGTACGGTCGGGCCCGATCGCGTCGTCGGCCGGCTCGACCGAGGTGTACGCGCCGTCCGGGCCCTTCTGGCCGTCCTTGCCCCGGAGGAGGTCGATCCGGCCGAAGAGGAAGTCCTCGAACTCGTTGTTGAGCCGGTTGAGGTGGATCCCGGCCCGGAAGACCTGGGCGTCGCGCTCGGCGAGGGCTCCCGGCGTCCCGACCTGCCCCCGTTTGGCGGCGTCGTTCATCAGGAACTCCGCCTCGTGGATCTTCTCCTCCAGGCGGCGGTACACCTGGTCGAGATGGTGCTGTTCGACGCCGATCTCACGGGCGCGCACGGAGTCGTTCCCCGTGTCGCGTCCGGGATCGACGGCGGGTCCAGCGGATTCAACAGCGGCATCCTGCGCGGCCACCGAGGCCCCCTTCATGACGTGCGTCGGGCAGCCGTCAACCGTACGCGAAGGGGGCACGTATGTCAGGCATCGGCGTCAGGCGCCGATCTCCAGGAGTTTCTTGCCGTCGTCGGTGCGGATCTCGAAGTGGTCGATCTCACCGTCGCCCATGGAGGTGCCGCCCTGGACATAGAGCGGTTCCCTGCCCTTTTCGTTCGGACTGTCCGGAATGCCGTACCCCCAGCCGGGGACGGACCAGGACATCATGACCTCCTGCTCGCCCGTCTTGGAGACGGCGATCAGGCTGCACTTCAGCGGGCCCTTGACGTTCTTGAGCTCCAGGGTGGCCTCCGTGCCGTACGGCTTCGACTCCGTGGCGACGGTTCCGCTGACCTTGGTGGTGGGGTCCGTGGCGCCGACCTTGTTGGTCATATGGCCGAAATTCTGCGCCGTGGTCGAGCGTATGGCGAGGTCGCTGTTCTGGTCGCCACCGCTCTGAGTGGCGACGCCGACCCCGATGGGACCGCCGATGATCAGCACGGCCGCCGCCGCGACGAGATAGAACCCACGGCGCTTGCGCTTGGCGCGTTTCGCCGCGACCTCGTCGACCAGCTTGTCGAGCAGCTGGGGACTGGGCCGTACGGAGACGGACGGTGTCGGGAGCTGGGCGAGCGGTATCTGGGGTGGTGGGGCCTGAGGATTGATCGAGGAGACGGAGGCGAGCGACCCCATCGGCCCCTGCGAGGCGAACGGGTCCGGGTTGTCCGCCAGCATCGCCAGCATCGGTTCCATCCCGGAGAACTCCTCCAGGTGGACCGCGCAGATCCGGCACTCGGCCAAGTGCGCCTCGAAGACGGAGGCGTCGACATCGTCCAGAATGCCGAGAACGTACGCGCCGACGGTTTCATGCACAGTACTTTCGTCGCCCAGTCCGTACTGCTCGTGCCTGGTCATGCCGAGACCCCCCTCTCTTCCAACGCGAGCTTCATCGAACGCAGTGCGTAGAACACGCGGGAACGCACGGTCCCGCTGGGTATACCGAGCGTCTCGGCCGCCTCGTTGACCGTACGACCCTTGAAGTACGTCTCCACCAGTACTTCCCGGTGGGCGGGGGTCAAATCCTCGAGGGCATCTGAGAGCGTCATAAGCCACAACGCCTTGTCGATCTCGTCCTCCGCGGGCATGACCTCCAGCGGTGACGGATCGACTTCCTGCGGCCGGGCCTGCCGGCTGCGGTGTCCGTCGATGACGATGCGCCGGGCGACCGTCACCAGCCAAGGTCGGACAGAGCCGGTCGCACGATTGAGCTGACCGGCGTTCTTCCAGGCACGGATGAGCGTCTCTTGCACGACGTCCTCGGCTCGCTGGCGGTCACCCGCGACGAGACGCATGACGTAGGCGAGCAACGGTCCGGCATGTTCCCGGTAGAGGGCTCGCATCAACTCCTCGTCAGGTGCGGGAGTGTTGGTGCGCGGTGTCGCGCTCCGGTGTCGGGCCCGGTGAGGGCGGTCATCGGCCACGGCCGCATCCTTGCGCACCTAAACCTCCCGGTCGATACCTTCGTGGCTGCTTCTCCCTCATCACTACGGACTCCCGACCAGCGGTGCTCAACCGTTCGGGAAAAACTTTCAAGATCTTTGTGGGATCGCTCCCACGCGCCACGAGCGGGTTTCACGCCGGTCCGGGCCCCCTGCACGGATTCGTGCAGAACTCGTGGAGGACATGTCCGTGACTCGCAAAGGAGGCGCGCAGAGTTGGCTTGAAATAGCGCAAGAACCCTATGGAATCGGCCGGAGAGACTCCCTTGTTCAGCCGCCCGGAGTGTGCCGTAGAGCCGTCTGTGTGGCCTTTGGTGCACATGAGGCGCCGTCAGCGTCGCATATGAGGCGGGCTCATGCCCCGGTCAGGAACGGACACGGGATGAGCCGACGCCCGGTCAGGAAAAGACACGGAATAAGCCGACGCCCGGTCAGGAACGGACACGGGGTGGACTGACGCCTCGTTCGGGGCCGGACACCGGGTGGGCCGGCGCCCCGGCTCCCGTTCTAGGCGGTGGCGGCCCGGCGCCGGTGGCGGGCGACCCGTTCGCGGTTCCCGCAGACCTCGCTGGAGCACCAACGGCGGCGCCGCCCCCGCGAGGTGTCGAGGTAGACGCGGCGGCAGCGGTCGCCCTCGCACCGCCGCAGCCGGGCCCGCGCGTCCTGGTCGGTGAGGAGCTCCACCGCGTCCCTGGCCACGGCGGCGAGCAGCGCGGCGCACTCCGGCTCGGGGATCGGCGCCCGTACGAGGGCACCCGCGTCGTTCCGTACGGCCCTGATCCCCGGCGGCGCCCCGGCCGCCAGGGCGTTGACCCGTTCCAGGGCGGCGGGCGCCTGCCGGCCGTCGATCTCGGCGCGCACCAACCGTCCTATGCCGTCGCGGAGTTCGGCGAACGAGCGGACCCAGCGGGCGTCGATGCCGGCGACCGGGGTGCCGGGCGGCAGCAGTCCGGCGCCGAGCAGCCACCGGCCGAGCGCGACGGTGCCGTCGAGCCGTCCCCGGCCGCCCCCGGCGGGTTCCCCGGTGGCCACCAGGTCCAGGCAGATCCGTCCGGAGTCGAACCGCCAGCCGTACCCGCCCGTGCCCGACACCGTGCCCGCAGTCCTGCCCGCCGCCATGGGTCCCTCACCGCCTCGGATTCACCGTGGGTGTGCTGTCCTTGGTGCCGTCCTGAGTGCCGTACTCCTCAGAGTGCCCGCAAGGCGGCGCGGCCGGAACCCCATGGCCCGAGCCCATGTCGGACGGCGGTGTCTCAGGGGGCGGTGTTCGGCGGGCCGTCGTGCAGGATCCGCTGGAAGAGGTGGTGGTCGCGCCATGCCCCGTTTATATGGAGGTAGCGGGGCGCGGTGCCGATCAGTTCGAAGCCGCACTTGCGCAGCACACGCTGGGAGGCGGTGTTGTGGAGGAGGGTCCCCGCCTCCAGCCGGTGCAGCCCCAGATCCTCGCGGGCCCCCCGGCAGACCTCCTCGACCGTGCGGGTCGCCAGCCCGCGTCCGGTGTACTCGGCGTCCACCCAGTAGCCGAGGCTCGCGCTGCGGAAGGGGCCGAGCACGATGGTGGAGAGGGTGGCCTGGGCGACGACGCGGTCACCGTCCCTGGCATGCCAGAGCCGGACGGACGGGTCGGCGATCCGGTTGGCCTGCGCGCGCGCCGTGTAGAAGTCGGCGGGACGCAAGGGCCCCCAGGGCCGCATGTGGTCGCGGTTGCGCAGCAGCGCCTCCACGACACGCTCGGCGTCGTCCGGAGTGGCGGGGCTGACGGTGATCGGGGAGTCGTGGACCATCTCCGTACCGTACTCAGGCGGGCACGGCCCTCGAAGGCCCGCTCAGACGTCCGCGTACTTCGAGTCGGCCGAGGGGTCCAGCGCCAGCCGGTACCCCCGCTTGACCACGGTGTGGATCAGCTTGGGGGCGCCCAGCGCGGTCCTGAGCCGGGCCATCGCGGTCTCGACGGCGTGTTCGTCGCGGCCCGCGCCGGGCAGGGCGCGCAGCAGCTCCGCGCGGGAGACCACCCAGCCGGGCCGCCGGGTCAGCGCCTTCAGCAGGGCCATGCCGGCGGGCGGCACCGGCCGCAGCTCGCCGTCGACGAGGACCGCGTGGCCGCGGATCTCCACCCGGTGGCCCGCGACCGGCAGCGCCCGGGCACGGCCCGGCAGCTCCGTACAGAGCAACTGGACGAGCGGGCCGAGGCGGAAGCGCTCCGGCTGGACGGTGTCGATGCCGTGCGCCTGGAGCGGCAGCGCGGTGACCGGCCCGACGCACGCCGCCAGCACGTCGTGGTGGAGGGCGTCGAGGAGTTCGGGGAGCCGGCCCCGTTCCTCGGCGCGGGAGAGGAGCGAGGCGGCGGCCGGCGCGCTGGTGAAGGTGACGGCGTCCACGGAGCGGGCCACGGTCCCGTCGATCAGCCGGTCGACCGGGGCGAGGTCCTCCGGCGGCATCCAGCGGTAGACGGGGACGCCCACGACATCGGCGCCGCCCGCGCGGAGCGCCTCGACGAAGCCGGGCAGGGGTTCGCCGTGCAGCTGGAGCGCGATACGGCGCCCCTCGACGCCCTCCTCCAGGAGCCGGTCCAGGACCTCGGCCATGGATTCGGAGGTGGGCGACCACGCCTCGGTGAGCCCGGCGGCCCGGATGGCGCCCTTCACCTTGGGGCCGCGGGCGAGCAGTTCGACGCCACGCAGGCAGGAGAGCAGTTCCTCGCCGTGGCCCCACCCGTCGGCCGCGCCGATCCAGCCGCGGAAGCCGATCGCGGTCGTCGCCACGACCACGTCGGGGACGTGGGCGATCAGCTCCTTCGTCGCGGTGAGCAGCTCCGCGTCGTCGGCGAGCTGCACGATGCGCAGGGCGGGCGCGTGGACGACGGAGCCGCCGCGGCGCTGGATCAGCGCCCCGAGCTCGTCGGCGCGCCGGGCCGCGGTGACCCCGATGGTGAATCCCGCGAGCGGGCCGTGCTGCCGGTCGTCCATGCGTCTCCTCCCGTACCCCGCCGAGTTCCGCCGCGCGCCGGCCGTCTCCGCCGTGTGCCGGCCGTCTCCGCCGTACTCCGCTCGCGCTCACGCCCGGCCGGACGACCGAGCCTGTCAACGGCGCGTGACAGGCCCGGTACGTCACCATTTCACCGATGTTACGTACGCCTCCGGTCTACACCTCTGCGTAGCTGAGCCGGTGCTTGGTCTCGGCCTGTACGGCGCCGGCCGGCACCCTTCGAAGGTATACCGCCCAGGTGAGTACGTAGCAGCAGGCGTAGAAGACCAGGAACGCGACGAACGCCGACGTCCCCGTCCCCGCCGTCTGGAAGGACTGCCGGAAGGCGAGGTTGATGGCGAGCCCGCCGAGCGCGCCGACGGCCCCGATCAGCCCCATGGAGGCCCCGGAGAGCCGCCGGCCGTACGCGGCGGCGGCCTCGCCGGTCATCCCCCCGGCCAGCGCCTTCGCCTGGAAGATGCCGGGGATCATCTTGTACGTCGAGCCGTTGCCGAGCCCGGTGAGCAGGAACAGTGCGACGAAACCGACGAGGAAGACGGTCAGCGACTCGATCACGGAGGCGAAGACCACGACACCCGTCGCGGCGGCCATCGCGGCGAAGTTCCACAGGGTGATGCGGGCGCCGCCGAACCGGTCGGCGAGCACGCCGCCGACGGGCCGGATCAGCGAGCCGAGCAGCGGTCCGATGAAGGTGATCGAGGCGGCCTGGAGCGGGGTGCGGCCGAACTGGGTCTGGAGGACGAGACCGAACGCGAAGCTGTACCCGATGAACGAGCCGAACGTCCCGATGTAGAGGAAGGACATGATCCAGGTGTGCCGGTCGCGCACGGCTTCCCTGGCGGCGCCGGTGTCGTTCGTGACGGGCGCGAGGTTGTCCATGAACAGCGCGGCGCAGAGGGCGGCCCCGATGATCAGCGGGATGTAGATGCCGAGCACGATGCGGGGGTGCGCGGCGCCCGCCGTCCCGATCACCAGCAGCCCGATGAGCTGCACGACCGGTACGCCTATGTTCCCGCCGCCCGCGTTGAGGCCGAGGGCCCAGCCCTTCTTCCGCAGCGGGAAGAAGGAGTTGATGTTGGTCATGGAGGAGGCGAAGTTCCCGCCGCCGACGCCGGTGAGTGCCGAGACGACCATGAAGGTGGTGTACGAGGTCCCGGGCTCCATGACGACGAACGCGGCGACGGTCGGCAGCAGCAGCATCAGCGCGCTGAAGATCGTCCAGTTCCGTCCGCCGAAGCGCGCCACGGCGAAGGTGTAGGGGACGCGGACGATCGCGCCGACCAGGGTGGCGGTCCCGATGAGGAAGAACTTCCCGGCGGGGTCGATGCCGTACTCCGGCCCCATGAACAGCACCATCACGGACCACAGGGTCCAGATGGAGAAGCCGATGTGCTCGGAGAGCACGGAGTAGAGCAGGTTGCGCCGGGCGACCCGCTCTCCCGTCTCGCGCCAGAAGGTCTCGTCCTCCGGATCCCACTTCTCGATCCAGCGGCCCCCCTTGCGTGCTGCGACGGTGGTGATCGGGGCTGTCATCACGCCTCCACGGACGGTCTCGGTAGGTGTC
Organism: Streptomyces sp. NPDC088124; assembly: GCF_040685895.1. Taxonomy (NCBI): domain Bacteria; kingdom Bacillati; phylum Actinomycetota; class Actinomycetes; order Kitasatosporales; family Streptomycetaceae; genus Streptomyces; species Streptomyces sp. NPDC088124. The sequence continues at coordinate 59,187 of NZ_JBFBJB010000046.1, read as the reverse complement.
CCCGACCGTAGATACGTCTCGTTTCGCCTCCGCGCCTCAAAATGACCGGCGCGCAACCTTGCTCTCACCCGGGGCGGAGGGGCGCTGTGAGCGCCGCCCCGCCCCGGGCCGGTGAGCGCCGCCCCGCCCCGGGCCCCGCTGGTGTCAGGCGTGGGATGTCAGGCGTGGGATGTCAGGCGTCGGACTTCTGGTGGCGGACCGGGCAGCCGCCGGTCAGCTTGCCGAGGAACTCGTTCGGGTCGTAGTAGTGCTCGACCTGGAGCAGCTTGAGGTCCTCCGTGACCGTCGCGACGCTCATGCCGTACATCTCGACCAGTTCGCCCGTGGGCTTGAAGCCCTTGTACTCGCCGTCGAAGGTGCCCCAGTGGCGCCACTTGAAGGCGATGGTGGGCGGCGGGCTCAGGACCTCCAGGACCTCCCAGAAGAAACCCTGCGACAGCGCGCCGAGGAAGACACCGTGCGAGGAGTCGAAGCTCTCGTCACCGGCCGGGTAGAAGATGCTGTCACCGATGAGGACGTTGTAGCTGCCCTTCTCGACGAGGTCCTGGGCGTCGGACCACGGGTTGCCGTTGAAGTTCGTGCGGAACTTCTCGGTGACCATGGAGACCCAGGTCTTGGGGTCCTTGTTGTGCGAGACCTCCATCTCGAAGACCTGGACGAGCTGTTCGACGATGTCTTCGAGGGATCCGGCCTCGTGCCGGCTGATCCGCTGCTCGGGCATCACCGTCGCCGAGAGGTGGTAGTCCGGCACGTGCTTGCGCCAGGACTCGGCGGGGGTGGCGGCGACCACGGCGTCACGGCCCTGGAGCCAGAGTGGGGTCTCAGCGGTGGGGGTTTCGGACACGTTCGTACGTCCTCTGTAATCACACGGCCACTGAATGTATGATGATTCAGTGAAGGTCTTAAGGATCTTCTGCGGGTAAAACGCATATTCACAAGGCGATAATTGGCCACTCGTTCGAATGCGCGCTGCGCTGAACCGTCCCTGCCCCGCCTCTCCCGACGCCCCGTCCCTCCCCCGCGCCGTTTATCGTTTCAACTCGGGGCGTCACACCACGCGTTGGAACCCGACGCGCGCCCGCAGGCGGAGGAGAGCGATGGCGCGCACGACGACGAGGTCCACCGGCCACGCCGAGAGACCGCCCACCCTGGCGCAGGTCGCCCAGCGCGCGGGGGTGTCGCCGCAGACCGTCTCCAACGCGCTCAACTCACCGCACCTCCTCGCCCCGTTAACCCTGGAGCGGGTCCGCAGGGCGATAGCCGAACTGGACTACCGGCCGCACCAGGCCGCGCGCGCCCTGCGGACACGGTCCAGCAAGCTGATCGGCTACGGGGTCCATCCCACGCCCGACGGGGTGTCGGGGCCGGTGATGGACCACTTCCTGCACGCGTTCTCCCGCGCGGCCAACGAGGCCGGATATCGCGTCCTGCTCTTCACCGCGCCCGCCGGCGCCGAGCACGAACCCGACTGCTACGCCGAGGTGTTGCGCGAACAGCCGGTCGACGGCTTCGTCCTCACCCACACCTACCGGGGCGACCGCCGCCCCGACTGGCTGCGCCGGCGCGCCATCCCCTTCGTCGCCTTCGGCCGCCCCTGGTCGACACGGCCCGCCGGGGACTGGGCGGACGTCGACGGCGCCCACGGCACCTCGGCCGCCGTCGACCACCTCGTCGCGCTCGGCCACCGCAGGATCGCCTTCCTCGGCTGGCCCCGGGGATCCGGCGTGGGCGACGACCGGGCCGGGGGCTGGCGCGCGGCGATGCGCCGCCACGGACTCTCCGTGCGCGGCCTGCGGGCGTACGCGGTGAACGACGTCGACGCCGCGCGGGACGCCGTGGCCCCGCTCCTCGCCGGAGGTACGACCGCGGTGGTCGCGGTCAGCGACACCCTCGCCCTCGGCTGCTACCGCGCACTGCTGGACAGCGGCCGTACACCGGGACGTGACGTCGCCGTCGTCGGCTTCGACGACTCCTCCGCCGCCGCGCTGCTCACCCCCGGCCTGAGCAGCGTGCGCCAGCCGCTGTCCGAGGTCGGCCGGGCGTGCACCCGGCTGCTGCTCGCCCGCATCAAGGATCCGCAGGGCACGCCGGAGCAGGTGCTGCTCCCGCCCGAACTGGTCGTACGGGAAAGCTCCGCGTACGGACCCGGGAGCACGGACACGTAGCGGCGGGGGGCGCATCTCCTCGGCCGGGGAGACGCGCCCCCGTATCGGCGTCCGCGGCCGTATCAGCGTCTGTGGCCGCCCGCCGCCGCGCCGCGCCGCCCTCCCCCGCCGGTGTCCCCGGCCCGGGTCTCGCCGTTCGGCCACAGCCTCGGCCGGCGCCGCGCCGCCAGATCCTCGACCCACCCGATGGCCAGGATCATCAGCCCGATCATCGGCCACACCATCACCAGCGGCAGGACGTTGTACGACGCGTTCAGCTCCGACGAGAAGGCGTCGATCCCCGGGATGTTCCAGAGCTGGTCGATGAGCGGGTACGACATCATGATCAGCAGGTTGTGCCAGAGATAGATCGTCACCGCGCGGTTGTTGGCCAGGGTGATCGTCGAGTCGAACTGCTTCAGCTTCCCGGGCAGTTCCCGCCAGGACGGCGAGTACTGGAGCAGGATCACCACGAACCCCAGCGACCAGGTCGCCTGCGCCAGCGGGATCTCGTCCAGGTTCCAGCCCTCGTCCGTGAGATGGCCCGAGGCCCACCACAGACCGAACGCCATCGTCAGGGCGGCCACCGAGACCGTCAGATAGCGCGGGACCTTCTGGAACATGCCGTCGTTGTGCGCGAAGCCGAGCACCCAGCAGGCCCCGTACACCGCGAAGTCCGTGAGGGCCTCCCCGAACTCCCCGGGGATCTCGACCAGTCCCGTACCGATGACCGCCGTCAGCACGACGGGGAAGACCAGCGTCGCCCACGGTGCCCGGCGGAACGCCCGTACCAGCAGCGGCGAGAGAAGGACGAACCACAGGTAGGCGCGGATGTACCAGAGGGGGCCCGCCGCGTCGTCGGCCCACGTCGTGTCCAGCAGACCGCTGCCGTCACCGCTCTCGAACGGGTACGGCGGGGCGCCGATCGGCAGGAAGTAGTTGAGCAGCTTGACGATGCCCCACACTCCCTCCTCCTTCATCGGCTGCCAGCCCATCAGGAACATCACCGGCACGATGACCAGGGCCAGCGCCCACATCGGCGGCAGCAGCCTGCGCAGCCGGCCCCGCAGGACGCTCCACGGGGGCCGCTTCTCCAGGGATCTGGCCATGAGCGAGCCGGCCAGCGCGAACATCACGCCCATGGAGGGGAAGAGGATCGTCAGCCACGCCCAGCCGAAGATGTGGAAGACCACGACACGGACCAGCGCGATCGCCCGCAGCAGGTCCAGATAGCGGTCCCGGCCCGAGGGACGTACGGGCTCGGGCTGCCCGGCGGCCTTCCCGGCGGGCCCGTCCGGCCGCACGGCCGGTCCGGGGGACCACCCGGCGGGTCCGGCCGGCTGTCCGGCGCGGCCGGCCGCCCCGTCCGGTCTCGTGGCGTCCATGGAGTGGCGGCTCATCCGACCGGCCTCCGGTCCGCGCCCTGCCCGGCGCCCTGCTCGGTTCCGTGCGGCGCGCCCCTTCCGCGCTGGCTCGGGATCGAGCCCGGTGCCTCCACCGCGCCCGTGCGGCGCAGCTTCTGCCAGCGCAGCCGGCCGCCGGTGAGGGCGGTGATCCAGGACTGGAGGAGCACGACGTACATGAGTTGCCGGTAGAGGATCTGCTGGAGGGGCAGCGAGATGAGATGGGTCATGCGCTCCCCGTCGAGCCGGAAGGCGTACGCGGCACACACCGCCTGGACGAGCAGGACGCCCAGCCACGCGCCGATCGTCTTCTGCGTGGGGCCGAAGACCAGGCCGTACACGAGGAAGACGTCGATCAGCGGGGCCAGCAGCGGCGCCAGCACCATGAAGAGGGAGACCAGCGGCAGGCCGACGCGGCCGAACCGGCCGGAGGGCCCGCGTTCGACGACGGCGCGGCGGTGCTTCCAGATCGCCTGCATCGTGCCGTAGCTCCAGCGGTAGCGCTGGGACCAGAGCTGCTGCACGGACTCCGGGGCCTCGGTCCAGGCGCGGGCGCGCTCGGCGTAGACGACGCGCCAGCCGTCCCGGTGCATGGCCATGGTGATGTCGGTGTCCTCGGCGAGGGTGTCCTCGCTCATGCCGCCGACGCGTTCCAGCGCCTGGCGGCGGAAGGCGCCGATCGCGCCGGGGATGGTGGGCATGCAGCCCAGGACGTCGTACATCCGGCGGTCGAGGTTGAAGCCCATCACGTACTCGATGTGCTGCCACGCCCCGATGAGCGTGTCCCGGTTGCCGACCTTGGCGTTGCCCGCGACCGCGCCGACGCGCGGGTCGCCGAAGGGCTGCACCAGCTCCCCCACGGTGGAGGGTTCGAAGACGGTGTCGCCGTCCATCATCACGACGATGTCGTGACTGGCGTGCGCGATGCCGTTGTTGAGGGCGGCCGGTTTGCCGCCGTTCTGCTGGCGTACGACATGGACGTTGGGGAGCCAGAGCGCCTCGACGATGTCGGCGGTCCCGTCGGTCGAGCCGTCGTCGACGACGATGACCTCGATCGGATGGTCGCTGGCCATCAGTGAGTTCACCGTATTGGCTATGCACTCGCGTTCGTTGTACGCGGGGACGAGGACGGTGACCGGTTCGGTGACCTCCGGGCCCCAGCTGAAGTCGCGCCGGCGCACCTTGCGGGAGTGCGCGAAGGAGAGCACCAGCATCAGCCCGAACCGCGAGATGACCAGGACCCCGATCACGGCGAGCCCGGAGACCAGGACGGCGGTGAGGTTGTCGGAGAGGGTGACGGCGGCGACCCACGCCTTGCCCTTCCACAACTCGAAGCCGGTGACCTGGGTGTGGGCGCTGGGCGCGCCGAGCGCCTCGGTGAGGTTGGCGAAGGTGAAGCCGCGCTGCTGCATCTCCGGCAGATAGCGGCCGAGGGCCGCGACGGTCTGGGAGCGGTCGCCGCCGGAGTCGTGCATCAGGACGAGGGCGCCCTTGTCGCCCTTGGGGGTGGCCCTCTTGATGATCTCCTCGACGCCGGGGCGCTTCCAGTCCTCGCTGTCGCGGTCGTTGAGGACGGTGATGTAGCCGCGGCTGCCGATGTACTGGGTGACGGGCCACGACTTGTTGTCCATGGCGTCGGCGAAGGAGGAGTACGGGGGCCGGAAGAGCGAGGACCGGATCCCGGCGGCGCCCGCGAGCGCGAGCTGGTTCTGGGTCAGCTCCCAGTTGATGCGGGATTGGGTCTGGAAGGAGAGGTCGGGGTGGTTGAAGGTGTGCAGGCCGATCTCGTGGCCCTCGTCGACCATGCGCTTGACGAGGTCGGGGTAGCGGGAGGCCATGGTGCCGGTGATGAAGAAGACGCCGTGGGCGTTGTACTTCTTGAGTTCGTCGAGGACCTTGGGGGTCCACTCGGGGTCCGGGCCGTCGTCGAAGGTGAGGACGAGCTGCCGGTCGGGGATGTCGATGGACTTGGCGGCGTCCGTGCCGCGCGCGTCGATGACGGGGCCGCCCTTGAGGATGGACTCGGGGACCTGGTCGGTGGCGTCCGGGGGGCGGACACGGTGGTCGGCGAGGATCTCGCTGTGCACATAGCCGCGGAGCATGAGCATGGCGGCCAGGGCGACGAGGACGAGCGAGGGCAGCAGGTAGCGCATGGGCAGTCTGCGCCGCCGGGCGGGCCGGGGGTTCTTACGGGGCTTGGCTCTGCCGGGCCCGGTGCTGCCGTGGTTGCCGCTACCGCGACCGTTGTTCGGAGCCTGGGCCTTGCGCGGCCGGGCGTTGCGAGGCTGGGCCCGCCTGCCGGAGGACATCATCTACTGCGCGCCTTCCACGGCCCGCGGGCCGCCGTCGTCGCCCGGCGGTGATTCGACGGGAGTGCTGGGATCGGGGGATTGCGAGGTCCCACCGCCGGCCGGGGCCGAGGGGCTCTCACCGCCGGGGCCGGCGGAGCCCGCGCCGGCGGCGGTGCCGGGGTCGGGGTCGGGGTCGACGGGCGGGTCCGGGTCCGGGTCGGGGTCGACGGGGGGGTTGGGGACGACGGGCGCCTTCACGGAACCCGAGACCTCCGGTGCCGGGTCGCCCGAGGTGCCGGTGGTCACCGTCTCCGAGGTGCCGGGGCCGGCGCCGCCCGTGCCGGTCTCGCTGGGCGAGGCGCTGGGATCGCCGCTGGTGGCCGCCTCGGACGGGGAGCCCGAGGGGGCCGGCTGTATCTGGACGGTGTCCGGCTTCTTCTTGTCCGCGAGGCCCGGTATCTGGAGCCAGGGGGCCGAGGAGTCGCCTCCGACGAGCGCGGCGACCACGGTGACGGCATAGCAGGCGCAGGCGATGGCGACGACCCAGCCGGCCCGGCGGAGCTTCTTGCTGCGGCGGCCGCTCTCGTCGACGAAGACGGGGCCCTCGGGCGCTTCGGCCCCGTCGCCACCGTCAACGCCGCCGCCGGCCGCGGCCCCGTCCTCCGGAGCGGGGGCCCTGAAGGCAATCGTGTCCCCGCCGGTGCCGGTACCCGTGCCGGGCCTCGCCTCGGGCCGTGTCCCGGCGGGCAGTTCGGAGAGCTGACGGCCCAGACCGTCCAGCTCCACGGTCACGTCGTTCGGCTCGTACATGTGCCCCGTTCGGGCATCTTCGCGCCATTGGTCCACTGAAGTACGCACATCCCCCACCACAGAACGATTTGGGTGCATACATAGAACTGGCTGATTTTGTCGGCCGGGTCCCCGTCCCGAACCGCGCGCCCCTATCACACCGCACCCGGGCCATGAATGTAGCGCACCGAGAGAGTGTGTGGATCCGGTTCACAAGTTGTGATGCATCAATGCAATGAGAGTGGTAGGAGGAGATTTCGGGGGTCCGGATCGAGCCATCCCTCTTCGGCTCCCAGTTCGGCAGCAGCAGCTCGGAGCGCTTCAACTCCCGGATGACGCAGCCCTTTGCGCCACACCAGCGAGAGCGGCGACAGCGGAACGGGATCGACGAGCGGGCGCAACACTGTGTCCGGCATCACCGGGAAATCTACGACGGCCAGGACCGGGTTGCGATGTTTGGCCATGACTCGGCGGGACTCCTCCGCACCGACGGCCATCGGTGCGGGCGCGGCGACCTCGATGGAGCGGCCCGCGAAGAGCCGCCGCGCCAGCCCGGTCCACTCCACCGTCCCCGGATTGCCGGCCCCCGCGTACACGCTCTGCCCCACGAGCGCGTCGAGCGGCACCTCGGGGAGCCGGGCCAGCGGATGGTCGGCCGGCAGGAGCACGGCCATCGGCTCGTACCGTACGAGCTGGTGGGAGAGCGCGTCGCGCAGGACAGGCGCGAGCCCTCCCGCGTAGCCGAAGGATGCGTCGAGCCGGCCCGCGAGGATCTCGGCCGCCGCCCCGGTGAGACCGCTCTGGAAGCGGGCCATCAGCTCATGGCGCGGGGCGAGTTCACGGGCCCGCGCCAGCACCCGCCCGGAGACCATGCCCTCGGTGTTGAGGTCCACGAGCAGCGGCGGCGCCCCGCCCGCGCAGGCGGCGAGCAGCTCGTCCTGGGCCGCCAGTACCCGCCGGGCGTACGGGAGGAGCCGCTCACCGTCGGGGGTGAGGGTCACCTGGCGGGTGGTGCGCAGGAACAGCTCCACGCCCAACTCCCGCTCCAGCCGCCGCACATCACGGCTGAGGGCCTGCTGGGCGACGTAGAGCCGGGCGGCGGCCCGGGTGAAGTGCAGCTCTTCGGCGGTGGTGGTGAAGGCGCGTAGCAGCCGGGGGTCGATGTCGTGGGGCACACTGCATTCAACCGCCCACCCGCGTCATTGACAACGAGATTGCGTGAATGGCCGCTCATCAGGTGTTGGACCGGGTGCGGCGCGAGCGGCGAAGGTGAGGCCATGCCGCAACCACACTTCTCCCGTACGGGAACGCACACCGACCCCTTTAACGGAACTGACGGAACAGCCCGACCTGACGGCACGACCCGGCGGAACACACCACTGATGGCGACGACCGGCGCCACGCTGGTCCTGGCCGCGCGCGACGAGGCGTACGGGCACAGCCACGGCGGTGCCCGCCGCCCCACCGCACGCCGGAGCGCGTGGCGGCGTGTACGGGAGCGCGTACAGGAGCGGAGGCGGGAGCGCGTACGAGAGCGAGGGCGGCAACGTATGCGGGAGCGCGTGCAGGACTTCACCGCCCCGTACGCGCGCCTGTTCGCGCCGCCGGGCGCCCGCGCGTTCACCGCCGGGAACCTCCTCGCCCGCCTCCCCATGGGGATGTTCAGCGTGGCCGCCGTCATCATGATCGCCGGATCGCGCGGCTCGTACGCCCTGGCCGGCGCCGTCACCGCCACCGGCCTCGCGGCCACCGCGCTGGTGGGGCCATGGACGGCGCGCCTCGTCGACCGGTACGGGCAGGCCCGGGTCGCCGTCCCCGCCACCGCGATCGCCGTACTCGGCTCGCTCGCCCTGCTGCTCTGCGTACGGTACGGAGCCCCCGACTGGACGCTCTTCGCCGCGTACGCCGCGACCGCCACCACCCCCAACACGGGCGGCATGTCCCGGGCGCGCTGGGCCCATCTGCACCGGGGCGACGCCGCCGCCCTGCACACCGCCAACTCGTTCGAACAGGCCGCCGACGAGCTGTGCTTCATGCTGGGGCCGGTGGTGGCCGCCTTCCTGTGCACCGCGCTCTTCCCGGAGGCGGGCACCCTGACCGGCGCGGTCCTGCTGCTGACCGGCATTCTGCTCTTCGCGGCGCAGCGCGCCACGGAGCCGCCCGCCGCCGGCCGGGCCGCGGGTGCGCGGGCCCGGGCCCCGCTGTACTCCCCCGCGCTGGCCGCCCTCCTCGCCGTCTTCCTCGCCACGGGCGCGGTCTTCGGCTCCACGGAGGTCGTCACCCTCGCCTACGCGGACGACCGGGGACACCAGGCGTGGGCCGGTGCCGTACTGGCGCTCCAGGCCGCCGGTTCCTGCGTCGCGGGCCTGCTGCTGGGTTCACTGGGCCCGGCCCGCCACCCGCGCGCCCGGCTGCCGCGCTGTGTGGCCGCGATGGCGGCGCTGCTGATCCTGCCACTGCTCGCGGCGCGCGCGGGATCGCTGCCGCTGCTGGCCGGTGCGCTGCTGCTGGCGGGCGCGGCGACGGCGCCGACGATGGTGACGGGCATGACCCTCGTCCAGCGCCTCACTCCCGGGACGCGGCTGAACGAGGGCATGACCCTCGCGGTGACCGCGCTGCTCGCCGGCATCGCGGCGGGCGCGGCCATGGGCGGCTGGGCGGCGGAACACACCACTCCGGCCCTCGCCTATGTGATCCCGCCCGCCGCGGCGCTGTCGGCACTGCTGATCGCCTGCGCGGGTGCCCGGGGGCCGCGGCGCGAGCGGGTGCGGCGCATACGAAAGCGGCACCCCCGCGTGGGAGGTGCCGCTGACGACAAACATGGGTGGAGATGGTGAGTGGAGATGGCGGGAATCGAACCCGCGTCCAACGGTGCGGAACCAGGGCTTCTCCGAGCGCAGTCCGCTGCGATTTTCTCGGCCCCGGAGATCACACGGACAAGTCTCCGACGGGCTCAGTCACTGTTTGATTTCCTTCTGGGCCCCGTGACCGGGCTCAGAAGTTTAGTCCCCTAGCTGATGCCAGGATCCGGGTCGGGAACAGCCCCGGGCTGACACTCCGCAGAGTCTTCGCTAGCTGCTAATTAGGCAGCGAGGGCGAAGGCGGAGGAATCGCGCTTGGAATTGGCGATTATTGTTTGCGACATATGGTTTACGAGATCATTGCCGCTTCCTCGGCTCGCTTCCCCTGCTTCGACATCCGCTGTCGAAACCGATCATCCCCATGTTTATTTTTCAAACGTGCACCCTCTGTGGGGTGCGTGCTCCATCGTACGTGACCAACGCGCCCGGGGGCCAGTCCATTCCCCCGTCAGGCCCGCCGGTCCCCGGTCAGGCCCGCTGGCGCCGCTTGACCGCCGCGATCGCCCGGTCCGTCTCGCGCCGGTCCTGCTTCTCGCGGAGCGTCTGGCGCTTGTCGTACTCCTTCTTGCCCTTCGCGAGCGCGATCTCGACCTTCGCCCGGCCGTCCTTGAAGTACAGGGCGAGCGGCACGATGGTGTGCCCCGTCTCCTGCGACTTCGACTCCAGCTTGTCGATCTCGGCCCGGTGCATCAGCAGCTTCCGCTTGCGCCGGGCGCTGTGATTGGTCCAGGTCCCCTGCGTGTACTCGGGGACGTGCACGTGGTGCAGCCACGCCTCGTGCCCGTCGATCTGCACGAAGCCGTCCACCAGCGAGGCCCGTCCCTGGCGGAGTGACTTCACCTCGGTACCGGTGAGCACGAGACCGCACTCATAGGTGTCGAGAATGAGGTAGTCGTGCCGCGCCTTCTTGTTCTGCGCAATGATTTTGCGCCCTTTTTCCTTAGCCATGGTCTCCCCATTTTCGCACCCCCGCGCAACTCCTTTACGCGGCGGTCCGGCCCGGGGCGGCGCTGCTGCCAGGCCCGGGGCGGCGCTGCTGTCCGGCCCGGGGCGGCGCTACTCCGTCTCCGTACCGCCGAGGCCGCTCAGCACCGTCCTGGCCCGCTCCTGGGCGCCCGCGCCGACCTGAAGGTCGGGGGTGACGCCGTGGCCGTCCACGCCGTGGCCGGCCGGGGTGCGGTAGTGGCCCACGGTCAGCTCGGCCACCGAGCCGTCGGGGAGCTTGCTGGGCATCTGGACGGAGCCCTTGCCGAAGGTCCGCGAGCCGACCGTGACGGACCTGCCGCGGTCCTTGAGCGCCCCGGTGACCAGCTCCGCCGCGCTCATCGTGCCGCCGTCGACCACCACGACCACGGGCCGCTCCGTGTCGCCGCCGGGGTCCGCGTACAGCGCGCGCTGCTCGCCCCGTATGTCGTACGTGGCGACCAGCCCGCCGTCCAGGAAGGCGGAGGTGGCCCGGACGGCCTCGCTGACCAGCCCGCCCGCGTTGCCCCGGAGGTCGAGCAGGACACCGGCGCCCTTCGGCGCCTCCAGGACCGCTTCCCGTACGCGCTCGCCCGCGCCCTTCGTGAACGCGCCGACCTTGATCCGCAGCGCGCCGCCCTCGATCGTGTCGACCGTGACGGACTCGGTGGTGAGCCGGGCCCGCCGCAGGCTCTCCGTCCAGCGCCGGCCCTCGCGCTCCAGACCGAGCGCCACGGGGGTACCGACGGCGCTCTCCCCGGACGCGTCGGGCCCGCCGGGAGCGCCGGGAGTGTCGGGAGCGTCGTTGGCGGAGTTCTTCGCGTCCGCGGTGTCCTCCGCCGCCGTGGACCGGGTGTCGCCGCGCAGCAGCGCCATGACCTCCGTCACGGGGCGCTTCGCGACACTGCGGCCGTCGACCTCCCGGATGATGTCCCCGGCGCCGATCCCGGCCTGCTGCGCGGGCCCGCCGGGCTGTACGCGGGTGACCTCGACCAGGCCGCCCGCCGTACGTCTCGCCCAGAGCCCCACGCCCGTGTACTCGCCGTCCAGGGCCTGCCGGAACTCCTCGTACTCCCGCTTGTCGTAGACCGCGCCCCAGCGGTCCCCGCTGCGGCTGACGACCTCCTCCGCGGCGTCCGTGGCCGAGGTGCCGTTGGCCATGGCGTCGGCCGCGGCCCGCGCGACCTCGTCCCGGTCGGCCGTCGAGGAGACGGGACGGGCCCGCTCCGCCGGGGCCTCATCGTCCGTGCGCGGCAGTGAGTTCGTCGCCGCGGCCGTGGCGAGCACCGTCGCGAACACCAATGTCAGGGCCGCCCCGCGGCGTAAACCGCGGGGCCTCTCAAACGACTCGGAACCCGACATGGCGTTGAGTCTAGGACAACGCGACCCGACCGGACGGTGCTTGTCGTCAGCGCGCCAGGGGCGCTTGTCACACCCGGAGGTACTTGCGCAGCGCGATGAAAGCGGCCACGGCGGGCATCAGCAGACCGATCGCGATCACCAGCGGAAGCTTGGCGAGCACCGCGTCCCAGCCGATGAAGTTGACCAACTGCATCTTGTCGGCGAGGGCGAGACCGTGGTCGATCAGGAAGTACCGGCCGAGGAGCAGCATCACGCACGCGACCCCACCGCCGATCAGCCCGGCGAACGCGGCCTCCATGATGAACGGCATCTGGATGTAGAAACTGGACGCGCCGACGAGCCGCATGATCCCGGTCTCCCGGCGCCGGCTGAACGCCGATACGCGCACGGTGTTCACGATCAGCATCAACGCGATGACCAGCATCAGCGCCATCACACAGAGTGCGGCGATGTTCATGCCGTTCATCAGGTCGAAGAGGTTCTGCAGGATGTTCCGCTGGTCCTGGACGGACTCCACCCCGTCCCGGCCGGCGAACGCGGTCGCGACCACCTGGTACTTCTCCGGGTCCTTCAGCTTCACCCGGAAGGATTCCGGCATCTGGTCCGGGGTGATGGTCGCGGCGATGGGGGTGTCGCCGTACCGCTCCTTGTAGTGCTTGTACGCCTCGTCCGACGTCTCGTAGTGGACGGTCTCGACGATGCTGTCCATCTTGGCCAGGTCGGCCTTGATCTGGTCCTTCTGCTGACCCGTGGCCGCGCCCTTGGCGCACTTGGGCGCGGTCGCCGCGTCGTTCTTGTTGCAGAGGAAGATGGAGACGTTGACCTTGTCGTACCAGTAGTCCTTCATCACGCTGACCTGCTCGCGCATGAGGAGCGCGCCGCCGAACAGGGCGAGCGAGAGGGCTACGGAGACGATGACCGCGAAGGTCATCGTGAGATTGCGACGGAGACCGACGCCGATCTCCGACAGGACGAACTGGGCGCGCATGGCGTCCTTTCAGCTTTCGTTTCTCAATGCTCGGTGACGCGATGGGGAGCCGGTGGTCAGTGCTGGTATCCGTAGACGCCGCGTGCCTGGTCACGCACGAGACGGCCCTTCTCCAGCTCGATCACGCGCTTGCGCATCTGGTCGACGATGTTCTGGTCGTGGGTCGCCATCACGACGGTCGTACCGGTGCGGTTGATGCGGTCCAGCAGCTTCATGATGCCGACGGAGGTCTGCGGGTCGAGGTTGCCGGTGGGCTCGTCCGCGATCAGCAGCATGGGCCGGTTGACGAAGGCGCGCGCGATCGCCACGCGCTGCTGCTCACCACCGGACAGCTCGCCGGGCATCCGGTCCTCCTTGCCGCCGAGACCGACGAGGTCGAGGACCTGGGGGACGGCCTTGCGGATCTCGCCGCGCGGCTTGCCGATGACCTCCTGCGCGAACGCCACGTTCTGCGCGACGGTCTTGTTCGGCAGCAGCCGGAAGTCCTGGAAGACCGTGCCCAGTTGACGGCGCATCTGGGGCACTTTCCAGTTGGACAGGCGGGCGAGGTCCTTGCCGAGGACATGCACCATGCCGTGGCTGGTGCGCTCCTCGCGCAGGAGCAGTCGGAGGAAGGTCGACTTACCGGAGCCGGACGAGCCGACGAGGAAGACGAACTCGCCCTTCTCGATTTCGAGGGAGACATCGCGGAGGGCGGGGCGGTTCTGCTTCGGGTAGGTCTTGGAGACGTTGTCGAATCGGATCACGGGTGCACCACGGTCGGCCGGGAGTAGGTGAGCGTGACCTTACGCGAACCCGACTGGCGCGCGCAGTCCACGTCCGAAGTCGGCCCGCCCGCGAAGGTGCCCGGCCGGCCGTTCCGGGGCGGGATTGGGGTCGGCTTGGGTGATTTAGCACGGATACGGAGCCACCGCCACCGGGAAGGGTCCGGCCGGAATCCGTCCGGCCGCGCCGAACCGGCCGGAAACTGGCACAGTGGGGGTGGGGAACGGTCGTGTTCCCCCGAGCGTTGGGCGGAGAGACACTTTTTGCGGCTCCGCCGCGCGGTGAGGAGGAATGCGCATGACCTACGACCGATTGGTGTGCGCCAACTGCGCGGGACCGGTCACCGAGGGCAGATGCCGGGTGTGCCGTGCCCACCGGGAGCGCCTGGAGCAGCAGGGCCCCCTGGGAGCGCTGAGCCCTGTGGCGCTGCTGACACTGGTGGTGCTCCTGCTGGCGGCTGTGGCGCTCGTCGCCACGCATCAGCCGGCGTGAGGCATCACCCGGAGTGACATCTCGCACATACGTGCGCATGACGAAGGGCCCGGACGCGGAGAACGCGTCCGGGCCCTTCACTGTGATCAGGCGACGGTACGACCGCCACCGACCAGGCGGGGCAGCATACGGAAGCCGATGCCACCCGCGATCATGGTCGCGGCGCCGATCAGCAGGAACGTGGTCTCGGCGGCGCCGGTCTCCGCCAGCTCCTCCTTGGCCTCACCCTGCTGCACCGGCTTGGAGCCGGCGTTGTCGGTCTCGGTGTTGTCGGTGCACGCGGCGCCGTCGAGGTCGACGGTGCAGGTGCCCGCGCCGTTGTCGCCACCGGTGGTCGAGCCGCCCGCGGTGGAGGAACCGCCGCCGGTGGTCGAGCTGCCCTCGGTGGAGCCGCCGGTCGCGCCGCCGTCGGTCGAACCACCGTCGGTGGTCCCGCCGTCCGTGGTCCCACCATCGGTGGTGCCGCCGTCCGTCGTACCACCGTCGGTCGTGCCGCCGTCCGTGGTGCCGCCGTCCGTGGTCCCACCATCGGTGGTGCCGCCGTCCGTCGTACCACCGTCGGTCGTGCCACCGTCCGTGGTGCCGCCGTCGGTCGTGCCGCCGTCCGTGGTCCCACCATCGGTGGTCCCACCATCGGTGGTCCCGCCGTCGGTCGTGCCACCGTCCGTGGTCCCACCATCGGTGGTGCCGCCGTCCGTCGTACCACCGTCGGTCGTGCCACCGTCCGTGGTCCCACCATCGGTGGTCCCACCATCGGTGGTCCCGCCGTCGGTCGTGCCACCGTCCGTGGTGCCGCCGTCCGTGGTTCCGCCGTCGGAGGTGCCGCCGCTGTCGACGCCGCCCGGGTCGCCGCCGCCGTCCGTCGCACCCTCGGTGCCGTTGCCGTTGCCGTTGCCGATGCCGAGGCCGACGTCGACGACGCCCGTCTCGACGGACACGCCGATACCGGCGGCCTGAGCGGCGCCCGCGATGGTCAGCGAGGCGCCCGCGGCGATAACCGCACCGGCCGCCACGCGCGCCACGCGGATCCGCGTCTTTTTGGTCATCTGCTTGCTACCCCCAGTAGCTGATACGTCAGTGGTGCAGCGTCCGGGGCCGCGGCCGCTGGGGGTCCGTGCTCGCCGCCCCCGGTCTCACGCGCCCCGGATATACGCATGCCAAGCGTCAGAGTTCCCGGTTTTCATATACGCGTCAAGGTCGTTGCGCGTGCGATGACCGATATCGCGGGAGTTGTCCGTCGTGCGGGGATGCAACTGTGACGTAAAAGGGAACTGCCGCCCGGTGGACGGCAGTTCCCTTGTCGACAAAGCGCGAATTTACTTGTCCTGCTGCTTGCGCCAGCGAATTCCCGCCTCCAGGAATCCGTCGATCTCCCCGTCCAGCACTCCCTGCGGATTACCGACCTCGAACTCCGTCCGCAAGTCCTTGACCATCTGGTACGGGTGAAGGACATAGGAACGCATCTGGTTGCCCCAGGAGTTGCCGCCGTCGCCCTTCAGGGCGTCCATCCTGGCCTGCTCCTCCTGCCTGCGGCGCTCCAGCAGCTTCGCCTGGAGGACGTTCATCGCGCTCGCCTTGTTCTGGATCTGCGAGCGCTCGTTCTGGCAGGAGACCACGATGCCGGTCGGGATGTGCGTGATACGGACCGCGGAGTCCGTGGTGTTGACGCCCTGACCACCGGGGCCCGACGCGCGGTACACGTCCACGCGCAGCTCGGCCTCGTCGATCTCGACATGGTCGCTCGACTCCACGACCGGCAGCACCTCGACGCCCGCGAAGGAGGTCTGGCGGCGGCCCTGGTTGTCGAACGGCGAGATACGGACCAGGCGGTGGGTGCCCTGCTCCACGGAGAGCGTCCCGTACGCGTACGGCGTCTTCACGACGAAGGTGGTCGACTTGATGCCGGCCTCCTCCGCGTACGACGTCTCGTAGACCTCGGTGCCGTAGCCGTGCCGCTCCGCCCAGCGCAGATACATCCGCTGCAGCTGCTCGGCGAAGTCGGCGGCGTCCACGCCACCCGCCTCGGCGCGGATGTTGACCAGCGCCTCGCGCTCGTCGTACTCGCCGGACAGGAGCGTACGGACCTCCATCTCGTCCAGCGCCTTGCGCACCGACTCCAGCTCGGCCTCCGCCTCGGCGCGCGCCTCCGCGTCGTCCTCGGACTCGGCCAGCTCGAACATCACTTCCAGGTCGTCGATGCGCCCGCGCAGCGCCTCCGTCTTGCGGACCTCGGCCTGGAGGTGCGACAGCTTGCTGGTGATCTTCTGCGCCGCCTCGGGGTCGTCCCAGAGGGACGGGACCGCGGCCTGCTCCTCGAGCACGGCGATGTCGGCCCTCAGCCTGTCGAGGTCCAGGACGGCCTCGATCGACCCCATGGTCGAGGAGAGGGACTTCAGCTCTTCGGATACATCGACGACTGCCACGGCACCAGCCTAACGCGTATTTTTTCGGGGCTCGGTTCGCCTCCGGGGCGCCGGCTGCGCCCATCAGCGGCCACCCGCCGGGCCCGGGCGCCCCGTGTCCAGGGCTCAGGGCACCGGTGACGTGGTCTGCTTCGAGTCCCGCGGGGTGCTGTCCGTGCCGTCGCCGCCCAGGGTCAGCCAGCCGCCCACGCCCAGCGCCGCGATCAGCAGGACCGCCGCCGCGCCCAGCGCGATCCGGCGCTTACGGACCGCCTCCGCCTTGTGCCGGGCGCTGCCGGGGCGGCGCTGGCCCGGGGAGCGGGGCGCGCGGGCGGTGCCCCGGGCGCCGCCGGCCAGCTCGTCCGGAGCCGGGACGCGCATGCTCGTATGGGTGTCCCGGTTGGAGTCCGGGGCCGCGCCGGGCACCAGCGGGACCGAGCCCCTGCGGCGCGGCTCCTCGGCGGCGGTGCCGGGAGCCGATTCCCAGGAGCGCGACTGCTCCGTGGGCTCCGCGTCCGGCTCGTCCACGTCCAGCGGCGGGATGCCCGCGAGGAGCGGAAGCTGCTCGCGCAGCCGCGCGGCCAGTTCCGAGGCGCGCAGCCGGGACGCCGGGCCCTTCGCCAGGCACTGGACGAGGAGCTGCCACAGCTCCTCCGGGATACCGGGCAGCGGGACGACGGTCTCGGTGACATGGCGGCGCAGTACGGCCCCGGGGTGGCCGCCGCCGAACGGGGTGAACCCGGCGAGCAGCTCGTACAGGACCGTGGCCAGCGCGTAGATGTCGACGGCCGCGCGCGGCGGCAGGCCCTCGACGATCTCGGGCGCCAGATAGTCGGGGGTGCCGATGATCTTGCTGGCCTTGGTGCGCCGGGGGGTGTCGATCAGCTTGGCGACACCGAAGTCGGTGAGCAGCGCGGGGTGCGCGCCGCCCGGACCGAGCGGGCCCTCCATGTCGAGCAGGATGTTCTCCGGCTTGACGTCGCGGTGGACGACCCCGGCCGCGTGCGCGGCGGCGAGCCCGTCCGCGACGTCGGCGACGATCGCGACCGCCGCCTCGGGGGCGAGCCTGCGCTCGCGGTCGAGGCGGGTGCGCAGGTCGGTACCGCGGATCAGATCCATCACGAGCGCGAGGTCGTTGCCGTCCACGACGAGGTCGTGGACGCCGACCACCCGGGGGTGGTCGAGCCCGAGCAGGGCGGTGCGCTCCTGGACGAAGCGTCCGACCAGCTCCTGGTCGGACGCGAGGTCCTCGCGCAGCAGTTTGATGGCGACCGGGCCCTCGGGCCCCTCGCCGAGCCACACCGTGCCGGCGCTGCCCCGCCCCAGGATCTGATGGGCGGTGTACCGGCTGCCGATATTCCGTGCCAAGACTGCTCCCTCAGCGGCTGGCGTTGCCCATCAAAGTACGCGGAAGTCGGGGCGCTCCGTGCCCCGGTCGGCGCCAACTCCCGCCGCCGACAGGGGTAATGGGGCGATCCGAGCGGATATGTCCCCTCGGATCGCCGGTGCCCGTGGCGACTCGTACAGCTACTGGTGGCTAGTTGCCCGAGCTGTCGCCGCCGAACTGGGAGAACCAGTCCGTCACCGCGGAGATCCCGTCGCCGATCGCCTCCCAGTAGCCCTTGCCCTCGTCGATCCAGCCCTGGAGCGGGGTCAGCTCCCAGATGAGCCAGCCCGCGATGACGAGCAGGACGATCGTGAAGAGACAGCCCTTGAGGCAGCCGAGGCCCGGGATGTGCATGGGGTTGGCGCTGCGCTGCCGGGGCGGGCGCGGCTCGCGCGGCTGACGGGGCGCGGGCTGCTGGGGCGGCGGCGCCTGGGGCGGCGCGTACTGCTGTTGCTGCGGGGCGTACCGCTGCTGCTGTTGCTGCGGGGGCGGCGGAGGCGGCGCGTACCGCTGCTGCGGCTGACGCTGCTGGGGCGGCGGAGGCTGCTGCCGGGGGCCCTGCGGCCGCTGCGGGCGGCGGCGCAGCGGGTCCTGGCTGGGGTCGAGGTACTGGACCTGGGTCTGCTCGTTGCGGTCCCGCGCGGCCTGCAGCTGGCCCTGCCAGGGGTGCGGCCCGTCGGGGTCCTGCGGTACGGGCGGCATCATCGCGGTCGGGTCCGCCGCGCCCGGGCCGCGCCCGGCGCCCGGGCCGGTGGAGGGCATGACGCTGGTGGGCGCGGCCGGGTCGTACGAGGCGGCGTTGCTCGGCAGGACCTGCGTCGGCTCGGCGTCGCCGCCCGCCGTGCCGGGTACGGGCGCGGGCGACGGGTCGGGCGCGAGCAGCGCGGCGACCCCCAGCGCGGCGTCGACCTGGGCGGGCGTGGAGTGCACACCGACCCCGGCGGCGACGGTCCGCAGGGCGCGGGCCAGGTTCTCGGCGCTGGGCCGCTGGTCCGGGTCCTTGCGCAGGCAGCGCTCGATGACGGTCCACAGCGGCTCGGGCACGGTGGTGGGGCGGCGGGGCTCCTCGCTGAGGTGGCGGTGGAGCACTTCGAGGGCGGTCGCGCCGGCGAACGGCGGCTGCCCCGTGACCAGCTCGTACAGCAGGATGCCCGCGCCGTAGATGTCCACGGCGGAGGTCTGCGGGCGGCCCTCGGCGGACTCCGGCGCGACATAGGCCGGGGTGCCGACGAACTCGTGGGTGCGGGTCAGCCCCGGCGAGTCCGCGAGGCGCGCGATGCCGAAGTCGGTGAGCATCGGGTGCAGCCGCTCGCCGTCGTTCCGCAGCAGGACGTTGGCGGGCTTGAGGTCCCGGTGGACGACACCGTCCGCGTGGCTGGCGGCGAGGGCGTCCGCGATCTGGGCGGTCAGCAGCGCTGCGGCGACCGGGGTGAACGGGCCGTTCTCGCGCAGATACCGGTGCAGGTCGGGGCCGTCCACCAGGTCCATGACGAGCGCGAGGAGATCGCCCTCGACCACCAGGTCACGGGTGCGGACGATGTTGGGGTGGGTCAGGCGGAGCAGGACGGAGCGCTCGCGCAGGAAGCGCATCACCACGTCCGCGTCGTTCGCCAGCTCCTCCTTGAGGACCTTGATCGCGACGGTCTCGCCGGGCTGGCCGGCGACGGCCGCCTCGGCCCCCGCCGTTTCCCGCTGACTCGCTCGCCAGACGGTGCCCGTGGCGCCGCGTCCGATCGGCTGGTCGAGCAGGTACTTGCTGCCTACGGGCCGCACGTCATGGCTCCCTGCTGATCGTGGTCGTCTCGCTGGTCGTGATCATCATCGCCCGGCGGGCCGGGGCTCCGACCCACTTTAAACCGGCCGGTCGGCTCCCGGGTCAGAACGCCGGTCGGAGGCCTGGTCAGAGGTGGTCGGGGAAGCGGCCGGGGAGGTGGCCGTCGGGCTGGATGCTGCTTCTTGATCGGGTCGGACCGGGTCGGATCGTGTTCGAAAGGAAGACGCACGCATCGTACGGCTGGTTGCCACACCGCGCGGCCGAGGACATCACACCCGGTCCCAACCCGCCGTGAAGAAGCGCCCAAGCAGGCACTTTTACGCCAACAGCCGACTATTCAAGATCACTTGTTGCCGGTACCCGGGCGTGTTGTCAGTGGCAGGTGCGAAGATGCCCTCAAGCACGTGACGTGTGGAGTGGGGGAATCTCGCCGCCCCGTGCCGACCTGTACCGGACGACGCGTCCGTGCGTGGCGTGGGGGGAGTTCACCGTGCTTCCCCCTCTGCCGGGCACCCCGCGCAGAAGGGACCGCTGACGGCGATGCAGATCCGGCTGACCGTCCTCGCGCCGCGTGGCGGCCATGCCGCCGGGCGCTCCTGTGACGTGCTCGTCACCGCCCCGGCGGGCACGGCGCTGGCCGCCGTCGCCGCCGCCCTCGCCACGGCCGTCTCGGGCCCCGACGCGCCCGGCACCGTCGTCCTCTACTCCGGCCGCGAGCGGCTCGACGCGCAGCGCTGCCCTCTGGGCGAGCCGCCGCTGATCGACGGCGCGGTGCTCTCGCTCCAGGTCCCGGGCGAGACGGAGGTCCCGACGGAGGACGCGCCCGCCCAGCTCCATGTCGTCGCGGGCCCGGACGCGGGCGGGGTCCATCTGCTGCACGGCGGACAGATCAGGATCGGCCGCTCCGCCGACGCCGATGTGCCGCTGGACGACCCGGACGTCTCTCGGCTGCACTGCGCGGTGACGGTCGCGGAGGACGGCGGGGTCACGGTCGCGGACCTCCAGTCGACGAACGGGACGACGCTGGAGGGCGTCCGGGTGGGCCCCCGCCCGGTCCGGCTGGCGCCCGGCGCGCTGCTGCGGCTCGGCGAGTCCGCGCTCCGCCTCACGGGCGGGGAGCGCACGGCCGCGCTGGCGACGGCGGCGGACGGCGAGGGCCATCTGCGGATCACCCGCCCGGAGACCCGGCGCGCGGACGGCCCGGACAGCACTGCCGGCACCGGCCGGGATCCGCGCCCCACCGGGGGCCGGGTCGCGGGCTCCGCCCCGGGAGCGCTCCCGGGCGCCGACGGGCCGGGCGCCCCCGACGACCGCGCCACGGCCGGCCGCGGCGGTCCGGGACCGGACACCGCGCCCGGCGGCGGCACCCGCGGCCGCCACGCGGGCGGCGGCTGGGCGCCCGGCTACGACGCGGGGCAGGCGGGCACGTCGACCCGGATCCCCGGCCCGCAGTACGACCGCGGACGGTTCGAGCAGGCCGGGCACGACCGGCGGGACGGGCGCGACGGACACGACGGGCGGTACGACGCGGGGCGGTACGACGGCCACAGCGCCTCCCGCCCCGAGTACGGCGGCTCGCAGTACGGCAATCCGCCCGGCGCCCCGCGCGTGCCCGACCCGCGCAGCGCCGACACGCACTACGGCCGCACCCCGCTGCCCGGGGTGGACTCCGAGGCCCCGGGCGCCACACGGGACAGCGGGCACAGCAGGCCGGCCGCGGGCGACCCGGCCGCCGGTCCCGCGGCGTACGAAGAACCCCGGCCGCACAGCAGGACGCCGGGCTCCCGCCGCCAGGAGACGCCCCCGCGCGGTACCGAACCGCCCGACCTGGCGGCCCGCCGGCGCGGCGGCATAGGCGCCTGGGCGCGGCGGCTCGCGGGCAGCCGCGGCGAGGAGCTGCCGGAGACGGCGCCCGGACCCGCCGGTCCCGCCACCGCCGCCGGACGCGGCCCCTCCCCCGAGACCTGGCCCGATCCGGCCACGGTGCTGCTGACCGCGCTCGGCCCCGGCCCCCGGCTGTGGGAGCGGGGCAGCCGGCACGCCGAGGCGCTCGCCGTCCGGATCGGCACGGCCGACCGCCCGTCCACCGACGGCACCCGGCAGTTGCCGCTCGTGCCGGTGACGGTGGGGCTGCGCGAGGCCGGATCCCTCGGCCTCGCGGGCCCCAGGGAGCGGCTGACGGGGCTGGCCCGCTGGACGGTGGCCCAGCTCGCCGCGCTGCACGCGCCCGCCGATCTGGAGATCGTGCTGATCAGCGCGGACCGGGCGCGGAGCCTGGCGGAGCGCAGGCAGGACTGGAGCTGGCTCGGCTGGCTCCCGCACGTCCGGCCGGTCCACGGCCAGGACTGCCGGCTGCTCCTCGCGTACGACGCGGACCAGGCGACCGCGCGGACGGACGAGCTGACGCGCCGGCTCGACGACGGCCCGCTGGGGCCCGGCTGGGCCTCGGCCGACCCGTGGACGGTCACGGAGGCCGCCGCCCGCCACGACGGCCCGTACACCCTGGTGATCGTGGACGGCGACCCCGGCTCCGCCGCGCTGCGCGAGACGACGGCACGGCTCGCGGGCGGCGGCGCCGCCGCGGGGATCCATCTGCTCTGTCTCGCCGAGACGGAGTCCGCCTCCCCGCTGTCGCCGATCGCCGCGACCTACGAGACGGCGTGCGCCGCCTCGCTGCCCTTCCGCGAGTGCGGGGCCGTCGCCCTCCTGAGCGGCGATGTGGCCACCACGCTGCGGCTGCTGCGTACGGCGGTCGGACAGCCCGCCGGGCACGGCACGCTCGCAGTGGTGGACGCGGTCTCGCCCGCCTGGGCCGAGCGGTTCGGCCGGGCTCTGGCGCCGCTGCGGGCCGCCGGGAGCGGCCGGAACAGACCCGCCGCCGCGCTGCCGCGCTCGGCGAGGCTGCTGGACGAGCTGGGGCTGGCCCGCGCCACCCCGGCCTCGCTGATGGCCCGTTGGGCGTCGGCCGCCGACCGCACCCTGGACTGCACGGCGGTCCTCGGCGCGGGGCCGCGCGGCCCGGTGAGCGTCGATCTGACGGAGGAGGGCCCGCATCTGCTGATCGAGGGCCCGGCGGGCAGCGGCCGTACGGAGCTGCTGCGCTCCATCGCCGCCTCCCTCGCCGCCGGGGCCCGCCCCGACCGGCTGGGGCTGCTGCTGGTCGACGGTGCCGGGGGCGAGCGCGGCGAGGGGCTCTCGGTCTGTACGGAGCTGCCGCATGTGACCGAGCACCTGGTGGCGTCGGACCCGGTCCGGATGCGGCAGTTCGCGCAGGCGCTGGGCGGCGAGCTGAAGCGCCGGGCGGAGCTGCTGGGGCGGCTGGACTTCACGGAGTGGCACAGCGGCGCGCGGGACGGCGTACGGAACCACCGGGACGCGCAGGATCCGCGCTCCCCGCGCGAGCCGCAGGATCCGCGGGACCCGCGGGACCCGCAGCAGGTTCCGGAGCGGCTGATCAGCCAGCGCGGACCGAGCGCGGCCGAACAGCGGGCGGGCGACACTCTGGGCGGCGGCACACTCCGGCTCCGCCACGAACAGACCAGGGAACAGACCAGGGACCAGGGCCGGGAACAGAGCCGGGACCAGGCCAGGGAGCAGACCCGGGAACAGCCCCGGGAACAGCCCCGGAGCCGTCCCCGGACCTCCGCCCGGAGCGCGGAGTCCGCCCCCCTCCCCCGCCTCGTCGTGCTGGTCGACGACTACGAAGCGCTGGTCGCGCCCTCCCTCGGCAGCCCCGGCCGCCCCTCGGCCGGTTCCGTCGTACGGGCCCTGGAGGCCGTCG
Organism: Streptomyces sp. NPDC088124; assembly: GCF_040685895.1. NCBI lineage: Bacteria > Bacillati > Actinomycetota > Actinomycetes > Kitasatosporales > Streptomycetaceae > Streptomyces > Streptomyces sp. NPDC088124. The sequence goes on along the minus strand of NZ_JBFBJB010000046.1, from coordinate 35,785 downwards.
CGCGGGACGGCGAGCGTCTGGGGGTCCATCTCGTGGCCGCCTCGGCCCGCCCCGAGCGTACGGTCGACACGGAACTGGCCCAGGGCGCGCGGCTGCGCGTCGTGCTCGACGCGCCCCCGGCCGCGCCCGCGCCCGACGACCCCGCGCCCGGCCGGGGCAGGCTCGGCCACCCGGACGGCCGGGTCACCCCGTTCCAGGGCGGCCGGGTCACCGGCCGCATCCCGCGCACCGCCACGCAGCGGCCGACGGTCACGGTGGTGGAGTGGGAGCGGATGGGCGATCCGCCCGCCCGCCGGCCCGTCCGTGAACTGGGCAACGGGCCCACCGACCTGGCACTTCTCGCGAGCGCGCTGGAGCGGGCCGCCCGCTCCGTGGACGCCGTACCGCTGGCCCCACTGACCCCCGCTCACCCCTGAGTCACGGGGACATCCCGAAAGATCATCAGACCGCCCGCTTTGGTCCGCGGGGCCACGTCACGAGCCCATCACGATAGAGACGTTCACCCCCCGTCGGCTATTGCGGCCCCTCCTCACCCGACGTAGGACTGTGCCCACGGGACGAGAGCAGCGCCGCTACGTCATGCCGCGCTGCCCGGGTCCCACGCGCGTAGATCCGTACGCATACGGGAGAGAAACGGGGCAGTGATGCGCACAACTCGCAGAGCATCCAAGGCGCTTGGCAACAGCGATTTCGGTGGCCGCAGCAGCGGCCGGACGGTCCGCGGGACCCGCCGGGCCGCCGTCGCGCTCGCCGCCGTCGGCGCCATGGCCCTCAGCGGCTGCGGCGGCGGTTCCGGAGACGGTGACGACGACGGCAAGGGCTCGGGCGACAGCACGGGCAAGCCGGCCGCGGTGACGGTCGAACTCCCCAAGCTGGACGGCGAGAAGATCCAGGTCGCCGCGGTCTGGACCGGTGCGGAACAGGCCAACTTCACCAAGGTCCTGGCCGAGTTCGAGAAGCGGACCGGGGCGACCGTCACCTTCGTGCCCGCCCAGGACCCGATCGTCAACTTCCTCGGCACGAAGATCGCCGGCGGCAGCCCGCCCGATGTGGCGATGCTCCCGCAGGTCGGCGCCATCCAGCAGGCCGTGGAGAAGAAGTGGGCCAAGCCCGCCGGCCCGGAGGCCAAGGCGCAGCTCGCCAAGAACTACGGCAAGGGCTGGCAGGACCTCGGCGCGGTGGACGGCGAGCAGTACGGCGTGTACTTCAAGGCCGCCAACAAGTCGCTCGTCTGGTACAACAACGCGGCCTTCGAGAACGCGGGCGCCTCGGTCCCGAAGACCTGGAAGGAATTCCTCGCCACGGCCGAGACGATCTCCGCCTCCGGTGTCACCCCCGTCTCGGTGGGCGGCGCGGACGGCTGGACCCTCACCGACTGGTTCGAGAACATCTACCTCTCGCAGGCGGGCCCGGAGAAGTACGACCAGCTCGCCAAGCACGAGATCAAGTGGACCGACCCGTCCGTGAAGGACGCGCTCACCACGCTCGGCGAGCTCTTCGGCAAGCCGAACCTGATAGCGGGCGGCACGGACGGCGCGCTCCAGACGGAGTTCCCGGCGTCCGTCACGCAGACGTTCACCGGCGGTGACCAGCCCAAGGGCGCGATGGTCTTCGAAGGGGACTTCGTCGGCGTCAACATCGGGGAGACGGACGCGAAGATCGGTACGGACGCGAAGGTCTTCCCGTTCCCGGCGGTCGGCGGCGACTCGCCGGTGGTGACGGGCGGCGACGCGGCCGTGGCGCTGAAGGACACCAAGGGCGCGCAGGCGCTGCTGACCTTCCTGGCCTCCACGGACGCCGCGCGGATCTGGGCGGAGTCGGGCGGTTTCATCTCGCCGAACAAGTCGCTCGACGTGGCCTCGTACCCGAACGACGTACAGCGTGACATCGCCAAGGCGCTGATCGCGGCGGGCGACGACTTCCGCTTCGACATGTCGGACCAGATGCCGCAGTCGTTCGGCGGTACGCCCGGCAAGGGCGAGTGGAAGTCCCTCCAGGACTTCCTGAAGAACCCGAAGGACGTGGCCGGGGTCCAGCAGGAGCTGGAAGCCGCCGCGGCCAAGGCGTACAAGAGCTGACGCGGTGACGACGGCGACCACGGGAGGCGCCACACCGCCTCCCGTGTCCACGACAGACCCGGCGGACCCGTCCCGTAAGTCCCGCAAGGGCGGCCCCAGGAGCGTCACCGGCACGCGCAAGCTCGTCGCGGCGGGCTTCCTGCTGCCCGCGCTGGTGCTGCTGGGCACGCTCGTGGTGTATCCGATCTGTTTCTCGGTCTACCGGTCCTTCTTCGACAAGTCCGGCGCGAACTTCGCCGGGCTCGACAACTACGTGGAGCTGTTCACCGACGCCACCATCCTGACCGCCGTCAAGAACAACGCGATCTGGGTGGTGGTCGCCCCGACCGTCGCCACCGCGCTGGGCCTGATCTTCGCCGTACTCACCGAACGGGTGCGCTGGGGAACGGCGTTCAAGCTGATCGTCTTCATGCCGATGGCGATCTCGATGCTCGCGGCGGGCATCATCTTCCGCCTGGTGTACGAGCAGGACCCGGCCCGCGGCGTGGCCAACGCGGTCTGGGTCGGGGTCCACGACACGTTCAGCGAGTCGGCGGGGTATCCCAAGGCGCATCCGCTGCCGGTGCATCCGCTGAAGGCGGGGGGCGGCGGCTCGTTCGTCACCAAGGAACCCGTCTCGGCGGGTACGGAGGTGCTGCTGCCGCTGGTCGGCGTCGCCCCGGCGAAGATGCCCTCGGACGCGCAGCCCGCGAAGGCCGCGAAGACGGAGGACGGCCGGGTCACCGGCACGGCCTGGCTGGACTTCACCCCGGGCGGCGGCGGGAAGCCGAACGTCATCGACCCGAAGGAACTGGGCCTCGGAAGCCTCAAGGTCGAGGCGGTCAAGGACGGCAAGGTCGTGGCCTCCGCGACCGCGGGCGCCGATGGCACGTTCAGCCTGCCGGCCGCGGCCGACGGGGCCCAGCTCCGGCTCCCCGCGGCCAACTTCAAGGAGCCGTACAACGGGGTGGAATGGCTCGGCCCCACCCTGGTCACGCCGGCCATCATCGGCAGCTATCTGTGGATGTGGGCCGGGTTCGCGATGGTGCTGATCGCGGCGGGGCTCGCGAGCGTGCCGCGGGAACTCATGGAAGCGGCCCGGGTGGACGGCGCGACGGAGTGGCAGGTCTTCCGCCGGATCACCGTGCCGCTGCTGGCCCCGGTCCTCGCGGTCGTCATGGTGACCCTGATGATCAATGTGCTGAAGATCTTCGACCTGGTCTTCATCATCCCGCCGGGGTCGTCCCAGGCCGACGCAAACGTGCTGGCCCTCCAGCTCTACCGCTCGTCGTTCGGCACGGACGCGGATCTCGGGGTCGGCAGCGCCATCGCCGTACTGCTGCTCCTGCTGGTGATCCCGGTGATGCTGTTCAACGTACGGCGGATGCGAAGGGAGACGCGACGATGACCACGACGACGGCGTCGGACGCGGCCCCCGGCCCGGGCGGCGGTCCGGCGAAGGCGGAATCGGGCGCGGCGGCGCGGACCGACCTGGCGAAGGAGTCCCTGGGCAGCCGGATAGCGGCACGCGCGGGCGGCGGGGCGGTACGGGTCTTCCTCGTCCTGGTCGGCCTGTTCTGGCTGATGCCGACGATCGGCCTGTTCCTCTCCTCGCTGCGCGACTCGGCGGACATCAACGCGAGCGGCTGGTGGCAGGTCTTCACCGCGCCCGCGCAGCTGACCACGGAGAACTACACGCGGCTCCTCGACAACGACATCATCACCAACTCGCTGCTCTCCACGATCCTGATCACCGTCCCCTCGACGCTCCTGGTCGTGGTGATCGGCTCGCTCGCCGGATACGCCTTCGCCTGGATGGACTTCCCCGGCCGCGACTGGTGGTTCCTGGTGGTCGTGGGGCTGCTGGTGGTCCCGGTACAGGTCGCCCTCGTACCGGTCGCCGAACTGTTCGGCGCCATCGGCATCTTCGAGACGACCTTCGGCGTGATCCTCTTCCATGTCGCCTTCGGTCTGCCCTTCGCGATCTTCCTGCTGCGCAACTTCTTCGCGGAGATCCCGAGGGAGCTGCTGGAGGCGGCGCGGCTCGACGGCGCGGGCGAGATACGGCTGTTCACCCGGGTTGTGATGCCGCTGGGCGGGCCCGCGATCGCCTCGCTCGGCATCTTCCAGTTCCTCTGGGTCTGGAACGACATGCTGGTGGCGCTGATCTTCGCGGACTCGAAGAACCCGCCGATCACGGTCGCGCTCCAGCAGCAGGTACGGCAGTTCGGCAACAACATCGACGTACTGGCGCCCGGCGCGTTCGTCTCGATGGTGATCCCGCTGGCCGTGTTCTTCGCGTTCCAGCGGCAGTTCGTGCAGGGCGTGATGGCGGGAGCCGTCAAGTAGGCAGGACTTTGAAGGCAGGGCCGAGGGGCCGGCCGTCATCCACGGGGATGGCGGCCGGCCCCTCGTCATGACGGGAACCGCCGGGCGCCGGGGCGCGGAGCAGCCGCGGGCGGAACCGCCGAGTACCCGGGCGCGGAGCAGCCGCGGGCGGAACCGCCGGGCGGCCGGGCAGCGGACTCAGCGGCTGAGCGCCGCGACCGCCGAGGCGGCCAGATCGTCCAGATACCCCGGGGGCAGTTCGCCGCGGATGACGACCAGCCGCCAGTAGAGCGGCCCGACGATCAGGTCGAGCGCCCGGTCGGCGTCCGCGCCCCCGGGCAGCTCCCCGCGTTCGACGGCCTCGCGGACGATCACGGCGGCGATGCCCCGCTGGCCGTCCAGCAGGGCCGCCTTGATCGCGTCGGAGATCTCGGGGTGCCGCGCCGCCTCCACCAGAAGATCCGGGATGACCTGCGAGGCGACCGGGTGGCTCAGGGCGTGCGACGCGACTTCGAGCAGGGCGCGCACATCGCCGTGGAGCGAGCCGGTCGAGGGGGCGGGCAGCCCCTGCGCGGCGAAGGCCGAGACCAGGTCGAGGACGAGCTCCAGCTTGGACTTCCAGCGGCGGTAGACGGCGGTCTTGCCGACGCCCGCGCGGCGCGCGATGCCCTCGATGGACATCCGGGCGAAGCCGACCGCGGCCAGTTCCTCGAAGACGGCGGCGCGGATGGCGTCGGTCACGTCCTCGCGGAGTACGGCGGCACCCGCGGGCACACGTCGGGGGGCGCGGGGGCCCGCCGGGGCTCCGGGGCCCGTGGTGGTACGGGGGTCGGTAGTCATCAGCCCCGAGCATAGCCGCGCCCCGGCACCCTGACCACGTGACGACGATACGGTTGCGTTGCGACGCCCCCCGGCCTACCTTTGGCGTTGCGACGATACGGCATCGTTCCGTCGTCGGGGGTGCGAGAACCGCCCCCGCCACCGGCGAAAGCGACACCTGTGAGCCAGCGCCAGACGATCGCAGTGACCGCACCGGACTCATCGGCCTCCCCGCCCCCTCCGGCGGACCCGGCCACTCCGGCCTCCCCGACCACTCCTGCCTCACCGGCGGCCCCGACCACTCCGGCCCCTCCGGCGGCCCCGGCCTCATCGGACTCCCCGGCCGGCCCCGCGCGGGAGACGGAGCTCGGCGCCCTCGCCCGCCGGCACGGGCTGACCGTGAGCGGCGCCCGCCCCACGCTCCCCGCCTACCTGCGGCAGCTCTGGTCACGGCGCCACTTCATCACCGCGTTCGCGACGGCGCGGCTGACCGCCCAGTACAGCCAGGCCAGGCTCGGCCAGATCTGGCAGATCATGACCCCGCTGCTCAACGCGACGGTCTACTACTTCATCTTCGGGGTGCTGCTCGACACCAAGCACGACATCCCGGACTTCATCCCGTTCCTGGTGACGGGCGTCTTCATCTGGACCTTCACCTCGAACTCGATCATGGCCGGCACCCGCGCGATCTCAGGCAACCTCGGTCTCGTACGGGCCCTGCACTTCCCGCGCGCCGCCCTGCCGATCGGACTCGCCCTCCAGCAGCTCCAGCAACTGCTCTTCTCGCTGGGCGCGCTGGCGGTGATCCTGGTCTGCTTCGGCGAGTACCCCGGCATCAGCTGGCTGCTCGCGGTGCCCGCCCTCGCCCTCCAGGCCGTGTTCAACACCGGGATCTCGATGGTGCTGGCCCGGCTGGCGGCCAGGACCCCGGACATCTCCCAGCTCATGCCCTTCCTGCTGCGCACCTGGATGTACGTCTCCGGTGTGATGTGGAGCGTGGACCGGGTGACGAAGGGCGAGAACGTGCCGCACCTCGTCACGGTGGCGCTGCAGTGCAATCCCGCCGCCGTCTACATCGACCTGATGCGCTTCGCGCTCGTCGAGAGCTTCACCTCCGCCCAGCTTCCCCCGCACGTCTGGGCCGTCGCCGCCGGCTGGGCGCTGGTGGCCGGTGTGGGCGGGTTCCTGTTCTTCTGGAAGGCCGAAGAGGAGTACGGACGTGGCTGATACGTACACGGAACGCCCCCCGACGCCGGACGGGGCCCCGGCTCCGGACGCGGTGACCGAGCCGGTTCCCACCGTCGTCGTCGACGGCGTCCACATCACCTACACCGTCCACGGCACCAAGGGCGGCAAGGGCAGCGCCACCTCCGCCCTGAGCCGGATCCTCTCCCGGCGCTCCGCCCCCGGCGCGCGCGAGGTGCACGCGGTCCGGGGCGTCAGCTTCGCCGCGTACAAGGGCGAGGCGATCGGCCTCATCGGCTCCAACGGCTCCGGCAAGTCGACGCTGCTCAAAGCCATCGCGGGCCTGCTGCCGCCCAGCCGGGGCCGGGTCTTCACCCGAGGCCAGCCCTCGCTGCTCGGCGTCAACGCGGCGCTGATGAACGACCTGACCGGCGAACGCAACGTCATCCTCGGCGGGCTGGCCATGGGCATGACGCGCGAGCAGGTCCGGGAGCGTTACGAGGGCATCGTGGAGTTCTCCGGCATCAACGAGAAGGACGACTTCATCTCGCTGCCGATGCGGACGTACTCCTCGGGCATGGGCGCCCGGCTGCGCTTCTCGATCGCCGCCGCCAAGAGCCATGACGTACTCCTGATCGACGAGGCGCTCTCCACCGGCGACGCCCGGTTCCAGCGGCGCAGCCAGGAGCGCATCACCGCGCTGCGCGAGGAGGCCGGCACCGTCTTCCTCGTCAGCCACAGCAACAAGTCCATCCTGGAGACCTGCGACCGGGCGCTGTGGCTGGAGTCGGGCACGCTGCGGATGGACGGCTCGGCACGGGAGGTCGTCGCGGCGTACGAGGAGTTCACGAACGCCGGCGGGAACCGGAAGAAGTAGTCACGGCGCGCGCCGAGGGGCGCCCGGCTCACCACGAGCCGGGCGCCTCTCACGCATCCTGACCGCCCCGCCGTCAGCGGTGCGTGCGCAGCAGGGTCCGCATCGTGCGCATCGCGACCGAGAGGTTCGCCAGGTCGAACGCGTCCGAGCCCTGGATCTCGTCGAGCGTGGCACGGGAGCGACTCAGGATCGCGGCGTTCTTCCGCTCCCATGCCGCGAACCGCTCCTCGGGCGTCGCGCTGCCGTCGCCCACCGTCAGGACGTCCGACGTCAGCCCGGCGTGCGCCGCGTACAGGTCCTCACGGATCGAGGCGCGGGCCATGGACTGCCAGCGGTCGGCCCGCGGCAGCTCCACGATCCGGTCCATGAGCCGGCTGATCCGCAGCCGGTCGCCGAGGTCGTAGTACACCTCGGCGACGGCCAGCGGGTCCTGCTCCGTACGGTCCGCGATGGCGACGATGTCGAGCGCCGGGAAGACGGACGAGAACCCGGCGACCCGCAGGGCCAGCTCCTCGGGGACCCCGGCGTCGGTCAGCTCCGCGACGATGGCCTGGTACCACTCCAGCTCCGGGCCGCGCAGCATCGTCGGGAGCTGGGCCCAGACCCGCTCGACGCCCGCCGCGAAGAACTCGATCGTCCCCGCGATCTCCAGCGGCTGCGGCCGGTTGCCCAGCAGCCAGCGCGTGCCGCGCTCGACGAGCCGGCGCGAGTGGAGCCTGATCCGGGTCTGGACGTCCGCCGGGACCTGGTTGTCCAGCGCCTCGACGGCGTCCCACACCCCGTTCAGCCCGAAGATCTCCCGGGCCGCGGCCTGCGCCCGTACGATCTCCTCGGTCGACGCGCCGGTCTCCTCTCGCAGCCGGTGCAGGAAGGTCGAACCGCCGGTGTTGACGGTGTCGTTGACCAGGACCGTCGTGATGATCTCGCGGCGCAGCGCGTGCGCCTCGATCTGCTCGGCGAACTGCTCGCGGAGCTGCTGCGGGAAGTACGCGTACAGCAGCGCGCGCAGGTGCGGGTCGTCCGGGAGCTCGGTGTGGATCAGCTCCTCCGCCGCCGTGATCTTGGTGTAGGCGAGCAGCACGGCGAGTTCGGGCTGGGAGAGGCCCCTGCCGGAGTTGAGGAGTTCCCGGATCTGGCGGTCGGCGGGGAGGAATTCCAGCGCCCGGTCGAGGTGTCCGTCGCGGACCAGCCGGCGCATGAAGCGCTGGTGGGCGTGGAGGAGGGAGGGCGCCTGCGCCTGGGCGTTGGCGAGTGCGGTGTTCTGCGCGTAGTTGTTGCGCAGGACGAGCGCGCCGACCTCGTCGGTCATCTCGGCGAGGAGCTTGTTGCGCTGCTTGACGGTCATGTCCCCTTCGGTGACGAGACCGTTGAGCAGGATCTTGATGTTCACCTCGTGGTCGGAGGTGTCCACGCCCGCGCTGTTGTCGATGGCGTCGGTATTGACGTCGCCGCCCGCGCCGCCGGCGCCGCGCCGGGCGAACTCGATCCGGCCGAGCTGGGTCAGCCCCAGGTTGCCGCCCTCTCCGACGACCTTGACCCGCAGGTCCTCGCCGTTGACGCGGATCGCGTCGTTGGCCTTGTCGCCGACGTCCGCGTCCGTCTCGGTGGACGCCTTCACGTACGTACCGATCCCGCCGTTCCACAGCAGGTCGACCGGGGCCTGGAGGATCGTCTTCATCAGCTCGGCGGGGGTCAGCTTGGTGATGCCGGGTTCGATGCCGAGGGCCTCGCGGACATGCGCGTTGACGGGGATCGACTTGGCCGTACGGGGGTGGATCCCGCCGCCCGGCGACAGCAGCCCCTTGTCGTAGTCGGCCCAGGAGGAGCGCGGCAGCTCGAAGAGCCGGCGGCGCTCGGCGTACGAGGTGGCCGCGTCGGGGCGCGGGTCGAGGAAGATGTGCCGGTGGTCGAAGGCCGCGACCAGCCGGATGTGCTCGGAGAGCAGCATGCCGTTGCCGAAGACGTCACCGGACATGTCGCCGACGCCGACGACGGTGAAGTCCTCGGTCTGGGTGTCGTGGCCGTGCTCGCGGAAGTGCCGCTTCACGGACTCCCAGGCGCCGCGGGCCGTGATGCCCATGCCCTTGTGGTCGTAACCCGCGCTGCCGCCGGAGGCGAAGGCGTCCCCGAGCCAGAAGTTGTAGGAGACCGCGACCTCGTTGGCGATGTCGGAGAAGCTCGCGGTGCCCTTGTCCGCGGCGACGACGAGATACGTGTCGTCCTCGTCGTGGCGTACGACATCGGCGGGCGGCACGACCTCGCCCGCGACCATGTTGTCCGTGATGTCGAGCAGCGCCGAGATGAAGATCTTGTACGAGGCGATGCCCTCGGCGAGCCAGGCGTCCCGGTCGGCGGCCGGGTCGGGCAGCTGCTTGGCGACGAAGCCGCCCTTGGCGCCGACCGGCACGATCACGGTGTTCTTGACCATCTGCGCCTTGACCAGGCCGAGGATCTCCGTACGGAAGTCCTCCCGCCGGTCCGACCAGCGCAGCCCGCCGCGGGCGACCTTGCCGAAGCGCAGGTGGACCCCCTCGACGCGCGGGGAGTAGACCCAGATCTCGTAGGCGGGGCGGGGCGCGGGGAGGTCGGGGATGGCCTGCGGGTCGAACTTCATCGACACGTAGCGGTGCTGCTCGCCGCTGCTGGTCCGCTGGAAGAAGTTGGTCCGCAGCGTGGCCTTGATGAGGGTGAGGAAGGAGCGCAGGATCCGGTCCTCGTCCAGGCTCGCGACCTGGTCGAGGGCGCCGTCCAGCTCCTCCAGCATGGCCTCGGTCAGCTCCGTGCCGGCGCGCTGGCGGCCGGGCGACATGCGGGCCTCGAAGAGGGAGATCAGCAGCCGGGTGGTGTGCACGTTGGAGCGGAGGGTGTCCTCCATGTACTCCTGGCTGAAGGTCGATCCCGACTGGCGCAGGTACTTGGCGTACGCGCGCAGCACCATCGCCTGGCGCCAGTCCAGACCGGCCCGCAGGACGAGGGAGTTGAAGCCGTCGTTCTCCGCGGCTCCGGTCCACACGGCGGCGAAGGCGTGCTGGAAGCGCTCGCGGTCGTCCTCGGTGAGGTAGTCGCCGCCGCCGGTGCCGCCCTGGGGCAGCCGCAGGCCGAAGTCGTAGATCCAGGCGTGGGTACGGTCCGTGCAGCGCAGCTCGTACGGCCGCTCGTCGACGACCTCGACGCCGAGCCGCTGGAGCACGGGAAGGACGGCCGAGAGGGAGACCTGTTCGCCGGTGCGGTAGATCTTGAAGCGCCGCTCGCCGGGGCCCGCGCCGACCGGCTCGTACAGGGAGAGGGAGAAGTCCTTCTCCTTCTGGTCGAGCGCTTCGAGGTGGACCAGGTCGGCGACCGCGGCCCGCGGGGAGTGGTCGGCCTTGTAGCCCTCGGGGAAGGCGCTGCCGTACTTGCGGAGCAGTTCGGCGGCGCGCTCCTCGCCGCACTCGGCGTTCAGCGCCTCGCCGAACGCGTCGGCCCAGGAGCGGGCCGCGGCCACGAGGCGGGCCTCGATCCGCTCCGTGTCGGCGTCGGTGAGCTTGGCCAGCTCGGTGCCCCGGGGGACCCGGACGACGAAGTGCAGCCGGGAGAGGATCGATTCTGTGTTCCACGCGGTGAAGTCGACGCTGGTGCCGCCCAGCTCCTCCTTGAGGATGTCGACCAGCCGCAGCCGGACCCCGGTGGTGTAGCGGTCGCGGGGCAGGTAGACGAGGGCGGAGTAGTAGCGCCCGTACTCGTCCTGGCGGAGGTAGAGCCGCAGCCTGCGGCGCTCCTGGAGGTAGAGCACGCTGGTGACGATGGAGCGCAGTTCGTCGACGGGCGTCTGGAACAGCTCGTCGCGCGGGTAGGTCTCCAGGATCTGGAGCAGATCGCGGCCGTCATGGCTGTTGGGCGAGAAGCCGGCGCCCTCCAGGACCTCGGCGACCTTGCGCCGGATCACCGGGACCCGGCGTACGGACTCGGTGTACGCGGCCGAGGAGAACAGCCCGAGGAAGCGGCGTTCGCCGACGACGTTGCCCTTGTCGTCGAACTTCTTCACCCCGACGTAGTCGAGATAGCTGGGCCGGTGGACCGTGGCGCGGCTGTTGGCCTTGGTGAGGATCAGCAGCTTGTGCTCGCGGGCCTTGGCCCGGGCGTCGGCGGGCAGCCGGCTGAAGGAGGGACTGACCGGGTGGTCGTCGTCGGCGCCGTGGTGCGGGTCGGAGCGCAGCACGCCGAGTCCGGTCCCGGGGACGGCGGACAGGGCGTCGCTGTCCGTCAGTTGGTACTCGCGGTAGCCGAGGAAGGTGAAGTGGTCGGCGGCGAGCCAGCGCAGCAGCTCGCGGGCCTCCTCGACCTCCTGTTCGCGCAGGTCGTCCGCGGTCGGCTCGCCGGGCAGCTCCTCGGCGATGCGCAGCGCGGCCTCGCGCATCTTCTCCCAGTCCTCGACGGTCTCGCGGACGTCGGACAAAACGCGCAGCAGGTCGGCGGTCATCTGCCGGAGGTCGGCGCGGTCGCTCTCGCGGTCCACCTCGACATGGATCCAGGACTCGGTGAGCGCGTCGTGGGGGCGCTCGGCCGAGGCGTCGATCCCCTCGGGGAGCACCTCGATCAGCTTGCCGGTGACATCACGGCGCACGGTGATCTGCGGGTGGATCACGACGTGGATGCCGCGGCCGTGCCGGGAGAGTTCGTTGGTGACGGAGTCCACGAGGAAGGGCATGTCGTCGGTGACGACCTCCACCACGGAGTGGCTGCACGTCCAGCCGTTCTCCTCGACCGTGGGGGTGTGGACCCGTACGCTCGCCGTCCCCTGCGGGCGGTTCCCGGCGAGCCGGTAGTGCGAGAGCGCGGCACCGAGGACATCGGTGGAGTCGCGGCCCGCGAGGTCCTCCGGGGCCGTGTGCAGGTAGTAGCGCTGGAGGTACGCGAGGACCGCGGCGCGGTCGGCGCCGTCCCCGTCCCCGTCCCCGGGCGGGCCGGCCGCATCCTTCCGGAGGCCGCCCCCCAGCCCCCCGGCACCCCCCACCGGGCTGTTCTCAGCGGCCCGGGCCGCCTGTTCGAGCAGCTCGGCCTTGGCTTCGTCCAGCTTGGTCTGCATGTCCTCTGGCTCCTGTCGCGCGCCGTTGCGTGACGTAGGTGAAGGAAGCGACACAACGCCACGACGCGGGGTTTCCGGTCTGGGTCGACGTTATGCCGCGATGAGAGATGTCCGGGGCCTTATTGACCAATTTTGGCAGTCGTCCCGCGTCCGCTGCCGCGACCGGCGGACGACGCCGACGTGGTCCATGTCCCGGGTGAGCGGCGGTCGCCCGGGCGCGCTGGCGCTCCGGGCGCAGGCCGGGGGCTTCGCTGCCCCCACGGCGTATCGCGCTGATCACGGGCACAAGGCTATCGCCCTCCACCCAGGCTCCGTCATGAGCCGCTTGTGTACAAATGCAAGGCTCCGAATTGGCCACTTCGGACAGGCCCATGGGGTGGCCCGGGGGGACACGGACGGCCCTCTCGTGCGGTCTCACGGACGGGGACGGCACGGGTGGGCAGACTGGTCGACAGGTGGACAGACCGCCCCATCCTTCCCGGGAGCAGCCATGGCAGCCAAGGTCCTGATCGTCACCGGCGACGCCGCCGAGTCCCTCGAAGTCCTCTATCCGTACCAGCGCCTGCGCGAGGAGGGGTACGAGGTCCATATCGCCGCTCCTTCCCGGAAAAAACTCCGGTTCGTGGTCCACGACTTCGAGCCGGGCTTCGACACCTACACCGAGAAGCCCGGTTACACCTTCCCCGCCGACCTGGCGTTCTCCGAGGTCGACCCGACGGAGTACGCGGCCCTGGTCATCCCGGGCGGCCGGGCCCCCGAATACCTGCGCGGCGACGCGGAGCTGCGCAAGATCCTCAAGTCCTTCTTCGACGCGGACAAACCGGTGGCACAGATCTGCCACGGCCCGCTGCTGACGGCGGCGATCGGTGAACTCGCCGGCCGCAGGGTCACGGCCTATCCGGCGCTGGAGATCGACATGCAGTCGGCGGGAGCGACGTTCCAGGACGCGGAGGCGGTGGTGGACGGCACCCTGATCTCCTCCCGCGCCTGGCCCGACCACCCGGCCTGGATGCGCGCGTTCCTCACCGTGCTGCGCGCGAAGGCCCCGGTGACCTAGGACATCTCGTTTGGATCAGACCGGATCGGATCGGACGGGATCGGACCGGATCGGACATGGACAGTCCGTTCCGAAGTCCCGTGTGCGGCCTTGGGAGGGCTATGCCAGATCCCGGGCGAGCGCCACCGCTTCCTCCAGGGTGTCCACGACCGGGACGCCCACCGACTCCAGAGTGGCCCGACTGTTGGAGCCGCCGGTGTAGAGCACGGCGCGTGCCCCCACATGCGCCGCCGCCACCGCGTCGTCGACCGCGTCGCCGATCACCACCGTACGGTCGGCGGATATCCTTCCGGCCCCCACGCCCGCCACGTCCGACTCGGCCAGCGCGGTCAGATGGCGCTCCAGATGCAGGGCCTTGCTGCCACCCGACGGGCCCCTGCGGCCGTCGACCCGCAGGAAGTGGCGCTCGATCCCGAAGCCCCGCACCGTCGGGACGAGGTGTTCGTGCCCGTACATGCTCAGCAGCGACTGGCTGCCGCCCGCGAGCGCCCACCCCGCGAGCAGTTCCTCGACGCCGCGCGTCAGCCCGCACCCGTCGCGCCGCTCCGTGTAGTGGCGGTGGAACGTCTCGTCCATGACGACCCACTCGGCGTCGCTCGGCAGGCGCCCCATGAGCCGCTCGTAGAAGCGCGGGATGGGCACGCAGTACAGCTCCCGGTAGCGGTCGAGCGTGATCGGCGCCAGCCCTATCTCCGCGAAGGCCGCGTTGGTCGCCCCGATGACCGCGCGCATGTCGTCGAGGATCGTGCCGTTCCAGTCCCACACCAGGTGCGTGTTCTGCTTCCCCATGCCCAGAACCGTACCGGGCGGGTCTGACAACACCCCTCGGCGGTCAGGCGGTCAGGCGATGAGATTCGGGATCTCCTGGATCCCGAACCAGAGCAGTTCGTGGTCCTCCGCGCCGTCCACCGTGAACCGCGCGTCGTCGTCCCCGTGGTCCGCGGCGCCCAGCGCCGCCGCCGCTGCCGTCACATCGGCGTCCGCGTCGTCGGAGTCCACGTGCACGGCCGCCGCCTTCGTCAGCGCGATCGCCGCCGCGATCCGCACCTCGCCGAGCGAGGAGGCGTCCAGCCGCAGGTCGGGGTCGGAGACGGCCTCCCGGTCCGGTACGTCCGCCGCGACGACCACCCGGCGGCGGGCCGCGGCCGGGTCCGCGGCGATCAGCCGCAGCGAGGCGGCGGCGGCCCGGTTGAGCGCGGCGTACTCCAGTTCCTCGATGTCGTCCGAGACGTACCACTCCCGCAGCCCCGGGGTGACCGCGTACGCCGCCAGCGGTCCGGGCCCCAGCTCACCCGTCTTGTGCGCCTCTGCGAGACCGGGCAGCGTCAGGGGGACGTAGACACGCATGGCATGGCCGCTTTCGTCGACGGGAGAACACCTAAGGATACGTGGCCCCGTCCCTCTTCGGGGTGACGCTGATGGGGCTCCCAGACGTCCACCGGGAACCGTGCGCGCCCGTGCCACCAGGCCCCGCACCGACCGGCGATCACCCGGATAGGTGATTTCACCACCCCATGTCCCGCCCGCGCCCCCTCCTTGCGGCGTCACCCCAAGGGCCCGTAAAAGGTCCCCCAACAGAAGTTACCGACCGGTATCCGACCGGGCGGGCAGAACGGGGGCGATCTGCGTGAACAGGACCACTTCCTCCACTCCCTCCAGCGCCAGCACCACCGGGTCCAGGCCGCCGGGCCGCCGCGACCCGCGCAGGCCCGGCGCCGTACGCCCGCAGCGGCGCCGGCACGTCCCGCCGCACGAGCTGTTCGCGGAGCGGCTGCTCGCCGTCCTCAGCGGCCACCGGCCCGTGCACTGGATGCTCGGCCAGACCGTCGGCGAGGCGTACGAACAGCTCGTCCGGCTCGCGCCGGGCACCCCGCTCAGGGCCAGGGGCGTCCGCCCGGTGATCCGCACCTGCCGCTACTCCCAGCCGAGGCCCGGCGTGGTCGAGGCGTCCGCCAGTGTCGCCGCGGGCGAGCAGGTCCGCGCCCTGGCCTTCCGGCTGGAGCGGAGCACCGACCTGCGCTGGCGCTGCGCCGCGGTCGAGGTCGGCGGCGAACGTGTCACCACCGACGCGTGAGCACCGGCTCATGACCACCCGCCCCGCGACCGCCCGGACCGCGACCAACCGCCCCGAGACCGCCCGGCGCTCGCGCGACAGCGAAAGGCCGGGGCGCGCACCACGTGTGTGCGCGCCCCGGCCCCTGCGGCGGCCGGCGGTCCGGCCCCTCGCCCTACTTCTTGCGGCGGCGTCCGCCGGGCGCGCTCTTCTGCGCCTTGCGGCGCTCGGCCCGCGTCATCCCGTCCGACGTGGAGCGCGTCGGACCCTCCGCGCTCTGGAAGTCGCCCTCGACGATGCCTCCCTCGCCGTCCACCGTGGGGGCGGAGAAGTGCAGCCGGTCGGGCCGCTGCGGCGCTTCGAGCCCCTTCGCGCGGATCTCCGGGCGCGCGGTGCCCGCGGCCACCGCGTCCTCCTTCTTGTCGAGCGACGTGCGCTCGGCGGAGTCCTGCACCGGGACCTCCTCGACCTGCTGCTCGACCTGGACCTCCAGGTTGAACAGGTAGCCGACGGACTCCTCCTTGATGCCCTCCATCATGGCGTTGAACATGTCGAAGCCCTCACGCTGGTACTCGACCAGCGGGTCCTTCTGCGCCATCGCCCGCAGGCCGATGCCCTCCTGGAGGTAGTCCATCTCGTAGAGGTGCTCACGCCACTTGCGGTCCAGGACGGAGAGCACCACGCGGCGCTCCAGCTCACGCATGATGTCCGAGCCGAGCTGGTTCTCCCGCTCCCCGTACTGGGCGTAGATGTCGTCCTTGATGGACTCCGAGATGAACTCGGCGGTGATCCCGGCACGGTCGCCGGCCGCGTCCTCCAGCTCGTCGACGGTGACCTTCGTCGGGTAGAGCTGCTTGAAAGCGCCCCACAGCCGGTCCAGGTCCCACTCCTCGGCGAAGCCCTCGACGGTCTCCGCCTGGATGTACGCGTCGATCGTGTCGTCCATGAAGTGGCGCACCTGCTCCTGCAGGTCCTCGCCCTCCAGGACGCGCCGGCGCTCGCCGTAGATGACCTCGCGCTGCCGGCTCAGGACCTCGTCGTACTTCAGGACGTTCTTACGGGTCTCGAAGTTCTGCTGCTCGACCTGGGACTGCGCGGAGGCGATGGCGCGCGTCACCATCTTGTTCTCGATGGGGACGTCGTCCGGCACGTTCGCCATGGACATCACACGCTCGACCATCTGCGCCTTGAACAGCCGCATCAGGTCGTCGCCGAGCGACAGGTAGAAGCGGGACTCGCCCGGGTCGCCCTGACGGCCGGAGCGGCCGCGGAGCTGGTTGTCGATACGGCGCGACTCGTGGCGCTCGGTGCCCAGGACGTAGAGCCCGCCCAGCTCCTTGACCTCCTCGAACTCCGCCTTGACGGCCTGCTCGGCCTTCTCCAGCGCGGCGGGCAGCGCCGCCGACCACTCCTCGACGTGCTCGACGGGGTCCAGGCCGCGCTGGCGCAGCTCCGCCTCCGCCAGGTCGTCGGGGTTGCCGCCGAGCTTGATGTCCGTACCACGGCCGGCCATGTTCGTCGCGACGGTGACGGCGCCCTTGCGGCCCGCCTGGGCGACGATCGTCGCCTCGCGGTCGTTCTGCTTGGCGTTCAGCACCTCGTGCTGCACACCGCGCTTGCTGAGCTGCTGCGAGAGGTACTCGGACTTCTCGACGGAGGTCGTGCCGACCAGGATCGGCTGGCCCTTCTCGTGCTTCTCCGCGATGTCGTCCACGACCGCCGCGAACTTGGCGACCTCGGTGCGGTAGATCAGGTCGGACTGGTCCATACGGACCATCGGCCGGTTCGTCGGGATCGGCACGACGCCCAGCTTGTAGATCTGGTGGAACTCGGCGGCCTCGGTCATGGCCGTACCGGTCATGCCGGAGAGCTTGCCGTAGAGACGGAAGAAGTTCTGCAGGGTGATCGTGGCGAGGGTCTGGTTCTCGTCCTTGATGTCCACCCCTTCCTTCGCCTCGATCGCCTGGTGCATGCCCTCGTTGTAGCGGCGGCCGGCGAGGATACGGCCGGTGTGCTCGTCGACGATCATGACTTCGCCGTCGATGACGACATAGTCCTTGTCGTTCTTGAAGAGTTCCTTGGCCTTGATGGCGTTGTTCAGATAACCGACGAGCGGGGTGTTCACCGACTCGTACAGGTTGTCGATGCCGAGCCAGTCCTCGACCTTGGCGACCCCGGGCTCGTGGATCGCGACCGTGCGCTTCTTCTCGTCGACCTCGTAGTCGCCGGTCTCCTCGATGCCCTTGAGCGGGTTGCCCGCCTCGCCCCTGGTGAGGCGCCTGACCAGCTTGGCGAAGTCGCCGTACCACTTCGTGGCCTGGTCGGCGGGGCCGGAGATGATCAGCGGCGTACGGGCCTCGTCGACCAGGATCGAGTCGACCTCGTCGACCACGGCGAAGTTGTGGCCGCGCTGGACCAGCTCGTCCTGGGACCACGCCATGTTGTCGCGCAGGTAGTCGAAGCCGAACTCGTTGTTCGTGCCGTACGTGATGTCGCACGCGTACTGCTCACGGCGCTGCGCGGGCGACATGTTCGCCATGATGCAGCCGACCTTGAGTCCCAGGAAGTTGTGGACGCGGCCCATCAGCTCGGAGTCACGCTCGGCCAGGTAGTCGTTCACCGTGATCAGGTGGACGCCCTTGCCGGACAGCGCGTTCAGATACGCGGGCAGTGTGCCGACGAGGGTCTTGCCCTCACCGGTCTTCATCTCCGCGACATAGCCGAGGTGCAGCGCGGCGCCACCCATGAGCTGTACGTCGTAGTGACGCTGGCCGAGGACGCGCTTGGCCGCCTCACGGACGGTCGCGAACGCTTCGGGAAGCAGGTCGTCCAGGCTCTCGCCATCGGCGTACCGCTCTTTGTACTCGGCGGTGAGCGCCCGCAACTCGGCGTCGGAGAGGTTGACGAAGTCCTCTTCGATAGAGTTGACCTGGTCCGCGATGCGGTGCAGTTTGCGCAGGATCTTGCCTTCGCCTGCACGCATGAGCTTGTTGAAGACGGACACTGAGGCTGGTCTCCTTGCCGGTCGGGCCTGGCACGTGGGTCGGAATCGGACACGGGCGCGGGCACGGCAGGCGGGCCCCACCGCAACGGCCATCGTAAGCGAGGACTCGGCCACGCCGGGAGGCCGCCGCCGCGCGGGTCTGCCGCCGCCCGCATATATGAACGCGCGGGACCCGCGGAAGGTGCCGGTGCCGACCGGAAAAGCATTCGTCCCGGATCGCCCGGCTCAGCAGAATCCGCCCATGGAACCCGTCACGCTCACCACCGAGCGCCTGCTGCTGCGCGCCCTCACCCCCGACGACATCGACGCCGTGCACACGATCTGCCAGGACCCCGGCATACAGCGCTGGATCTCCCTCCCCACCCCGTACGAACGCGAGCACGCCGAACACTTCGTCGAGCGGCTGGCGGCGGACGGCTGGCGCTCCGGGACCATCTGCACCTTCGGCGTCCTGCCCCTCGGCGGCGGCCCCCTCCTCGGCGCCGTCAACACACACTGCCAGACCGGCACCTGGGAGATCGGCTACTGGACGGCGAAGGAGCACCGCGGACGCGGCTACACCACGGAAGCCGTGACGGCCGTGGCCCGCTGGGCCTTCACGGCCCTGGGCGCGCAGCGGCTGGAGTGGCGCGCCGAGGTCGGCAACGCGGGCTCACGGGCCGTCGCCGAGAAGGCCGGTTTCGTGATGGAGGGCGTGCTCCGCGCGGCCCTCCTCCAGCGGGACACCCTGCGGGACGCCTGGGTCGGCTCCCTGCTCCCCTCGGACCTGCGGCTGCCCGGCACCCACCCGTACCTGCCCGCCCGGAGCTGAGCCTCCGGCCTCCCGGGCCCATTGTCAGTGCCGCCGTCTATCGTGCGGACCATGACGACTGTGCCGCCCGCCACCGCCGAGCTGTCCGCCGACGAGGCCCGCCGTATCGCGCTGCGCGCCCAGGGGTTCCTCGGCGCCCCCGACCGGCGCGGCGGCGTCCGGGGGGTGCTGCGCCATCTCGGCGCCGTCCAGCTCGACACGATCTCGGTGCTCGCCCGGTCGCACGAGCTGATTCCGTACGCACGGCTGGGCGGGGTGGGCCGCAGGACGGTCGAGGACGCCTACTGGACGCCGCCCGCGCCCGACGGGGGGTCGCCGGCCGAGCCGCACGCCTTCGAGTACTGGTCCCACGCGGCCTGCGTGCTGCCCATCGAGGAGTGGCCGCACTTCGCCTTCCGCCGCCGCGCCTACCGCGCCCGCCCGCAGTGGTACCACGAGCTGGCGGACGGGGCGTACGACGCGGTGATCAAGCAGTTGCGCACGGAGGGCCCGCTGACCGCCACGGAGCTGGGCGGCGCCAAGAACGGCGGGCCGTGGTGGGACTGGTCCGAGGCGAAGGTCGCCGTGGAGCGCGCGCTGATGTACGGCGAGGTGGTGTGCACCGGCCGGCGGAGCTGGAAGCGGGTGTACGACCTCGCGGAGCGCGCCGTCCCGGCCGCCCTCCTCCATGACGACCTGGACGACACGGAGTGCCTGCGCCGTCTGGTGGCGCTCGCGGGCCGGTCACTGGGAGTGGGGACGCGCGCCGACATCGCGGACTACCACCGCCTCAAGGGCGAGCAGGTCGACGCGGTGATCGCGGATTCGGGGCTGGTGCCGGTGAGCGTCGAGGGCTGGGCGAAGCCCGCCTGGGCGGACCCGGCGGCGCTGGCCACCACCCCACGCGGCCGGCACCGTACGACGCTGCTGTCGCCGTTCGACTCCCTCATCTGGGAGCGGGCCCGCACCGAGCGGATCTTCGGCTTCACCCACCGGCTGGAGGCGTACGTCCCCAAGCCGAAGCGGATATACGGCTACTTCGCGATGCCGCTGCTCTCCGGCGGCCGGCTGCTCGGCCGGGTCGACCCGGCGCGCGAGGGGAAGACTCTGGTGGCCAAGCAGGTCTCCCTGGACACCCCGAAGGGCGTCTCCCCCATGGCGACGGCGCTGCGGGAGGCGGCGGAATGGGTCGGCTGCTCGGATGTACGGGTGGAGCGCGTCGACCCGCCCGAGCTGCGCGGCCCGCTGGCCCGGGCGCTCACCGACGCGGGGTGACGGGGAGCGCGACCGCGGGGTCAGCGGATTTCGAGGATCTTCTCGCGCATCGCGTAGACCACGGCCTCCATCCTGGAGTGGAGCTGAAGCTTCTCCAGGATGTTGCGGACATGGTTCTTCACGGTGTTCTCCGAGATGAACAGCTCCTTGGCGATGTCCCGGTTGTTCATGCCCGTGGCCACCAGCTTCAGGACCTCCAGCTCGCGCTCGGTCAGCCGGGGCGCCGGCACGAGCCTGCGCTCGTCGGTGCGCTGGATCATCGACTTGAACTCGGTGAGCAGCTTGGACGCCATGGACGGGCTGATCTGCGACTGACCGTCGGCCACGGCGCGGATCGCGGTGGCGACCTCGTCGGTGGAGATCTCCTTGAGGAGATAGCCGGTGGCGCCCGCCTTGATCGCGTCGTAGAGGTCGGCCTCCTCGTCGCTGATCGTCAGCATGATGATCTTGGCGCTGGGAGCCACCTCCTTGATGGAGGTGCACGCCTCGATGCCGCCGCGCTTGGGCATCCTGACGTCCATCAGCACGATGTCGGGCAGCAGGTCCGCGGCCTTGTCGACGGCCTCGGCTCCGTCACCGGCCTCCCCGACGACCTGGATGTCCTCCTCCTGCGCGAGGACGATCTCCAGCCCGCGGCGGAAGAGCGCGTGGTCGTCCACGACGAGGACCCGGATCGGCTCCGGCCGCGAGCCGCCCCGCTCCGCGTCGGCGTCGGCGCCGCCGAGCGCGCCGCCGGCCCCACTGGCGTGATGCACCGGTCCGAAGCTGTCCGCCATCGTTCCTCCCCCTGAAGGCCGGGGCCCGCATTCATGAGAGCCGGCCAACCGCAGTTCGCAGACCACTTGTTGGCGTGCGCCTCCATGATTTCATGCCCGCGCGGCCGAGGGGTCGTCCTCAGGACGCGCCAAGGCGCCCCCAGGGGCTCTACGAGCGCCCGGGGACACCATCGGGCGTAGAATTCCGGCCTCTTTTCCGGCTGGATTCGAGCGGTCCGGCCGGTGTGCCGGCCGTACCGCCAGGTGTAACCGCCGCTCCGGCCGCCGGTGTCGGCCGTCGAGGACGGTGTCAGCCGTTCGGGGCGTCTCGGCCCCTCAGGACGGTCTCAGCCGTTCGGGACGGTCTCAGCCGCCGAGAGCGCCGCCGGCGCCGCCCGCCTCCGAGCCGGCCAGCGGGTCCGTCCGAAGATGAATGACGCCGTAGTCGTAGGCGTGGCGCCGGTAGACGACGCTGGGTTCCTTGGTGTCGGAATCGACGAAGAGATAGAAGTCGTGGCCGACCAGCTCCATCTCGTAGAGCGCCTGATCGAGGGTCATCGGTGCGGCAACATGGGTCTTCTCACGGACCACCAGGGGGCCTTCGCCCTGCACCTCAAGCGTGCCGATCATGGTGGTCGGCACGGCGTCCCGGGCCTCCTGCACCGCGGTCGCGCCGTTCGCGTTCAACTGGGCCACGCCAGGGACGACATCGACTACTTCGGCTGCCGACAACCGGCCGTTGCCCCGCCGGTTGTGACGCTTCTCGTGCTGCTTGCGCAGCCGCGCCTCCAACTTGCCCGTGGCCAGGTCGAGCGCCGCGTACGGATCGGCGGCCGCCGCCTCCGCACGGATCACGGGGCCCCGCGAATGAAGGGTGATCTCCACCCGGTCACTGCGGTCGGCCTGCCGCGGATTCGGCTCCTTGGACACCTCGACATCGAGGCTGATCACCTTGGCGTCGAGCTTCTGGATCTTCTCCAGCTTCAGCTTCTCCGCCACGTGCTTGCGGAACCGCTCGGGCACCTCTGTCTTACGGCCCTTGACGACGATGTCCACGCAGAACTCCGTTCCCGGATCACTCCGCCTCACTGCGGAGTCACTCCTTGTTGCACCAGACCCCGGTAGTCACCGGAGCCTCGGACTTGGCGACTTCACCTCCTCCTCCCCCAGCGGCGAGATCCCCACTCCCCAAAACTTCCGGGGGTCTGAAAAGCGCCGGAGCACACCAGTGCATTCGACGAGTCACGGCTCGCGCCATTCCTCATAACCGAACATAGACCTCCCGGACGGATGTCGGCACCCGCTACCGGCACGTACCTCTGTTCAGGTTTTTCCTGCCCTGTTCACCTGCAACGATGCACGGTCCCCGTCAGTTCCGATTTATTTCGAAAGACAGTGGCGGAGCGGCTACGACAGCGGCACTCACCGGTACGAATCCGGGAATGCCGGGGCCCATGGCGGCACGCAGTGCCCTCGCCCCTTCCGCGAGCGACGCACCGGTCGTCATGAGGTCGTCGACCAGTACCACCCGGCCGCCCTCCAGCAGCCGCGTACCCCCGACGGCGACCTCCAATGCCCCCGAAAGGTTCGCCTGTCTCTGCCGGGCGCCGAGGCCCGCCTGATCGGCGACCGGCCGGCGCTGCCGCAGCACCGGCAGGACCCGGCACTGCCGCCCCGTACGCCGCAGCTCTCCCGCGGCGGCCAGCGCGACCCTGCGGCCCGCGTCGTGCCCCCGCGCCCCCACCGCGCGCCGCGTGGACGGCACCGGTACGAGCAGCAGCGGCCCCACACCCGTGCCGGGCGGCGCCGCTGCCCGCACAGCGCCCGCGAGAGCCTGCCCCAGCGGCGCGGCGAGCCCCAGCGCCCCGCGCTCCTTGTGGGCCAGCAGAACCGCCCGTACGGCGTCCTCGTAGGGAGCCGCGGCATGGACGGCCGGAAGCCCCGGCGGCTCCGGCACCGGCCGCACCCGGCACGGCCACGTCCCGTACAGCGCCCGGCCGCACGGCTCGCACAAAGGAGTCCTGGGGCTTCCGCACCCGCCACAGGCGACCGGCAGCACCAGGCCGGTGATCTCCCGCCACCACGCCCGCATGAGACACACTGTGCCAACCTCGGAGGCACGGGACCACCCCTGTGGACAACTCGGTCCCGCAAACCCCGCAACCAGCCGTTTCCACCTCATCGGCCGACCGTTTCCAGCCCCTCGCCCGAGCCCGGCACGATCCAGGCGAAAGCCCCTGGACGTCAGCCCGGATAGACGGGCGACGACCCCACTTCGACCATCGTCTGCCAGTTCGCCCCCGTGGGCAGCCGTACGATCCCCGCGTCCTCGGAGTCGGCCACCACCGGCTGCTGGTCGTCGTCCGCGGCGGCGATCGCCGTCACCTGGTTGAGCCCGGGCAGCACGCTCGACGCCGAGGTCGACCCGTCGGTCTGCAGGTAGCGGACCTGCTGCACGCCCCCCTGCTCCTTGCCGACCACCACGAGCCTGCTCGGACCGGCCCAGGAGACCGCCGTGACCGTCTCCAGTTGCGGGGCCGCCGACTGGAGTTCCGCCACGGACACCACCGGATCGGCCCCGGAGCCCTGCCGCTCCACTCGGCCGATCTGCAGCGTGGTCCTGCCGTCCTTCGCCAGCAGCAACGCGATCCGCACCCCGTCCGCCGAGACCCGCAGCCCCTCGATACGCGCGCCGCCCAGCCCGTCGACCGTGACCGTCTGCGGTTCACCCGCGCCGTCCGCGAACCGCAGCAGGCGCGGCTCCGCCGGGTCCCGGTCGGCGATCCACAGATCCCCCCGCCCGTCCCAGCTCGGCGCCGACAGCCGGTGTCCGGTGTCTGGCCCCTTGCTGGTCAGCAGCGGATCGCCCGGCTCGCTGTCCGCGAGGATCGATGACACGTACATCGACTGGGCGTCCTTGGTGACCCCGGCGGCGTGCTTCTCGTCGCGCGCCACCCCGACCCAGCCCAGCTTCAGCTCGCCCTTGCCCAGCGGCCCGATGACCTGCGACCGGTCCACGCTCTCGCCGCCGCCCGCCTGGAGCAGCGACAGCCGCCCCCGGTCGTCCACGTAGTACGGGTTGTCGGGCCGGCCGGTGGTGCGGTCCGGCGCGAACTCCTCCGCCTGGTCGCCACTGAGCACACAGAGCGAGGAACCGTCGGCCAGCAGCTCGACCTGCCCCACCCGCGTCGCCGTGAGGTCCCGGAGTGTGAACAGGAGCTGCGCGGCCATCTTCCGGCACTGCGTGCGTCCCGCCTTGGCCGCCTTCTCGTTGAGCGGCACCTTCAGCGCGTTCCGGTCGTCGAACTCCAGCGACGTGGTGCCCTTCTGCAGCGCCGTGCCGGTGGGGAACGGAGAGTCGACGACCCTCTTCAGCCAGTTCGTCGGCCCGTCGAGCAGCACATTGACCGCCTGCGTGACCGGATCCATCCGGGTCGTGGGGTCTATGCGCTGCCGGATGTAGACCGGATCGGCGACCAGCCAGTTCTCCCCGGAGGCGAAGTAGTACTTGTTGACCGACCGGTAGTTGCGCTGGAAGTCCGACTCGCCGAGCACCAGCCCCTGCGGCAGACCGTCGATCCGCCACTCCTTGGTGCCGCCGATGTTCTGCCGCACCAGGTGGATGCTGCCGTTGTACGCGGTGGGCTCCAGCGGCTGATAGGCGTGCGAGGAGTCCACGTCGGCGATCCGGTCGCCGTACAGCGGATACGTCAGACCACCGCTCTCCGAGCCGGAGGCCTCCTGCGGAACCGCGGGGTCCGGTGCGGCGCGCAGCACCGTCGTACCGGCGCCCGGCTGCCAGGAGCGGGACGCCTTGGGCGTCAGATACTTCCTGGCCATCGCGAAATCGGGATCGTCACTGGTCATCGCCTCCAGGAAGCCGTCGACGATCTCGGCGGGCCCCGCCTTCTCGCGCGGCGGCACGGCGTACACCCGGACCTGGGACTCACCGGGCGGGGACGCCTTGACCGGCTCCACGTCCCCGCTGTCCGGGATCGACGCGCACCCGGCCAGCAACACGGCGAGCACGCCGAGCGCGGCCGACGGCCGCACCACCCTCCCCAGCCCGAACCGACGGCGGTCAGCGCCCACGTATCGTGTCCTCCCGCTGCGGAGCCGACGGTGCGGATCCTTCGGATTCTTCGGTGGTCCGGGGACCGCTCTCGGGGGACCGCTCCCCCGCGGGCCGTGCCACCACCCGGGCGCCGCTGCCCGGCAGCGCCGCGGGATCCACCGCGGCGGCCGCCCGGGGCGGTGCGGGCGGTCCCGCCGCTGCCTGGAGCGGCGGACGGTCCACCCGCGGCTGTGTCGGCACGCTCGCCAGCCGGTGAGCGCTCTCCTTCAGCTCCTGCGCCCCGCCGCTCTCCCGGTTGCGCCGCGAGTCCTCGGGCTCCAGCGGTATGGGGGAGCCGCGGAGCGCCTCGTCGGCCGTACGCGGCAGCGTCAGCCGGAACTGGGAGCCCCCGCCGGGCTCGCCCCACGCCTGGAGCCAGCCGCCGTGCAGCCGCGCGTCCTCGACGGCGATCGACAGCCCGAGCCCGGTGCCGCCCGTGGTCCGGGCACGGGCCGGGTCCGCCCGCCAGAAACGGTTGAACACGCGGGTCGCCTCGCCCGGCTTGAGCCCCACCCCGTAGTCGCGCACGGCGACCGCGACGGCACCGCCCGCCGCCCCGAGCCGTACGACGACATCCCGGCCCTCGCCGTGCTCGACGGCGTTGACGACCAGATTGCGCAGGACCCGCTCCACCCGGCGGGCGTCCGCCTCGGCGACCACGGGCTGCTCGTCCCCGAGCACCCGGATCCGGCTGCCCTTGCGCTCGGCCAGCGGCTCGGCGCCGCCGATCACCCGGCGTACGACCTCGCGCAGATCTATCGGCTCGGCCTCCAGGGCCGCCGCGCCCGCGTCGAAGCGGCTGATCTCCAGCAGATCGGAGAGCAGCGACTCGAAGCGGTCGAGCTGGTCCCCGAGCAGTTCGGCGGAGCGCGCGGTCACCGGATCGAAGTCGGCGCGCGCCTCGTGGATGACGTCGGCGGCCATCCGTACGGTCGTCAGCGGGGTGCGCAGTTCGTGCGAGACGTCGGAGACGAAGCGCCGCTGCATCCGGGAGAGTTCCTCCAGCTGCTGGATCTTGAGCTGGAGATTCTGCGCCATCTTGTTGAAGGCCTCACCGAGCCGGGCGATGTCGTCCTCGCCGGTGACCTTCATACGTTCCTGGAGCCGGCCCGTGGAGAGCCGCTCGGCGATCCCCGCGGCCATCCGTACGGGGGTCACGACCTGCCGCACCACCAGCCAGGCGATGGCGCCCAGCAGGACGACCACGAAGAGCCCGGCCGTGGCGAGCGTGCCCTTGACCAGATTGAGGGACTGCTCCTCCTGCGTCAGCGGGAAGAGGTAATACAGCTCGTACGCGTTGCCGTTGGCGTCGTTCAGCCGCTTGCCGACGATCAGCCCCGGCTCCGGATCCCGGTCCTCGGTGGCCCGGGTGTACCGGATCTGCGCGTACGTCTCGTACGTCCCGGTGCCCTGCGCGACCGCGGTCCGCAGATCGGCGGGAACGCTGGAGAAGTCAACCCCGCCGGAGACCCGGGGCGCCCGGCTGGTGGACGCGGCGTCCTGGCCGTCGGGGCTCAGCGCGACCACGTTGAAGGCCCCCGGACCGCCACTGGCGAGCTGTTCGACCAGGTCCGACCGCCAGTTGACGGAGTTCCGGCCCGACCGGCCGCTCTCCCCGTCGCCGTCCCGGCCGCCGAGCGCCGCCGGGGAGTCGGCCTTCTCCTTGGCCACGGTGAAGCCGCCGGCCGCCTGGCTCTGCGCGGCCTTCTCCTTGGCTTCGAGCAGCCCGTTGCGGACCTGCCCGATGACCACGAACCCGAGCAGCAGCACCACCCCCAGCGACATCAGCAGCGTCGCCGCGACGACCCGGAGCTGGATGTTGCGCCGCCACAACCGCACGGCGGGCAGCAGCGGACGTCGCACCCAGCGCACCAGCAGCCGCAGCACGGGACCGCCCGGCGAGCCGTCCTGGAGCAGCCGGCCGCTCTGGAACAGCCGGCTCACCCCCGCGAAGGCACGCCCGGGCCCGGCAGCCCGCCCCGCACGGACCCCCGGCTCACCGGGCTTCGGAGCAGCGCTGCCGCCGGACATGTCAGCTCGGCCCTGCCTTGTAACCGACACCACGGACGGTCACCACGATCTCCGGACGCTCAGGGTCCTGCTCGACCTTGGAGCGCAGCCGCTGCACATGCACATTCACCAGCCGGGTGTCCGCGGCATGCCGGTAACCCCACACCTGTTCGAGAAGCACTTCCCGGGTGAACACCTGCCACGGCTTACGGGCCAGCGCGACCAGCAGATCGAACTCCAGCGGCGTCAGGGCGATCGACTGCCCGTCCCGCTTCACGGAGTGCCCCGCCACATCGATGACCAGGTCACCGATGGTCAACTGCTCCGGCGCCGGCTCCTCCGACCTGCGCAGCCGCGCCCGGATACGGGCCACCAGCTCCTTGGGCTTGAACGGCTTGACGATGTAGTCGTCAGCCCCCGACTCCAGCCCCACAACCACATCGACCGTGTCGCTCTTGGCCGTGAGCATGACGATGGGCACCCCGGACTCGGCCCTGATGAGCCGGCACACCTCGATGCCGTCCCGTCCGGGCAGCATGAGGTCGAGCAGCACCAGATCCGGCTTGGCCTCCCGGAAGGCCGCGAGTGCCTTGTCACCGTCCGCTACGAACGACGGCTCGAAACCTTCACCACGCAGCACAATCCCGAGCATCTCGGCCAGTGCGGTGTCGTCATCGACGACAAGGACGCGTCCCTTCATATCGACATCATCCCATTTTCATTTCCGTTGCGTAGACACGCGTGACCTGTCTCACTGACCGGCGCCGACGTGCGCCGATGCCTCTGTGTGACCGTCGCCGTCCCTCGACGTTGATGTCAAGCATTGATGTCAAACCCACTGCGGTGGACCCGAGCCCTGGCCGACCGCCACGGCATCCCCCACCCGCATCCCGCCTCCCATCGCCCCCACACGGTAGTGGAGCGGACGGCGATCCCCGGACGGTCCGTCCGCCCGCCCGCCCAGAAGGCTGCGGTGTGACGCCACACCGTGAGGTCCACGCCGACGAACTGACCCGGCGAATCCTTCGGCACGAAACCCTGCCCTTTGAAACAGAAGCGGTGTAAGGGAAGTTGGCCCGGCAGCCGGCCGTGCAACTCGTCCCCGCCGCCTGCTCGGGCGCGATGAAGGCCTACGCCCCCGCCCGCCGAGCCCTGGCGCACAGCTCCGCGATCCCCTCCCCCGTCACCGGGGACAGCGCACCGCATTCGGTGACGATCGCCGTCACCAGTTCCGGAGGAGTGACATCGAAGGCCGGGTTGAACGCCTGCGTTCCCAGCGGGGCCACCGGCATCCCACCACCGCTCTCCACCCCCGCCACCACCACCTGCGGAGCAGTGACCTCCGTCACCTCCTGCCCGGGCCGCTGCTCGACCTCTATCGACGCCCCGTCCGCAGTCTCCAGATCGATCGTCGTCGTCGGGGCGACCACGATGAACGGGACATGGTGGTACTTGGCGAGCACAGCGAGCGGATAGCTCCCCACCTTGTTCGCCACCGAACCATCGGCCGCGATCCGGTCCGCCCCGATCAGTACGGCGTCCACCTCCCCCGCCGCGAAGAGCGAACCCGCCGCGTTGTCCGTCAGGAGCGTGTACGCCATCCCGTTGCGCGCCGCCTCGTACGCCGTCAGCCGCGCCCCCTGGAGAAGCGGACGCGTCTCGTCCA
This sequence comes from Streptomyces sp. NPDC088124, assembly GCF_040685895.1. NCBI lineage: Bacteria > Bacillati > Actinomycetota > Actinomycetes > Kitasatosporales > Streptomycetaceae > Streptomyces > Streptomyces sp. NPDC088124. Next base: position 6,730 of record NZ_JBFBJB010000046.1, on the reverse strand, counting down.
CCCACAGGCGTCGCAACCGGCCCGCACGGTGAGCCGACCGGGCCACCGCGAACGCGGTGCCCTCCCCACCCGAGACGAGCGCCCCGGTGTTGCAGTGGGTCAGGATCCGGTGACCGCCACCCGGCAACAGCTCATCGAGAAGCGTGAGCCCGAACGCCGCCATCTCCGCGCTGGCCTGCGCATCCTCCCGGTGCAGCAGCTTCGCCTCGGCGAGCGCGGCAGCCGCCGCCTCCATCGGTTCCGCCCCCCGGTCGACCGCAGCACGGTACGCGTCACGGGCCCGGCGCACCCCGTACCCCAGATTCACCGCGGTGGGCCGCGCCCCCGCCAACTGCTCCGCCGCGTCCTCGACGTCAAAGCCGCGCGCCGCCGCCAGCGCCACCCCGTAAGCACCCGCGATCCCCAGCAGCGGTGCTCCCCGGACCGCCAGCGTCCTGATCGCCACCACCAGCGCCGGCACATCCGTACAGACCAGCTCCGCCTCCTCGACCGGCAGCCGCGTCTGGTCCAGGAGGACCAGTACGGGCCCTTCGGGCGGCTCGTCCCAGCGGAGGGAAGGGAGCATCGGCGGCTCCGCGCCGACCGAGGTGTGTGCGTACTGATCAGCCATCCGCCCAGTCTGCCCGCTACGGCACGCACTATGAAGGCAGGAACGGAAGCGATAAGGAGACACAGCCCCCGGTCCGTCCCGACGCGACGCGTGGCACGATGGCTGCCAGGCCCTGTTTCCCGGATCTCCGTGGGACCGGAACTCCCGGCACAGCACCGCGCCGCCGATCCACGGAGATCCGGGAAACAGGACCCAGGTCGTGTCCGGCGGATCTTCACAGGCCCGCGACGCCCCGCACCGCAACCCGCAGGGGTGCCGGTGTCACCCCGGTACCCCAGGTCCGTCGACGACACCGGTCCGCCGCCACGCGGCGCACGCCACCGGCGGCGGCTCCCGCCACCGGTGCGGCGGACGGAGCCCGGGCCGCGCAGCTCCACCGGACCCGACCTGGCCCGCCGCCCCGCTCCGCGGACGGGCACCGTCGAAGCGCCGACTCGCCGAGCCGGCCTCTCAACCAATCCACGAGGTGGACGACCGTGAACGACACTCCGGGCTGGGCCTCGCCCGGATCCGCCCCGTCCGACGGCCAGGACACCACGGTGCCACGGCCCGCAGCGCCCGCCGACGACACCGGCTCCACCTCGAAGTGGTCCGCGGCCCAGCCACCGGCCGGACAGTGGTCCCCGCCGAGCGCCCCCGGCCCCGGCCCCGCCACCCCCGGACCCACGCGAGGCTGGGGCGGCCCGCCCCCGGGCGGCGGCCCCGGCTGGGGCAGACCACCGGCCGCCAAGCCGGGCGTCATCCCGCTCCGCCCGCTCAGTGTCGGCGAAATCCTCGACGGCGCCGTGTCGACCCTGCGCGCCCACTGGCGCACCGTACTGAGCGTCAGCCTCGCCGTCTCCGTGGTCTCCCAGATCGGCGACATCCTCCTCCGGCGTTATCTGCTGCCCGAACCGGTCGTACTCGACCCGAACGCCACACCGTCGGAACTCCTCAGCCAGACCACCGAATCGGCACAGTCGCAGCTCGCCGCCGACATCCCCTCGCTCGCCATCATGGTGATCTGCACACTCTTCACCACCGCGATACTCACCGTGGTGATCAGCCGCTCCGTGCTGGGCCGCCCCGTCACCCTCGCGGACGCCTGGCAAGAGGCCCGCCCCCGCCTCCCCAAGCTGCTCGGCTTCACCCTGCTGCTGCCGCTCATGAGCGCCCTCGTACTGGTCGTCGGCATGCTGCCCGGCCTGCTGATCGGCTCCACCGCCGGAGCCGCGCTCTCCCTGCTCGGCGCGATGGCGGCCTTCGTCGTCGTCATCTGGCTGATGGTCCGCTTCAGCCTCACCTCCCCCGCACTCATGCTGGAACGCCGCGGAATCATCCCGTCGATGCGCCGCTCCGCCAAGCTCGTGTCGGGCGCCTGGTGGCGCACCTTCGGCATCCTGGCCCTGACCCTGCTCCTCTCCTTCCTGCTCTCGCTCGTCATCGCCATACCGTTCGCGATCATCGGCACCGCGGTGGACGGCGACGGCCTCACCGGCTGGCCCTTCCTCATCGTCACCGGCATCGGCGCCGTGATCGCCTCCACGATCACCTACCCGATCTCCGCCGGGGTGACGGTCCTCCTCTACGTGGACCAGCGCATCCGGCGCGAGGCCCTCGACCTCGAACTCGCACGCGCCGCAGGCGTACCGGGCTACGGCGCCCAACAGCCGGGCCGAGACCTCTCCGGGAGCTGATGCGGTGTCCATCGTGGGGGGAACGACGAGGCACTCGCCGATACGCACGAGCGGCGACCTGCCGGTGGACACCTCCCGCATCCCCGCCCGCGAGGCGGCGGAGCGGGAACTGTCCAAGCCGATGTACCACGAGAACGACCCCAACCTCCTGGAACGCGCTCTCAACCGCATCAGGGAGTGGATCGGCGAACTCCTCGACGCCGCCTCCGGCGCCGCGCCCGGCGGACCGCTCGGACTCGTCGTGGTCACCCTCATCGTCGTGGCGCTCTGCGCCGCCCTGTGGTGGCGGCTGGGCACCCCCGGCCGTACGGCCACCACCACAGGCACTCTCTTCAACGACGGCCCCCGCAGCGCCGCGGAACACCGCACCACGGCCGAGGCGCACGCGGCGGCCCACCGCTGGACGGAGGCCGTCCAGGAACGGATGCGCGCCATCGTCCGCTCCCTGGAGGAACGAGCCCTCCTCGACCCCCGCCCCGGCCGCACCGCCGACGAAGCGGCCTCCGAAGCAGGGGGCGCGCTCCCGGACCACGCCACCCGACTGCGCACCGCCGCCCGGGAGTTCGACGACGTCACATACGGGGGCCGTACCGCCGACGAACAGGCATATCTGCGGCTGCGCGACCTCGACACCGACCTCGAACGGACCAAGCCGCACCTGAGCACCGTCACCGGAGGAACAGCCGAGTGACCTCCACCATCAGCCCCACCTCGCTCGCCCCGAGCACCCGCCAGATCTGGACACGCGGCCGCGGGCTCCTCCTCGCCCTCCTCGTCCTGCTGACGGCGGGCATCGCCATGGCCGCCCTGCGCTCCGGCGACCAGCACGGCCGTCTCGACCCGCGCTCCGCGGACCGGTACGGCAGCCGCGCCGCCGCGGAACTGCTCAAGGACCGCGGAGTCTCCGTCACCGTCCACACCACACTGCGCGAGGCCACGGCCGCCACCGGCCCCGGCACCACCCTGCTGGTCACCAACCCCGACCTGCTGACACTTACCCAGCAGCACACCCTGCGCGCCCGGACCACCGCCACGGGCGGCCGCACCGTCCTGCTCGGCCCGGGCCCGCCGTCCCTCGGCGTCCTGGCCCCCGGAGTCCGTACGAACACCCCCGCACCGGTCGCGGCACACGCCCCCCGGTGCTCGCTGCCCGCCGCCGTCCGCGCGGGGACCGTCGACATCGGCGGGATGCGGTACGAGACGGACACACCCGGCGCCGACTCCTGCTACCCGAGCGACGGCGCGCCGACCCTCCTCAGGATCCCGGACCCGATGACCGGCTCCACGGGCATGCCGTCCACCGACACCACGGCCAGCGACACCGTCCTGCTCGGATCCCCCGACATCCTGTACAACGACCGCCTCGACCAACAGGGCAACGCGTCGCTGGCTCTGCAACTCCTCGGCTCCCGGCCTCATCTCGTCTGGTACCTCCCTTCCCTCGGCGACGATTCCGCCTCCGGTGCCGACGGTGGCGAGGACAACGCCGGCACGACCTTCCTCGAACTGATCCCTTCCGGCTGGCTCTGGGGCACCTTCCAGCTCTTCCTGGCCGCGCTGCTCGCCGCCGTCTGGCGCGCCCGCAGGCTCGGTCCGCTCGTGACCGAACGCCTCCCCGTGGCCATCCGCGCCTCCGAGTCCACCGAAGGACGCGCCGGCCTCTACCGCAAGGCGAACGCGCGCGACCACGCCGCGTCGGCTCTGCGCGCGGCCACCCGTGACCGCCTCGCCCCACTCCTCGGCGTCCCTCCCGCCAAGACACACAGCGCCGACACACTGATCCCCGCGGTCTCCGCCCGTCTCCCGGACACGGACCACGACCCGGCCGCCCTCCTCTTCGGCCCGGCCCCGAGCAGCGACGCCGCTCTCATCCGCCTGGCGGACCAACTCGACGCCCTCGAAAGAGAGGTACGCACCTCATGAGTGCCCCGACCGCACAGAACGCCGGGTCCCCCGGGCCCGCCGGGAACACGGAGAACGCCCGCGCGGCCCTGGAAGCCCTGCGCGCCGAGATAGCGAAGGCAGTGGTCGGCCAGGACCCCGCCGTCACCGGGCTCGTCGTAGCCCTGCTCTGCCGCGGCCACGTCCTCCTCGAAGGAGTCCCCGGCGTCGCCAAGACGCTGCTCGTCCGGGCCCTCGCCGCCTCCCTCGAACTCGACACGAAGCGCGTTCAGTTCACCCCCGATCTAATGCCGAGCGACATCACCGGCTCACTCGTCTACGACTCGCGCACCTCGGAGTTCTCCTTTCAGCCCGGCCCGGTCTTCACTCATCTGCTGCTGGCCGACGAGATCAACCGCACCCCGCCCAAGACCCAGTCGTCCCTTCTGGAAGCCATGGAGGAACGCCAGATCACGGTCGACGGCGTCGCGCGCCCGCTGCCCGACCCGTTCCTGGTCGCCGCGACCCAGAACCCGGTCGAGTACGAGGGCACCTACCCTCTGCCCGAGGCCCAGCTCGACCGCTTCCTGCTCAAACTGACGGTTCCGCTGCCCTCACGTGACGACGAGATCAACGTGCTGACCCGCCATGCGGAAGGCTTCGATCCACGCGATCTCCGGGCCGCGGGGGTACGGCCCGTCGCCGGGCCCGCCGACCTGGCAGCGGCCCGCGACGCGGTCGCCAAGACGTCTGTCTCACCCGAGATTGCGGGCTATGTCGTCGATATCTGCCGTACCACGCGTGAATCCCCCTCGCTCTCCCTCGGCGTCTCCCCACGAGGAGCCACCGCCCTGCTCTCCACCGCCCGTGCCTGGGCCTGGCTCACCGGCCGTGACTACGTCATCCCCGACGACGTAAAGGCCCTGGCTCTTCCCACACTGCGCCATCGCGTCCAACTCCGGCCCGAAGCAGAGATGGAGGGAGTCACTGCCGACTCCGTCATTACCGCGATCCTCGCCCATGTCCCCGTACCCCGATGAGGCGGTAAAACCGTGGCCCTCACCGGACGGAGCGCTCTCCTCGCGGCTCTCGGCTCGCTCCCCGTCGGTGTCTTCGCCCCCAGCTGGGCGGGGATCCTCGCCGTCAATGCGCCGCTCTCGATCGCCATTCTGTGCGACTACGCGCTGGCGACGCCAGTGCGAACACTCCAATTCACTCGAAGCGGTGACACCTCGGTTCGACTCGGCGAGAGCGCCGAAGTCCACCTGACCGTCACCAACCCCTCCCGGCGCCGCCTGCGCGCCCAGCTCCGCGACGCCTGGCCGCCCAGCGGCTGGCCTGCGGGAGCCGACCAGTCGAGCTCACGGCACGCGACGACCGTCCCACCGGGCGAACGCCGTCGGCTCACCACCCTCCTCCGCCCGACTCGACGCGGCGACCGGCACGCGGAACGAGTGACCGTGCGCTCGTTCGGGCCACTGGGTCTGGCCTCACGGCAGGGCAGTCACAGCGTCCCCTGGACCGTGCGCGTGCTTCCGCCCTTCACCAGCCGAAAGCACCTCCCGTCCAGACTCGCCCGGCTGCGAGAGCTCGACGGCCGCACCAGCGTGCTGACCCGCGGCGAGGGCACCGAGTTCGACAGCCTCCGGGAGTACGTGACGGGCGACGACACCCGGTCCATCGACTGGCGGGCCACCGCGCGCCAGTCGACCGTCACCGTACGCACATGGCGCCCCGAACGGGATCGGCACCTGCTCATCGTCCTCGACACCGGCCGCACCTCGGCGGGCCGTGTCGGCGACGTCCCGCGTCTCGACGCGGCCATGGACGCCACGCTCCTCCTGACAGCCCTCGCCTCACGAGCGGGCGACCGCGTTGATCTCCTCGCCTACGACCGGCGCACACGCGCTCAGGTCCAGGGCCGTTCCTCGGGCGACGTCCTGCCGGCCGTGGTGAACGCGCTGGCACCACTGGAATCGGAGCTGGTCGAAACAGACGCACGCGGTCTCAGCGCGGCAACATTGAAGAGCGCCCCCCGCCGTTCACTCATCGTCCTGCTCACGAGCCTCGACACCGCGCCCGTGGAGGAAGGCCTTCTCCCTGTCCTGCCGCAGCTCACCCGGCGCCACACCGTCATCGTCGCGTCGGTCGCCGATCCTCATATCGAGAAGATGAGCACGGCACGCGGCACAGTGGACGCGGTGTACGAAGCCGCCGCCGGCGCTCAGGCGCAGGCCCAGAGACGACGTACGGCAGATCTGCTCCAGAGCAAGGGCGTCACCGTCGTTGATGCCACCCCCGAGAAACTGGCCCCGGCTCTGGCCGACGCATATCTCGCCCTCAAAACAGCCGGGCGCCTCTAGGGCAGACGAAGAGAGGGATGAGGTGAGGTGAGACGGTGCGGGGCAGGGAACGAGAAAACAGCACCCTGTCCCGTCAACACCGCCCCTGCCTGCCCCTGAACGCAAAAATGCCCCGCACCATACGGTGCGGGGCATTCCCACAATAATTGTTCGGCGGCGTCCTACTCTCCCACAGGGTCCCCCCTGCAGTACCATCGGCG
>NZ_JBFBJB010000045.1:0-75948 GCF_040685895.1 Streptomyces sp. NPDC088124 | reverse complement strand
CCGCGTAGATGAAGTAGATGCCGCTGGACTCCAGCGGCTCCACGAAGCACGACGCGAGGCCGACGCTGACGCAGTTGCGCACCCACGGGCGTCAGGCTCCTGTCCGTCAGGGGCGCGGGCCCGTCACGCGCTCCCGCTCCTGTGCCGGGGCTCCTCGCGCCGGCTCTCGGTGACCCGGAGCGTGGGCTTCCCGTTCGTGTCCGGGGCCGCACCCGGGGTCCGGGCGTCCTTGCCGTCCTTGGCCGCGCCCTTCAGCGAGTCGAGGATGGCCATGCCCTGCCCGACCAGTCCGGCCGCCAGGTCGTTGACGCCGCCGGTGCCGTTCAGGACCGTCAGGTGGGCGCCCGCCATGCCCCGGGCCGCCGCGTCGGCCAGCGCCGGCAGGTTCTCGACGGTGCGGTTGGCGGCGATGAGCTCCTGGTTGCCGTCCTTCAGGGATTCGGCGCGCGCGGTGTTCGCGTCGGCCTGGGCCTGGGCGAGGGTGCGCTCGCTGTACGCGGAGGCGTCCGCCTCGAACTTCACCCGGTCCCTGGCCGCCTCCGCCAGGGTGCGCTGACGGTACGCCTCGGCGTCCGCCGGGCGCCGTACCTCGGCCTCCAGCCGCCGCGCCGCCAGCTCGGCCTGACGCTGCGCCAGGGCCGTCCGCTGCTCGATGGTCTCCTGCGAGGCCCGCGCCTCGGCCAGCGGTCCGGCCTGCGCGGCGCGGGCGTTGACCTGCTCCGTCTCGGCGTGGAAACCGGCCCGCTTGATCGCGGTGTCCCGTTCGTACTCGGCCTTCAGCGCGGCGGCCTGCTGCTCGCGCTCGCTCGCCTCCCGGTCCGACTTGGCCCGGGCGATCCGCGCCTGGCCGGCGACGGCCGCCGCGTGCGGGGCGGCCAGGTTCTCGATGTAGCCGGTGGCGTCGTCGATCTCCTGGATCTGGAGGGCGTCGACGACGATGCCGAGCTTCTCCATCTCGCTGTGGCTGCCCTGCTTGACCTCCTGGGCGACCCGGTCGCGCTCCCGGATGATCTGTTCCACCGTCAGTCCGCCGACGATGGAGCGGAGGTGACCGGCGAAGATCCGGCCCACCAGCTCCTCCATCCGGTCCTGTTCCGCCAGGAAGCGCCGGGCCGCGTTGGCGATCGACACGGTGTCGTCGCCGACCTTGAACACGGCCACCGCCCGGACGTTGAGCCGGATTCCCTGCTGGGTGACGCAGTCCTCGACGATCTCCGCCTCGCGGAGCGCCAGGGAGAGCATCCGTACCTTGTGCTTGACCGGCATCACGAAACTGCCGTGTCCCGTGACGATCCGGAACTGAGTGTCCTGCGCCTGCCGTTTGGAGCCGGAGATGAGCATCGCCTCGTTGGGCGCGGGAACATGCCAGAACAGCATGGTGTGCTCCTGTCGTACGGTGTGTACGCCGGTACCGCTGTTGTGGAGCCGCGCGTGCGGCTTCCTCGTGGTGGAGCGCGTCCTTCAGGAGGGGAGGAGTTCCACGATCACCGAGCGGGCCGAGATCGACTCGACGACGATCACCCGGCGGTCCTTGCCGATCGGACCGTCCGCCCAGGCCGCGTAGGCCTCGGAGCCGCCCCGAACGGCCACCAGCACCTCACCGGGCCCGTTCGGCGGGATCGGGACGGTGACCCTGCCGATGGCCCCGACCGGGCTCTGCGAGAAGTCATCCGCCACGGACATACGCCGTTGCCGCGATCATGCCGACCACGCCTCCCGGAGGCCGCGCCTCCGACCTCGTCCTTCATCGAGAACGCCCCCGGCGAAGCGGCCGACGGCGACATACCCTCGATCTCTTCACAGTACTCCGCGGCGGGCCGGGGCACCGTCGGGCCGGGCCGCCCCGCGCCACCGCCCGGGGTGACGCGCCCGGGCCGCCCCGCGCGGTGGCGCGGGGCGGCCCGGTGGTGCGGCGGCGGGCCCGTCACACGGCCCGTTCGTGACGGGCCGGCCGTGACACGACCCGGTGGTGACGGCTCAGTCGCGGCGCGCCGGCTCGGTGGGGAACCGCCGGTGCAGCCCGCTCCAGTCCAGCACGTGTTCCGCCTGCCTGGTCGTCTGGTGGGCCGCCTCGCGGGCTTCGCTGACGACGTCCCCGTGCTCGCGGAGAAGCTGCTCATAGATCGGAGGGTTCGATGCCACGTTCATGGTCTGTCAAGTTCTTCCGGTCGGCAATCGTCGGCCGCTGAACTCTACCCACTGTTCGTGGGCCGGCTCCATTCCGGTGTGCGGGCACCGTTCGGCCGGCCCCGCCACGGCACAGGTTCATGCTGTCCTGGCGAGGCCGCCTCGTATCCCGCCCCCCGTATCCCGCCGTCGGCGGCGGGCCCTCCATCGACGCGCGCCGGACCACGCCGGCAGTCGACCGCGTTGCGCGGGCGTTCACCCGGCGCTTCCGCGCGGAGACGGGCGACAGCCCTGCCGTCTGGCGGAGCCGCGCCCGCCTGCTCGCGGCCGTCCCGCTGCTGCGCACCGCCTCCGTCACCGAGGTCGCCGGCCGCCTCGGCTATGCCTCCCCGGCCGCGTTCACCACCGCCTTCACCCGCGTCTTCGGCCTGCCACCGTCCCGTTTCGCCGGGGCGTCCTTCTGACCGGGGTCAGACCTTGCGTGCGATGGCGCCGTACATCGCGATGTCACGGTCGTCCATGGCCACCTGGCCGACGTCCGGACGCCACTTGTGGACCTGGGTCACGCCCGGCTCGATCAGCTCCAGGCCGTCGAAGAACCCGGTGGCCTCGGCCAGCGTGCGGAGCTGCATGGGCATGCCGCGCTTCGCGTACTCCTCGGCCACATGACCGACCTCCACCGGGGCGAAGTCGGCGGTGCCGATGGTCATCGCCAGATAGCTGCCGGACGGCAGCGGGTCGAGGAGGCGCTGGACGAGGCCGTGGTCGTCGTCGTCCGCCAGGATGAAGTGCAGGATCCCGATGATCATGAGACCGACCGGCTCGCGCAGGTCCAGCAGCTCCTGGAACTGGGGCGAGCCGATGATCGCGTCCGGGTCCCGCATGTCGGCGTCGATGTAGGCCGTACGGCCCTCGGGAGCGCTGGTCAGCAGGGCGCGGGCGTGCGCGAGGACGATCGGGTCGTTGTCGACGTAGACGACCCGGGAGTCGGGCGCGACCTCCTGGACGACCTCGTGCATGTTGGGCTGGGTGGGCAGGCCCGTACCGATGTCGAGGAACTGCCTGATGCCCTTCTCCTCGGCCAGGTAACGGGCCGCGCGGTGCATGAACTCCCGGTTGGCCCGCATGTGGATGGGGAGCGCGGGCCACTCCCGGCACATCGAGTCGCCGGCCTCCTGGTCGACCTGGTAGTTGTCCTTGCCGCCCAGGATGTAGTCGTACACGCGCGCGGAGTGCGCCTCCCCGGTGTTGAAACGATCTTCTGGAGAGTTCTGCGGTGCCATCTTCGCTCCTCCCGGGTACCGCGGCCGGCGCGACGCCGGGGCGCGCGTACCGGTACCGGTCCCGTCCCAAACTGAAGCCTTGGTCCAGAGCTTAGACGCTCAGTGATCTCGCACAGCCGTGGACCAGCCGATCAGAGCGCCGCGCAGGGCAACCACCAGCCGGAGTCTCCAACGGCGTCCGCGTCAGCCCTCGGTGAGCAGTCCCGCGTCATGGGCGAGAACGGCGGCCTGGACGCGGTTGGCGCAGCCGGTGCGGGTCAGGATGCGGCTGATGTGGGCCTTGACCGTGCTCGCGCTCAGATGGAGCCGGTCCGCTATCTCGCCGTTCGAGAGGCCGGTGCCGAGCAGCCCCAGGACCTCGCGCTCCGCGGCGGTCAGCCCGTCGGTCCTGCGCAGGGCCGCCTCGGCCTCATGGCCGGACCGTACGTGCCGTTCCAGCAGCTGACGGGTGATCCGGGGCGCCAGTACGGGCTCGCCGTCCGCGGCGAGCCGCACCGAACGGATCAGCTCCGCCGGGCCCGTGTCCTTGAGCAGGAAGCCGGTCGCGCCGACCCGCAGGGCGCGGGTGACGCTCCGCTCCTCGCCGAAGGCCGTCAGCATCACCACATGGGTACGGGGCGAGGTCCTGCCGATCTCCTCGGCGGCGGTGATGCCGTCCTTGCCGGGCATCTGGATGTCGAGGAGGGCCACGTCGATGTCCTGGCCCCGGCACGCGGCGACCGCCTCGTGTCCGTCGGCGGCCTCCGCGGCCACCTCGATGTCCTCCGCGTTCTCCAGGATCAGCCGGATGCCGGCGCGCATCAGGGTCTCGTCATCGGCGATGAGGACTCGGATCATCGCCTCATCTTAGGGCCGAGATCACCAGCAGGATCACGAGGAAGGCCACGGTGGGCAGGATGACCACCGCCGCCGCGCACCCGGCGCCCAGCACCCGCGGCCAGGTCAGCACCGCGGCCGGAAGCGGAGGGTACGCCCCGGCCTCGCTCCGGTCCCCGGCTCCTTCTCGCGCGACGGCGTCCGCGGGGCGCCCGGGCCGGCCCGGACGTATGGGCCGTTCCGGACGTATGGACTGTTCCGGGTGTACGGGCTGTTCCCGGCGTACGGACTGTTCCGGCCGCGTGGGCAGCAGGGCCTCGACCCGGAACCCGCCGAACGCGAGGGGGCCCGCGCCGAACGAGCCGCCGAGGAGCGAGATCCGTTCCTCCAGGCCGACCAGGCCGCTGCGGTTTCCCGGCCGGGGCGCGCGGGGCACCCGGGGCGCCTCGTTCGTCACGGAGACCGCGATCCGGCCGTCGGTGTGCCGGACCTCCACCCGGGTGGGCGCCCCGGAGGCGTGCTTGAGCGCGTTGGTCAGCGACTCGCGCACCAGGCGGTGCACCGCCTGGCGGGTCCTCGGGGCCGCGTCGGCCGTGTCGGGGCCCGACCAGTCGAGGGTGACCGCCATGCCCGCCTGCGCGGACTCGGCCACGAGGGCGGAGATGTCGTCGCGGGTGCCCCGGTTGCCGCCGGGCTCCACGGTGGGGTCCTGGAGCTCCTCGCGGCGCAGCACCCCGAGGATCTCGCGCAGTTCCTCCATCGCCGTGCCCGCGGTGGTGCGCAGCAGTTCGGCCTGTCCGGCCAGCGGCGGCGCCTGCCGCGCCGCGGCCAGTTCCAGCGCTCCCGCGTGCACCGAGATCAGGCTCAGCTTGTGGCCGAGCAGATCGTGCATCTCGCCGGCGATCCGGTTCCGCTCCTCCATCCGCGCCGCCACCGCGGCCAGTGAACGGGCCTGCTCCAGATAGGCGTTGCGTTCCCGCAACAGACTGACGAGCGGCCGCCGCTGCCCGAGCAGGGTGCCGGCCAGCGTGGGGAGGATCAGCAGCAGCGCCACGGAGAGCGTGTTGCCCAGCACGATCTCGGGCCACGTCAGGGACTCGGTCATCGGGTCGCCCGCCGTCCGGCCGGTCACCAGCCCCACCGCCACGGCCAGCGCGGCGGTCAGCGCGCAGGCCGCGCCCGCGGCTTGCCAGGCGCGGCGCGGGGCGACGCGGCGGGTGGCGGACACCACGATCAGGGGCACCGCCGCCAGGATCCACACGCTGGAGCCGACGAGCAGCGGCGCCGTGGCGGCCACGGCGAGCGCGGGGTGACGGTGCCGGCCGAGCACCAGCACGACCGTCCACAGCCCCTCCAGGGCGGCGAGGACCGGCCGGTCCTGGGCCAGTTCCTCGGGCAGGTAGGTCAGGGGAATCAGCGCGAGGGCGGCGACCAGGGCACAGGCCAGCGCCTCGGTGACGACGGTACGGCGCGGAGCCGCGCGGAGGGCCGTCACGCACTCCAACGCCTCGCGCCGGACGCCCTTCCACACCTTCCGTACGCCCCGCCGCGCCCGCTCCCGTATCCGTGTCACCGGCACCCTTGCCTCGCTCCTCGCCGTGCTTCTCCCCGGGACCGTAGCGTCCGCCGGACCGGCCGGAGGACGGCGGGTTCCCGCCCTCACGCGCCGGGGCTCGGGCTCAGCCGGGCCTTCAGCCCGGTCACGTCGGCACCGTCCGCGCGGAGCAGCCGCGCGGCCTCCCCCTCGTCGTCGGCGAGCAGGGCGGCCAGGAGGTGGACGGTTCCGGCCGTGGCGTCGCCGCGCTCGGCCACCGTGAGCTGGGCGACGGCCCGGACGCGTTCGATGTCGGGCGAGCGCGGCACCTCGGTGGGCGCGGCGAAGGGGCCGGGAGCCGGGGCGGGGACGCCCGCCCGCGCCGCGTCGAGCAGGGAGACCGGCCGGGCACCGTGCGTACGGAGCAGGTCCGCGCCCGCGTTGACGGCGGCGTTCCCCTCCGGGAACGAGCGGCCGGTGAGGGTGAGCGCGCGGTCCAGCGCCATGACGGCCAGCAGCAGGTCCACCGGCTCGACCACGCCGTGTCCGCGCCGTACGGTCTGGCGCTCGGCCTCCCCGAACACCGAGGTGAGCATCCCGTCGCCGTCCGGGCCACTGCGGAACATCCAGGACAGGAGGACCCGGGAGAGCCCGCCACCCTCGCCCAGCACGCCCGAACCGCGCATCCCCTTGACGCTCCGGGGCTCCGGGAAGTCCGGATCCGTGGCGGCGTCCGCGTCCAGGGCGTCCAGGGCGGCGGACACGGCGGCCTGGTCGATCCGCCTCAGCGTCATGGCCTCCAGCGCGCGGCTGTCGGTGAGTTCGAGCAGCGCGCGGGCGATGTGCCGGCAGCGGACGCTGGGCGTTCCCTCGCGGCGGGCCAGCCGCAGGGCGCGCAGGAGGCAGGCGCGCAGCGCCCCGGACGGCTCGGGCGGGAGGGCGTCGGCCTCGGGGGCGCCGCGCCCGGACTTGTGCATGGCGAGCCAGGTGGCCTCGCGCCATACGGCGTCGGCCTCGGCCTCGTCACCGGGATGGGGCGGCAGGGGATCGGAGCCGGCGGCCGTGTCGCCGCGCACCCAGGGCCGGGAGCTGTCGGGGGAGGTGAGCGCCCCGATGATGCCGCCGAGCCCCCCGGCGTGGCGCCAGCCGGTGGAGACCGCCTCGCCCGCCGGTGTGTCGCCCATGACGAACATGTGCACCAGGTGCTCGGTGCCGACGGTCCGGCTCTCGCACTTGGTGGCCTCGCGCACGGTCTCCGTGAGCAGGTCGATGACGTCGGCCTCGAACTCCGTGGTGTGGGTGGCGGCGTCAGGGACGGCGGGCGTCGGCTGCTCTGTCATCGGAAGGGATCCCCTCGGGTGCGGTGACCGGTGGCGCGGACCGGTGGCCGGGAGGCCGCGGTGGGTCCGCGGCCGGGTCCAGTGCCCCTCCCGGCAAGCTTTGCCCGGTCGCGGCACTGGCCACGACGTTAGGGGCGGGCCAGGCCCCCGCGCGTCGGCCGACCGGCCATCTCTCCCGGCCGACCGGCCATTTCCCTCGCCCGACCGGCCATTTCCCTTGCCCGACCGGCCATCTCCGCCGGCCGACCGGCCGTCCCTCACGGCCAACTGGCCGTCCCCCTCGGCCGACCGGTCATCTCGCTCGCCCCACCGGGGCTGCCCCTCTCCGCCGGTTGGCCGTCTTCCTCGGCCCAACTGGCCGTCTCCCTCGCCCGACCGGCCGTCCGCTCCACGGCCAACTGGCCTTCCCGCCGCCCGGCCCGGCGGTCGCGGGCCCTCAACTCGCCGTTACGCGGGCCCGGTCGGCGCCGGGACCGGGGCCGACCGGCGACGATCCCGGTTTTGCCTCAGAGACAAACAGGCTGTGAGGATTCCGTAACACTCCTTTATTCCGGATGATTCATTTCGGTAACTCCCTCTGGTTGAATGGGGGTTCGCAAGCAGCGGCGAGGTGACAAGACCTCGGCGCCTCGCCTGGAGGACCCCTTGCCTGAGATGTACGTCCGGGTGCGCTGGCCGGACGGTGAAATCCAGCGCTGTTACTCCCCTTCCACCGTCGTGGAGGAGTACTTCGCGGCGGGGGCCACGTACACCGTCCCCGACTTCGTCGAGCGGAGCCGTACGGCTCTGGGTATCGCGAGCGACCGGGTACGGGAGAAGTTCGGCTTCGCGTGCACCGCCGCCGCGGCCGAACTCGCCAGGATCGAGGGCATCGCGGCCACCTACCGCGCCGAACCGCCGGCCCTGGTCACGGTGGAGGCGCTGCTGAACGCCGACGGGAGTGAGCGGTGACCCCGGAGGTGGACGGCGCGCACTATCCGGTGGCGGTCATAGGCGGCGGCCAGGCGGGGCTCTCCGTCAGCTACTGCCTGCGCGAGCGCGAGATCGACCACATCGTGATCGAGGCGCACCGCGTGGGCAACGAATGGCGTGCGCGACGCTGGGACACCTTCTGTCTCGTGACCCCCAACTGGCAGTGCAAGCTGCCGGATTACCCGTACCAGGGATCCGACCCGGACGGCTTCATGAGCCGGGACGAGATAGTGCAGTACCTGGAGGAGTACGTGGCCTTCTTCCGTCCGCCCCTGGTGGAGGGGGTGAAGGTCACCCGGCTGCGGCGCACCAAGGCCGGGATATTCGAACTCACCACGACGGCGGGCACCCTGACGGCCGACCAGGTCGTCGTGGCCACCGGTCCGTACCACACCACGTCGGTGCCGCGGATCGCCGAGCGGCTGCCGGCCGCGATGCACCGGATCCACTCCTCGCAGTACCGCAACCCCGGGCAACTGCCCGACGGCGGTGTGCTGGTGGTCGGCACCGGGCAGTCCGGCAGCCAGATCGCGGAGGATCTGCACCTGGCGGGACGGCAGGTGCACCTCTCCGTCGGCAGCGCCCCGCGCGTCGCCCGCTTCTACCGGGGCCGGGACTGTGTGGCGTGGCTGGACGACATGGGGCACTACTCCAGGACCATCGACGACTTCGACGACGCGGCTTCCGTCCGGATGCGCGTCAACCACTACGTGACCGGCCGCGACGGCGGGCGCGACATCGATCTGCGGGCCTTCGCGCGGGACGGGATGCGGCTGTACGGGCGGCTCACCGGCGTGCGGGGGACGGTGCTCGACTTCGCGGACGACCTGAAGGTCAATCTCGACCGGGCCGACTCCGTCGCCGACTCCATCAAGGACTCCATCGACGCGCACATCGCGGCCCAGGGCATCGACGCGCCGGTCGAGGAGCGCTACGAACCGGTGTGGGAGCCGACCGAGCAGCCCGCCTCGCTCGATCCGTCGGCGGCCGGGATCACCTCGGTGGTGTGGGCCACCGGCTTCTCCCGGGACCACCGGTGGATCGAGACCCCGGTCTTCGACGGGCGCGGCTACCCGATGCACCGGCGCGGTGTCACCAACTCCCCCGGCCTGTACTTCCTGGGGCTGCCCTGGCAGTTCACCTGGGGGTCGGGACGCTTCGAATCGGTGGGCAGGGACGCGGAGTTCCTCGCGGACCACATCGAGGCGAGCCGCCGTCTCGCCGATGTGTGCGGCACCATCACCGGCGCGCCCACCACGCTCACCGCCGCGCTGCCCGTGGGCTGAGCGAAGACCACCGGACCGAGCGGGGTCACCGCACCCCGCAGGTCACCGGAGCGAGCAGGCTCACCGGACCAGGCAGGTCACCGGAGCAAGGAAGGTCACCGGATCATGCTGCACGACGCACACCGTCATCTCGGTGTGCTCCCCCCGTATCCCTTCTACGGCGGGCCCGCCGTCAACCCTGACACCACGGCCCGCGCCACGGTCAAGCAGCTCCTCGCCGATCTCGACACCGAGGGTACGGAACGGGCCCTGGTCCTCCCCAACTACGGGGTGCCGGATCCCGATGTCGCCTTCTCCTTCAACGAGTTGGTGATCGAGGCCGCGCAGAGCGACGACCGGATCCGGGCCGGGCTGTGGGTCTCGCCCCGCCCGGAGGACGAGGAGCGCACCGCGCGCGCCCTGGCGCTGGCCGGGGAGGACGGGGTGCGGGCGCTCAAGCTCAGCTTCCTGCTGGGCGGGCGCGCCACCGATCCCGCGTGCCGGCCGATGCTGGACCGGATCTTCCACGAGGCGGAGCGCCACGGTCTGGTGGTCCATGTCCACACCTCGCCGGGCGCGGCCTCCGACATCGACGAGGTCGGCCATCTCGTCGAGTGGTACGCCGACCGGGTGCCGATCCACCTGGTGCACTTCGGCGGCGGCATGAGCGGCCACATCAAGCTGGTCGGCTCGCGCTTCTTCGACTGGATCGCCGCCGGCAAGCGCGTCTACACCGACCTCTCCTGGGCCATCGGCTTCGCACCGCTGTGGCTGGTCCGGGAGATCGAGCACCGCGGCATCGGCCACGACCGGGTGCTCTTCGCCAGTGACCAGCCGTGGGGCGACTTCGCGGGCGAACACGCCCGGCTGGCCGCCGCCGCGGGCGACGGCGAACTGGGCGGGCTGGTCTTCCGGGACACGTTCGCCGCGCTCTACGACTGAGATTGAGGATGTGATGTGGTGAAGCCGCTATGGGGCTGACCCGCCGACTGGCTGATGTTTCGACCGTTCTGTTCGGAGTGTTCCGGAGGCGCGCCGCGCCGCCCCCCGAACCGCCCGCCGAACCGCACGGCGGTCTCCACACCGAGCAGCACACCGGCCCGCGTGCCGAGTTGACGATCCACGCGTACCGACCCGCCTCCGACGGCCCGACAGCCGTGGGAGCGTCCACCGATCCCCCGCCCCTCCACCTGCCCGCAGCTCCCTCCCCATCCCTGCCCCAGCCTTTACGCGCTCAACCTCCGTATCTGCCGAAGGAGACCCTCATGTCCGAGTCCACCGCCGAACTGACCGACGTCGAGCAGAAGTCGCTGTCGGAGATCCCGCACCCCTCCCTCCCCGAGGGGTCCAGCATCTACGGTTCCACGAAGGTCTTCCCCGACTACCGGGCAGAGAACGGCGAGTCGTACTTCACTCTCGTCCACGGCATCGCCCACGAGTCCTCGGTGTCGTTCGTCGCCGTCCTCCAGGCCACCCGCGCGCTGCGCAAGGGCTTCGAGACCGCGATCTACTTCTACGGACCCGGCTCACTCAACTGTCTCGCCACGCGCGGCTTCCCGACGGTCGGCAACTCCGCCTTCCCCGGGGAGCACAACATCAACAACCAGCTCAAGACGTTCATCGCCGAGGGCGGCAAGGCGTACTGCTGCCGCTTCGGTCTCTCGCTCCACGGCGCTCGTGAGGAGGACCTGATCGAGGGTGTGATCCCCACCCATCCGCTGGACGTCCAGGACGCCCTGATCCACTACGCCCGCAAGGGCGCCATCATCAACTCCACCTACCAGCTCTGAGAGGCGCGCCATGAGCGTTGGCACCGAATCGACGGCGGTTGATGTGCGGATCATGACTCGTGCCGAACTCGCCCTGCAAGGTGTGTCGTTGGAGGCGCCGGTGCGGCGGCCGGACGGCGCGGGACCAAGCGACGACGGTCACTTCCTGATCGGGCAAGGCCCCGTCGACGGTGCCGGCGCAGCGCTGCCGCGCAACCCCGACAGTCCCTACACCGTGCGCGACGGCCGGGTCTGGCTCGGCGACGAGAACGGAGAACTCACCGACACCGGGCTGACGCTGACACCCGTCCAGCGGCCCCGGTTCTACGATCTGACGACGGCCGACGGCGTGTCGTACGAGCGGATAGCACGGCTGCACGGCGCGGACGTCCTCGCGACGACCGTCGTGCAGACGTGTATCCGCTACGCCGAGTCCGACCGCTGCCGCTTCTGCACCATCGAGGAGTCGCTGCGCGCGGACGCGACCGTCGCCGCCAAGACCCCGGCGCAGCTCGCCGAGGTCGCGGAGGCCGCGGTACGGCTCGACGGGATCCGGCAGATGGTCATGACGACCGGCACCACCGCGGGCCCCGACCGGGGTGCCCGTGTGCTGGTCCGCTCGGTGCGCGCCGTGCTGGCGGCCGTACCGGGGCTGCCCGTGCAGGTGCAGTGCGAGCCGCCCGCCGACCTCGGCTGGATCCGCGCGCTGCACGACGCGGGGGCGACCGCCATCGGCATCCACGTCGAGTCACTGGACGACGAGGTCCGGCGGCGCTGGATGCCCGGCAAGTCGACCGTGCCGATGGCGGAGTACGAGGCGGCCTGGGACGAGGCGGTCCGGGTCTTCGGGCGCAACCGGGTCTCCACGTACCTGCTGGTCGGGCTGGGCGAGGACCCCGACGAACTCATCGCGGGCGCGGGGTCGCTGATCGAGCGGGACGTCTACCCGTTCGTGGTCCCCTTCCGTCCGATGAGCGGCACGCTCGCCGCGCGGGACGGGGTCGCCGCGCCCGACGCCGAGCTGCTGCGCCGGGTCACCGAGGGCGTCGCGGCGAAGCTGCGCGCCGCGGGCATGACCGGCGCCGACCAGGGGGCGGGGTGCGCGGCCTGCGGGGCGTGCAGCGTGCTCCGTACGGCGGGCGGATGAGCGGCGTGCTCTCCGAGGGGTACAGCCTCGACGGCGGAAGCGGCCGGAGCGGGGCGGACACCTCGGACGTACCCGGCGGGAGGATCGCGGCGGCCGACGGTCTCCCGCAGGACATCCTCGCGCTCCTCGGCGACCGCTCCACCCTGGCCAAACAGCCCGGGTTCCACATCGAACAGGCCGTGACGGCAACCGAGCTGGCGGCGTACCGGCGGCTGCGCCGGGCAGCCTTCGTCCATGAGCAGGGCCTCTTCGACGGCCATGACCTGGACGGCCGCGACGACGATCCCCGCACCCTCGTCCTCGTGGCACGGGACCGGGAGACCGGCACGGTGCTCGGCGGGGTCCGGCTCGGCCCCGCCTCCGACGGGCCCGACCTGGGCTGGTGGGCCGGCGGCCGGCTGGTGGTCGCCCGCGGCGCCCGCGGTCCGCTGGGGATCGGCGCCGCGCTGGTCCGGGCGGCGTGCGCGCGCGCCGAGGCGGAGGGCGCGCTGCGGTTCGAGGCGACCGTGCAGACCCGCAACGAGCCGCTGTTCGGGCGGCTCGGCTGGCGGCGGGTGCGCTCCGTCACGGTCGCCGGGGCGCCGCATGTGCTGATGCGGTGGCCGATCGGCCGCATCGCCGCGCGCACGGCGGCCACCAAGGCCGTGCTCGGCCCGCTGCTCGCCGGGGTGCTGCCCGGCGGCGCAGGCTTCGTCGGCGACGACGGGGCGCCGGTGCCGGGTACGGAGACGATCGCCGCCTGTGACGCGATCGTGCCGTCCATGGTGGAGCGTGACCCGGAGTGGGCCGGCTGGTGCGCGGTGCTGGTCAACCTGAACGACCTCGCCGCGATGGGCGCCACCCCGGTCGGGCTGCTCGACGCGCTGGGCGCGCGGGACGCGGCGCACGCCTCCCGGGTGATCTGGGGACTGCGGCGGGCGGCCGACGCGTACGGTGTGCCGGTGCTCGGTGGGCACACCCAGCTCGGGGTGCCCGCGGCGCTGTCGGTGACGGCGCTCGGGGTGACGGACAGGCCCGTCCCGGGCGGCGGCGGGCGGCCCGGCCACGCCGTGCGGCTGACGGTGGACCTCGGCGGCGGCTGGCGGCCCGGATACGCGGGCGGGCAGTGGGACTCGACGACCCGCCGGCGCCCGCACGAACTGCGCGCGATGCTCCGCGCGGTGGCCGCCGCGCGCCCCGCCGCCGCCAAGGACGTGTCGATGGCGGGGATCGCCGGGACGCTCGGCATGCTCGCGGAGGCGAGCGGCTGCGGGGCCGTGCTCGACGTGGCGGCCGTGCCGCGCCCCGCCGGCGCCACGGCAGGTGACTGGCTGACCTGCTTCCCCGGCTTCGCGATGCTCACCGCGGACGCCCCGGGCGCGCCACCGCTCTCCGCCGGTCCCGCGACGGGCGCGGTGTGCGGGGAACTGACAGCGGGACAAGGTGTCGGGCTGCGCTGGCCCGACGGAGAGATAACGGAGGCGGTCGCCGGTTCGGTGACCGGATTGGGGACCGCATGACCACGGACTACGCGAGTACACACCGGATGAGAGCGGACGGCGGTCCGGACCGCGTGGGCCCGGACGGTACGGGCACGCACCGCGCGAGCCCGTACCGCGCGGAGACGGACCTGCCGGGCGCGCACCGTACGCGTACCGGAGCCGCCGGCTCGCGGGGCGGCGGCCCGCTCCGGATGGCCGCCGCGGCGGCCGCGTTCGGCCGTGACCTGGAGGAGGACTTCCGGATCGCCGAGCGGCTGATCAAGGAGGCGAGGAGCGAGGGCGTACGGCTGCTCGCGCTGCCCGAGGCGTGCCTCGGCGGCTATCTCCTCAGCCTGGACGGGGACGGCGCCGCCGACGGCGCCGCCGACGGCGCCGCCGAAGGGGCCGAGGACGATCCGGGACCGCCGGCCCTGGCGCTCGACGGCCCCGAGATCCGCCGGCTCGCCACGCTCGCCGGGGAGATGACCGTCGTCGCGGGCTACTGCGAGACCGACGGGGAGCAGCGCTACAACAGTGTGGTCTGCGTCAGCGGGGACGGGGTGCTCGGCAACCACCGCAAGGTGCACCAGCCGCTCAACGAGGACGCCAGCTACTCCTCCGGCGGCCGGTTCCACGCCTTCGACACCCCGGTCGGCCGGATCGGCATGATGATCTGTTACGACAAGGCGTTCCCGGAGTCGGCGCGCACCCTGGCGCTGGACGGCGCCGAGATCGCCGTCTGTGTCTCCGCCTGGCCGGGGGCGCGCACGCAGGCCGCGACGGATCTCGCCCAGGACCGCTGGAAGCGCCGGTTCGACCTCTTCGACCGGGCCCGTGCGCTGGAGAACCAGATCGTGTGGCTCTCCGCCAACCAGTCGGGCACCTTCGGCTCGCTGCGTTTCGTCGCCAGCGCCAAGGTCGTGGACCCGGGCGGCGAGATCGTCGCGGACACCGGGGTGGCGGCCGGCCTGGCGGTGGCGGAGCTCGATGTCGCCCGCGCGCTGGAGGTCGCCCGCCGCTCCATGGGGCACCTGCGGGACCGGCGGCCGGAGACATATCCGTACAGTCTGGGGACCGGCAGAACGTGACGGTGGAACCCGAAGGCCGTCCGCGGCGCGGACGAAGAACGATGAGAGAACCATGAGCACCATCAGGATCGCGGCAGTGGCCGCCCATTTCGGCCGCGACCTGGAGTTCGACCTCGCGCGCGTCGCCACGCTGATCAAGAAGGCCCGCAAGGAGGGCGCCGGGCTGCTGGTGCTGCCCGACGCCGCGCTCGGCGGCTATCTCGCCGATCTGCGCGATCCCGACCCGAGCGCGCTGCCGCCCGCGCTCGACCCCGACGACCCGTTGATCCACCGGGTCGCCACGCTCGCCGCCGAGATGGTGGTCTGTGTCGGCTACTGCGAGGACGCCGGCGGCGCCGGCCGGTACAACGCGGCCGTCTGCGTCAGCGGGGACGGGGTGCTCGGCCGCCACCGCAAGGTGCATCTGCCGGCCGGCGAGGTCACCGCATACCTCCCCGGCGACCGGTTCGACGCGTTCGACACGCCGGTCGGCCGGATCGGCATGCTCATCGACTACGACAAGACCTTCCCCGAGTCCGCGCGGTCGCTGGCGCTGGACGGCGCGGAGGTCCTGGCCTGTCTGTCGGCGTGGCCCACCAGCATCACCAACAGCGCGCCGCGCATGCCCCACGACCGGCAGGCGAAGCTCTTCGACCTGTACGACCAGGCGAGGGCGGCGGAGAACCAGGTCGTCCTGGCCTCCTCCAACCAGACCGGCGCCATGGGCGGCATGCGCTTCCTCGGCCAGGCGAAGGTGGTGGGCCCGGGCGGCGACGTGCTCGCCCGTACCTGGTCCAAGGCGGGGCTGGCCATCGCCGAGACCGACCTCGCCGCCGAACTCGACCGCGCCCGCCGGGTCCTGCACCACCTCGGCGAACGGCGCCCCGACGCCTACCGGGAGACCGCTCCGTGAAGATCGCCCTGCTCAGCTACTCGACCAAGCCGCGCGGCGGCGTCGTGCACACCCTGGCGCTGGCGGAGGCGCTGGCCGCCGCCGGGGAGGACGTCACCGTCTGGTCGCTGGGGCGCGGCGGCGACTCCGGGTTCTTCCGCCCGGTGGACCCGGCCGTCCGGGTGCGGATCGTGCCGTTCCCCGACGGGCCGCCCGGCGAGAGCGTCGGCGCCCGCGTGCTGCGTTCGATCGAGACGCTGGGCGCCGCCTTCGCGGCGACGGGCGCCGGGGCGTACGACATCGTGCACGCGCAGGACTGCATCAGCGCCAACGCGGTCGGCCGGTGTGTGCGGACGGTCCACCACATCGACCACTTCACCACGCCCGAGCTGGCCGCCTGCCACGAGCGGGCCATCGTCGAGCCGTACGCGCACGTCTGCGTCTCGCGGACGGTCGCCGACGAGCTCGCGGAGGGCTGGTCCCTCCCCGCGCGGGTCATCGCGAACGGTGTCGCGTACGAGCGCTTCGCGGGCACGGAGCCGGCGGCGCGGGACCGCTGGAAGGACCGGCTCGGCCGGTACGTGCTGACCGTCGGCGGCATCGAGCCGCGCAAGGGGTCGCTGGACCTGCTGGAGGCGTACGGGACGCTGCGCGCCCGGCACCCCGGGGTGAAGCTGGTGATCGCCGGTGGCGAGACGCTCTTCGACTACCGCGACTACCGGGCCCGCTGGGAGGCGCGCGCGGCGGAGCTGGCGGTCGAGCCCGTCGTCCTCGGCGCGGTCCCCGACGACGAACTGCCCGCGCTGGTGGCCGCCGCCGACGCCTTCGCCTTCCCGTCGGTGAAGGAGGGTTTCGGACTCGCCGCGATGGAGGCGCTGGCCGCGGGGGTCCCGCTCGTCGTGCGCGATCTCCCGGTGCTGCGCGA
Organism: Streptomyces sp. NPDC088124; assembly: GCF_040685895.1. Classification (NCBI taxonomy): domain Bacteria; kingdom Bacillati; phylum Actinomycetota; class Actinomycetes; order Kitasatosporales; family Streptomycetaceae; genus Streptomyces; species Streptomyces sp. NPDC088124. Next base: position 59,351 of record NZ_JBFBJB010000045.1, on the reverse strand, counting down.
GGTGTTCGACTCGGCGGCGCGCTTCGCGGGCACCCCGGAGGAGCTCGCCGCGGAGCTGGGGCGCGCGCTCACGGAGCCGGATCCGGCCCGGCGCGCGGCGGGCCGCGAGCTGGCCGCGCGCCACACGTGGCGGGAGGCGGCGCGGCTCCATGTCGAGCTGTACCGGTCGCTGGCGGGGGTGCGCGGCGCGGTCTGAGCCGGGGACCAGGCCCGTCGGGAACCGAGGTCCGTTGAGCCGACGCCGGGCGTCGGGGGGCCGTTACCCCGGCGCCGTGCTCAGGATTCTCCGCCGTAGGCGAGTTCGCTCGCCAGGAGGGCCGCGCCGACGACCCCGGCGCGCGGGCCGAGTTCGGACATGACGATCGGCAGATTGCCGGTGGCCAGCGGCAGTGAGCGCTGGTAGACGACGCTGCGGATCTCCGCGAGCAGCAGATAGCCGAGCCCGGAGAGCCCGCCGCCGATCACGATCATCGACGGGTTCATGAAGCTGACGAGGGTGGCGAGGACCTGTCCGACGCGATGGCCGCCGGTCCTGATGAGGTTGACGCAGGCGTTGTCCCCGCCGACGGCGCACTCCGCGACGTCGGCGGCGGTCAGCGTCCCCTGGGCCGCGAGCCGTTCGGCGAGGGCCGGGGACTGACCGGAGCGGGCGGCCTCGGTGGCGTCCCTGGCGAGCGCGACCCCGCCGAAGTACGCCTCCAGGCAGCCGGTGTTGCCGCAGGTGCAGACAGGGCCGTCGGCCTCGACCTGGATGTGGCCGATGTCGCCCGCGCATCCCTCGGCGCCCCGGTAGATACGGCCGTGGTGCTGCAGCCCCGAGCCGATCCCGCTGCCGATCTTGACGAAGAGCAGATGGTCGACGGACCGGGCGACCCCGCTGTGGCGCTCCCCGAGGGCCATCACGTTGACGTCGTTGTCGACGACCACGGGGCAGCCGTGCTCGCGGGCGAGGGTGTCGCGTACGGGGAAGCGGTTCCAGCCCACCATGATCGGCGGGGAGACGGGGACGCCCTCCCGGAAGCTGACCGGTCCCGGGAGGCCGATGCCGATGGCGTCGAGCCGGTCGCAGTGGCCCTGCGCGGCCATCTTGTGCAGGAGTTCGCTGATCCGGTTCAGCACGGCGACCGGGCCCGAGCGGATGTCGGCGGCCTCGGAGTAGGAGGCCACCGGTTCCAGTTCGCCGTTGGTGATCTCGATGTCGAGCGAGCTGGCGCCCAGGTCCACGGCGGCGAACCGGAGAGCGGGGTCGAGCTGCACCAGCGTGGAGCGGCGGCCGCCGCGCGACGCCGCCGGGCCCGCCTCCAGCACCGTGCCGGCGGCGAGCATACGGTCGAGCTCGGCGAGGAACCGTGGACGCGGCACCTCCAGCCGGCCCGCCAACTGGGCACGGGACAGTGGGCCGTTGTCCCGTAGCAGGGACAGAACGCGGTACTGAATGCTCACAGGCTCACTTCCTCCGACCGTTACTTTTCCACACCCTGGCAAAAGTTGCGTACACCTCTACGAAACCCGCACAGAGCTGCCCCGCCGGAGGGGGCGGGGCAGCTCGGTGGTGCAGCTCGGCCGTCAGCCGGTCAGCCCTCCCTTCACGGCCTTGGCGTCCCGGGCGAGGGCCGCGCCCGCCGCCGCGTCCGGCACCAGCCTGGTGTCCTCCGCGGAGGCGGCGAAGGAGTCCAGGACCGCGCGGGCCTGGCTGATCCTGCCCGCCTCGGCGTGCCCGCGTGCCTGGTCGAGCCGGACGGTCAGGCGCTGCTTGCCCTGATCGGTGACGAGCTTGTCGGCGCTCAGGCGCGGGATCAGCGCGGCCAGGTCGTCGAAGGAGGCGCGGGTGGTGAAGCGCACCGTCTTCGTCGTGGTGTTGCCCGCCCGGTCGACGGCCTTCACCGTGAGGTCGTGGCCGCCGAGCGGCAGCCGCCACAGGTCGAGCGGCTGCCCCGGCGTGATCGGGGCGCCGTCCAGGGTGGTGGTCGCGGTGACCCCGCCGGAGACCGCGTCGGTGGCGGTGACCACGGGCTTCGGGCGCTGGGAGTCCCCGTAGGCGCCGTCGGCGTCGAGGCCGGTGACCGTGACGGCGGGGCCGGTGCGGTCGATCCGTACGGTCAGGGTGCCGGTCTCGGAGACGTTGCCGCCGCTGTCGGTGGCCCGGTAGCGGACGGTGGTGGTGCCCTCCGTCGACAGGGTGACGGCGGCGTTCGCCGACAGCCAGGTCGTACCGCCGTCGACCGAGTACTGGCGGCTGCTGACGGTGCCGTTGTCGGTGGCGGTGACGTTCAGCGACACATTGCCGGTGTACCAGCCGTTGGCGCCGTTCGGCCGCGGCGGGTCGAGGGTGGCGGCGACCTTCGGCGGGGTCTTGTCGGCGACGCCCGTGCCCTGGAAGGTCAGGGAGTCGAGGTCGACGCCGCCGGAGGTGGTGACGTAGAGCTGCCCGCTGCCCGAGGGGGCGTCCGGCAGCTTGGTGGTGACGGTCCCCCAGCCCTCGCCCGCCGGCACGGTGACGGTGGCGAACGGCGCGGCGTCGGCGGCGTTCCAGCGCAGCTCCAGCTTTCCGGCGCCGGAGGCACGGGTCTGCACCCCGGTGATGCCGGCGAAGGAGACCGGGTCGTAGGCGATCCAGTCCCCCGCGTCGAAGGAGGTCACCTTGCGCTGCCCCGACGCGGTGGTGTCGTCGGTGATGGTGACCCCGTCCGCGGAGTCGTAGTGCTCGGCCTGCATGAGGGCCGGGTTGAGGACCACCTGGGCGTCGCCGGTGGCCGGCGGGACGCCGTTCGCGCCCTTGTCCGTGTAGGTGATGCCGAGGACGCCGAAGACGTTCTCGGTGTCACCGTGTCCGGCGTCGGACGGCGTGACGACGGCGCCGGAGCAGCCGGTGCCGCTGTTGACCGGGTGGCCGTGCTGGTTGTGTCCGAGGCCGAAGGTCCAGGCGGCCTTGGCGCAGTCGGGGGTGGCGCCGTCCTCCGGGTCGTCGACGGAGATCCCGTACGGCACGGCGTCGCCCCAGTTGAAGAAGCCCCCGTCCGGCGGCGAGGTGATCTTCACGGTGGGCGCGGTGTTGCCGACGGTGATCTGGCGGCTCGTCAGTCCGTTCTTGCCCTGCGGGTCGGTGACCTTCAGGCGGGCCTGGAACTGTCCGTTCTCCGGGTAGGTCCGGCTCGCCGTGGGGCCGGTGGCGTCGAAGGTGCCGTCGCCGTCCAGGTCCCACTGGTAGGTGAGGGCGCCGTTCTCCGGGTCGGTGGAGCCGGTGGCGCTGAAGTTGACCGTGAGGGGGGCCTGTCCGGAGGTGACGTCGGCCTTGATCACGGCGGTGGGCGCCTTGTTGCCCTCGGCGTAGTCGATCCGGTAGAGGCCCGCGTCGGGGTTCTGGCGGAAGAAGCCGTCGCCGTAGTCGAGGACGTAGAGCGCGCCGTCGGGGCCGAACTCCAGGTCCATCGGGTTGTCCCAGGGCGGGTTGCCGGTCGCGGACCGCTCGCTGTTGGGGAGGACGTTCTCCAGCTTGCCGACCGGGCCGTCGGGGCCTTCGAGGGTGAAGGCGGCGACGTAGTCCTGGGAGAACTCCCCGAAGAACGCCTTGCCGTCCCAGTACGCGGGGAACTTGCCGGGGGACGGGTTGTCCGCGTCGTAGTGGTAGACCGGTCCCGCCATCGGGGCCTGGCCGCCGGGGCCGCCGGGACCGCGGAACGCGGTCAGCTCGGGCCAGGGCTGGTCGCTGTCCTTGTCCCCGTACCAGAGGGTGGCCGGGGTGGCCGGGGGCAGCACGGAGGCGCCGGTGTTCCAGCGCGAGTCGTTGACCGGCGCGTCGCAGTCGAAGGCCGGGCCCGGGGTGAGGGTGGCGAAGTCGAAGTCCCGGTACGGGTGGGAGTTGTCACCCGTGCAGTACGGCCAGCCGCCGTTCATGGGCTTGGTGGTGGTCTGCCACTCGACGTATCCCATGGGGCCGCGGTTCGGGTCGGCGGTGCCCGCGTCGGGTCCGTAGTCGCCCCACATCACGGCGCCGGTCGCCCGGTCCACCGTCATGCGGAAGGGGTTGCGCAGCCCCATCACGAAGATCTCGGGGCGGGTCTTCGGGGTGCCGGGCGCGAAGAGGTTCCCCTCGGGGACGGTGTAACTCCCGTCCTCCTTCACGTTGATGCGGAGGATCTTGCCGCGCAGGTCGTTGGTGCTGCCCGAGCCGCGGCGCTCGTCGAGACCGGGGTTGTAGCCGGCCGCGTCGTTGATCGGTGTGTACCCGTTGACGTTGGGGCCCGACGCCGGTGTGTTGCCGCCGGTGGAGAGGTAGAGGTTGCCGTCCGCGTCGAAGTCCACGTCACCGGCGACATGGCAGCACTGGCCGCGGTTGGCGTCGACGCGGATGATCTCCTGGGCGGTGGACAGGTCCAGCTTGTCGCCGGTCCACTTGAACCGGGTCAGGGTGTCGTACCCCTCCCATCGCTTCCAGTACGCGTCGGTCTCCCCGGCGGGCAGCTGGAGCGGGGCGGAGCCCGCCGGTGTGTCGAGCGGCGGGGAGTAGTAGAGGTACACCCACTTGTTGTTCTCGAAGTCCGGGTCCAGGGTGACGGTCTGCAGCCCGTTCTCGGAGTTCTGGTACACGTTGATGTGGTTGACGACCTTGGTCACCCCGGTGCCGGGGTCGGTGAGCCGCAGATCGCCGTTGCGGGCGGTGTGCAGCACCCGGCTGTCGGGCAGCACGGCGAGGTCGATGGGTTCGCCGGTGTCCTTGGTGAGGGTGGTCTTCTCGTAGTTGCCCCAGTCCAGGGCGTGTTCGTGGTTCTCGTGCGCCTGGGCGGCGGGGGCGAGGCCCGCCAGACCCAGCGCGGGCAGGGCGGTCAGCAGGACCCCTGCCATCAGGCGTCTCAGGGAACGGTGCACGGTGAATGCGTCTCCTCGGTCGCTGGTGGGTGGGGGGCGGGCCTCAGCTGAGGAGCCCGTGCAGCGCCGCGTAGCTGCGTTCGGCGGCGCCGAGCGAACCCGGCGGGTTGGGCTGGGCGTTGGGAGCCGTGTCCTGTTCCCAGATGCCGATGTGGGCGGCGCGCGGACCGATGTCGCGGATGAACCGCTCGTACGGCAGGTCCCCGGCGCCGAACTCGACGATGTCGAAGCCGTTCGCGTTGGACGGGTTGGCGTCACCGTCCTTCATGTGGAACAGCGGGTAGCGGTAGGGCTGGTTACGGACGTACGCGGCCGGATCGAACCCGGGGTAGCGGTACTGGCCGACGTACGCCCAGTAGATGTCCAGCTCCAGGTAGACGTGGCGCGGGTCGGTGTTCTTGAGGAAGACGTCGTAGAGGCGTACGGACGGCTTGTCCGTGGCGAAGGCGAACTCGCCCGCGTGGTTGTGCTGGTAGAGCTTGAGGCCGCGCGCGGTGGCCGCCGCGCCCCACGTGTTGAACTCGTCGGCGGCGGCACGGTAGCCCGCGACGGTGTTGAGGTTCGTGGGCGCGTTGGCCGTCCCGACGTGCGGCATGCCGAGGATCTGCGCCGCGTCCAGCTCGGCCTGGAGGTTGGTGCGCAGGTTGCCGATGGCGACATGGCTGCCGACGGCGGTGAGCCCGTTGTCGTCGAGGAGGCGGCGGATCTCCGGAACGGTGATCTGGCGGCCCAGGATGTCGGTGTTCTGGGTGTACCCGGCGAACTCGACCTCGCGGTAGCCGATCCGGGACAGCTCCGCGAAGACGACGGCGAAGCCGAGCGCGGCGACCTTGTCGCGGATGCTGTAGAGCTGGATGCCGATGCGGTCCTTGGGGATGGTGAGCCCGCGGGTGGCGGCGGTGCTCGGGGCGGCGGTGGCGGAGGTCGCCGCCGCACCGGTGACGGAGGCGGCGGCGAGCGCCACGGTGGTGCCGGCGGTGGCGCGCAGGAAGTCCCTGCGGTCGAAGGACTTGTGCAGGTGGCCCATGGTCACTCCTGAGGGATGGGCGGTGGTGTCGTCACGGCGAGGTGGCGGCGTGGGCGTGTGGGGGGGTGCCGGGGTGTGGACGGTGCCGTCGGGGATGACGGAGGGGCAGTGGTGTGCGCGGTGGCGCAGGAGGCCTCCCGGGGCGTACGGAACGACGCGCCGGCCGGCGTACCGGAGTGCGGGACGGGCGGCGCGCCGGACGGTGTCCCGTCGGGAGCGGCCGGGGTTCCCTTCAGCCGGGGTTCCCTTCAGCCGGGGCTCACTTCAGCCGGGAGTCGCCCGCCGCGTGGGCGTCGGCCCGCGCCTCGGCGGCGCGCTCCGCGGCCTTCTCGGCGAGTTCGCTGCCGCGGTCCCGCGCCGCCGCCTTGGCGGAGCGGGCGGACGAGGCCGCGGGGGTGGTCTCGCCGGTGATGCCGCCGCGGACCCGGGCCAGGTCACCGACCTTGAGCGCGGGCGTGTTCCCGGTGGCGGTGAGCGCGCCCCGGACGATGGTGTTGTCGAGCACGGCGTTGGCCGTGTTGCCGGTGACGGCGAGGTCGCCCCCGAGGTACGTGGCGCCCCGGCAGGAGCCGAGGAGTCCCTCACCGCCGAGCTGGAGGGCGTCGGCGTTGTCCTTGTACACGGTGTTGCCCTGGACCTCGCTGGCGCAGAGGACACCGCCGAGGGTGTTCCCGCTCACCGTGAGCGCGCCCTTGACGGTGCTGTCGTACACGTCGGTGTACTGGTTGCGGTCCCCGGTCAGCGCCCCGCTGAGGGTGCTGCCCGACACGTACAGCTCGCCCGACTCGGCTCTGACGGTCCCGCCGAGGGAGGAGTCGACGGCGTACACGAAGCCCTTGGTGGCGGCGATGCCGGACTTGACGGTGCTGTCCTGGAGGTGGGCGCCGAACGCCGCGCTGGTGGTCAGCGTGCCCTTGACGGTGGTGTCGGTGAGGTCGAGGTAGGCGTTCCCGCCCACGTTGACGGCGCCGTTGAAGGTGGCTCCGGCGGCGACGAGGTCGGCACCGTCCTCGACGGTCACGGTGCCCTTGACCTTCGTGCCGGTCAGGGTGCAGGACTTCCCGGCCGGTACGACGAGATCGCCGTTGACGGTGACGGCGCCGCCGTCGCCGACACAGGTGGTGTAGAGCGCCGCCTGCGCGGAGCCGGCGAAGGCGACGATCCCTCCGGAGGCCACCAGCGAGGCCGTGGCGATGAACGTGCGTACCTTCATGTCGTATCCCTTCCGCTGCGGTGACGACCGCGGCGTTCGCGCGGCCGAGACCCCGTACGTCGACGGGGGTGCTGCACAGTGAGTGAGCGTGCGACCGCCTGGGCGGCGGGCGCGCAGCGCCTCGGGACGGGGCCGGACAGGGCCGGGCCCGACCGTGGGGGGAGAGACGTGGAAAGACTCATGTGGTGAGGGGCGTTCGTGTGAACGCCGGGCGGCTGCGGTGTTACCGCGTCGAAACACTTGTCCGGTGGGCCGAGACATTAGGACGCCGGGTGGGAGCTGTCCAGAGGTTCGGTACGAATCTCTGGAACTTTCTCATCATCCGTCAAAAGATCTGCCGCTCAGAAGAAAAGGCTTTCCGCCGGTGTGGGATCACACCGGCGGAAAGCCTCCTCAACGGGTCCGTATGCGAACGCGACGGCGCAACGACGTCCGGTCGAGCCGTACCGGGCCGTACCCGTACAGCGGTCCTGCGGTACGGCAGTTCTGTGGTGCGCCAGCCCCGCGTACCCGGTCCTGGGGCGTGTTGCGAAAGTAGCGCCGTCCGCCCGCAGGGCGGGGCTCGCGGCGTCTGGTGCACTGCACTCGCTCCGCTCGCTCCGTCTCGGCACATTGACTCGTCCTGTGGACGCCGAGCGCGATCGCAAGGCGGAGGATCGGCGCCCTCGATGGCCTGGCCGTACGTGGACGACTCCGACAACGCGGCGAGCGTGCCTGCCAGACGCCGCGAGCCAGGCGGGACTTTCGAAACACGCCCTAGCGGTCCGCGGCCCCGGCCCGCACGTGGAAGCGCTGGGTCAGGCCGATCTCCGCGACGTTCTTGGCCAGTTCGAAGTTGACCCAGCTCACGACGTCGACCAGGGCCGTCTCCTCTCCCCAGGGCAGCCCGGCGGTCCGGTCGGTGGAGTCGAGCTCGGCGTCGGTGAGCGGGAGCAGCGCCGCGCGCCACTCGTCCTTCAGCCCGCGCAGCCACGTCGCGGCCGCGTCGGCGCCGCCCGGCCAGGTGATCTCCTCGCGTGCGGGCGCGCCCGGCCCGAAGCAGTGGGCGAGGGTGGTCGTCCACCAGTAGCCGATGTGCCAGGTGAGCCAGCCGATCGAGGTGGCCGGGGCGGGGTCCGGTTCCGTCGTCTCCCAGTCGGCCGCCCAGCCGCCCCGGCCGTCGGGGCGCACGGTCCAGCAGTCCGGCGCCGGCTCCCAGAGGCAGGCGGCGTCGTCCAGATCCCGCAGGTAGTACTCGAACAGGGACCAGGTCAGGTCGAGTTGGCGGGTCAGCAGTTCGGCTCGGGCTGTCGTCACCCGCAGAGCCTGGCAGCGTCCGCGATCACCGGGCAAACGCCTTTACGAGCCGCCGGGCGCCACCCCACGCCGGCGGCCGTTGGCCCGCGGCGGAATTCACCCGGCCGCAATGCCCTGATCTCGACAGACGCCCCCGCACGATGGCACTCTCCCGCCATGCGCCTCACCGCCATGTCCCTCACTGCCAGGAGCCTCGCCGCCAGGAGCCTCCTCCCCGCCGTCCTCGCCCTCACGGTCGCCGCCGCCACGGGGTGCGCCCCACAGGACGATCCGCCGGCCGCCGGTACGCCGACGGGCGCGTCCGGGCCTGCGTCCGCGTCCGGCTCCGGCTGCGCCGCGGGCGGGCTCGCGACCCGGACCAAGGGGAAGCTGACAGTCGGAACGGACAAACCGGCCTACGCCCCCTGGTTCCAGGACGACGACCCGGCGAGCGGCAAGGGTTTCGAGTCCGCCGTCGCGTACGCCGTCGCCAAGACCCTCGGCTACGGGGCGGATCAGGTGGTGTGGCAGACCGTACCGTTCAACAACTCCTTCGCGCCGGGCTCCAAGAGCTTCGACTTCGACATCAACCAGGTCTCCATCAGTGACGAACGCAAGCGGGCCGTCGACTTCTCCTCCGGCTACTACGACGTCCGTCAGGCCGTCGTCGCGCTGAAGTCGTCCCCGTTCGCGGGCGCGAAGAACGCCGCGGCGCTGAAGGGCGCCAAGCTCGGCGCCCAGGTCGGCACCACCAGCCTCGACACGGTCGACGAGATCATCAAGCCGTCGCGGCAGCCCGCGGTCTTCCAGAAGAACGACTTCGCCAAGTCGGCGCTGCGCAACGGCCAGGTCGACGCGATCGTCGTCGATCTGCCGACCGCCTTCTACATCACCTCGGCCGAGGTCCCCGACGCGAAGGTCGTCGGGCAGTTCACCGGCTCCTCCGGCGACGCGGAGCAGTTCGGGCTGGTCCTCGACAAGGGCAGCGCGCTGACCTCCTGTGTCACCCGGGCGGTCGACACGCTCCGCGCGGACGGCACCCTCGCGGAGCTGGAGAAGCGGTGGCTCTCCGACGCCGTCGACGTGCCGGTGCTCAAGTGAGCGGCGGAGGCGTCCGCGTGGGGAAGTCCCCCGGCGGGGACGGCACGGACGGGAACGGCGCCGACGGCCACCACGAGAGCGCCGGCACCAGGGGCGCGGGCGCGGAGGATCCGTACACACCGTCGGCGCGGCGGATCGAGCGTGAGCGGTACAAGCGCGCCCGGGCCCGCCGCGCCACCGCCGTCGCCGCGCTCTCCACCCTGGTCACGGGCGCCGTCCTCTTCGTGGTCATCACCGGCTCGCCGGGCTGGCAGCGTACCCGCGAGACCTTCTTCAGCGCCGAGTACGCCCGGATGGCGCTGCCCCGGGTCCTCGACGGGCTGCTGCTCAACCTCCGGCTGCTGGCGGTCTGCGGCGCCTGTGTCCTCGTCCTCGGGCTGCTGCTGGCGGTCGCCCGTACCCTGCGCGGCCCGGTCTTCTTCCCGGTCCGCGTGCTGGCCACCGCGTACACCGACTTCTTCCGCGGACTGCCGCTGATCATCTGCCTGTTGATGGTCGTCTTCGGCGTGCCGGCGCTGCGGCTGCAGGGTGTCACCACCGATCCGGTGCTGCTCGGCGGCACCGCGCTCGTCCTGACGTACTCCGCCTATGTCGCCGAGGTCTTCCGGGCCGGCATCGAGTCCGTACACCCCTCCCAGCGGGCGGCGGCCCGTTCCCTGGGGCTGTCGCGGGCGAGGACGCTGCGGTACGTGGTGCTTCCGCAGGCGGTACGGCGGGTGGTGCCGCCGCTCCTCAACGATCTGGTGTCGCTCCAGAAGGACACCGGTCTCGTCTCGATCGCGGGGGCCGTGGACGCCGTGTACGCGGCGCAGATCATCGCCGGAAAGTACTTCAACTACACGCCGTACGTGGTCGCGGGGCTCGTCTTCGTCGCGCTGACGATCCCGATGACCCGGTTCACGGACTGGGTCACCGCCCGGATGGACCGCCGCCGCGCGCAAGGAGGCACCGTATGACCGCCGACGCCACCGACGCCGCCGACGCCCCGGACATCACGCCGGTACCCGCGCCGGGCACGCCCGGGACCGGCGCCGGCGCCACCCCCGTCCTGCGCCTCGAATCCGTGCGCAAGAGCTTCGGGCGCGACCGGGTCGTCCTGCGCGACGTCACCCTGGACGTGGCCCCGCACACCGTGACCGCGCTGATCGGCGCCTCCGGCTCCGGCAAGTCGACCCTGCTGCGGTGCGCGAACCTGCTGGAGGAGATCGACGACGGGGCGATCTTCCTCGACGGGGAGGAGATCACCGATCCGCGGGCCGACGCCGACGCGGTGCGCCGCCGGATCGGCGTCGTGTTCCAGTCGTACAACCTCTTCCCGCACATGACGGTCCTCCGGAACGTCACCCTCGCGCCGCGCCGGGTCCTCGGCGTCCCCCGCGAGGAGGCCGAGGCGGGCGCCCGTGAACTGCTGGCGCGGCTCGGGCTCGGCGACAAGGCGGAGGAGTACCCGGACCGGCTCAGCGGCGGGCAGCAGCAGCGCGCCGCCATCGTGCGCGCCCTCGCGGTGCGCCCGCGGCTGCTGCTCCTCGACGAGATCACGGCGGCGCTCGACCCCGAACTGGTCGGTGAGGTGCTGTCGGTCGTGCGGGAGCTCAAGAGCGACGGCATGACGATGGTGCTCGCCACCCACGAGATGGGATTCGCCCGCGAGGTCGCGGACCAGGTGTGCTTCCTGGACGCGGGAGTGGTGCTGGAGCGCGGCACACCGCAGGAGGTCTTCGGCGCCCCCCGACAGGACCGTACGCGGCGGTTCCTGCGCCGGATCGTCGAGGCGGGGCGGCTTTAGGGCCGGTCGTCCGGATCCGGTCGACAGCCGGACGACCACGTCCCCCGCCGGCTCGGGTCATCCCGGCCGCACGGCGCCCCGGGCGGGCCGCCCGGGGCGCTCGGCCAGCGTCACCCCGACCGCGACGCTCGCCGCCGCCACCAGACCGGCGGCGAGTACCGCCCAGGTGCCCGCGAACGTGCAGGCGGCCGTCGCCAGGGCCGCGACCGGCAGGACGAGTTGCTGCGCCGGACCGGTCTTGAAGTGGCGCGCGTGCAGCAGCCAGACGGTGAACGGGAAGAGCGCCGCCGGTACGGTCACGGCGGCGGAGGCGGCGAGTGCGGAGATCGGTGCCTTGCCCACCGCGTGTTCCACGGCCACCTCCAGCCCGGCGCCGATGGCGGCGGCCGACCCGAAGATGACGAAGTGTCCGTATCCCCACTGGAACGCCTGCCGGTTGCCGGTCAGCCGCTCGTGCGCGGGGACCGCGAAGTAGACCCACCACGCGGCGAACACGATGAGAACGCCCCCGGCGGCGATGGGCAGCAGTTCCCCGAGCGCCTCGCTCTCGTCCAGGGCCTCCTGGACGGCGACGGTCGCGGCGGACATCGTCTCGCCCAGCACGATCAGGGTGAACAGACCGTAGCGCTCCTCGATGTGGTGCGGGTGCCAGGGCGTCCGGTGGACCCGCTCCGCGACCACCGGCACCAGCAGTTCGGCGACGACCAGAATCAGGAACAGCCAGTGCCTCAGGTATTCCGGCGCGACCAGCAGCGTCGCCCAGGCGACCTGGCAGAGCGCCACGCCGGCCGCGTAGCGCACGGCGGTACGCCGGGCCGGCCCCGCGGGCTCCGACAGGGCCGCCCGGAGCCACTGCGCGGTCAGGGGCACCCGCATCATCACATAGCCGATGAGCGTGACACTCCAGTCGTTGTCGACGAAGGCCCGGGGCACGCCCGCGGCGTAGACGAGCACCCCGCAGATCTGGAGGAGCACCGCGATCCGGTACGGTACGTCGTCGCAGTCGTAGGCGGAGGCGAACCAGGTGAAGTTCATCCAGGCCCACCACACGCCCCAGAACACGAAGAGGTAGCCGGTGATCCCGGCGACCGGATGTCCCTCGGCGAGGGCGTGCACGAGCTGCGCCCCGGCCTGGGCGACCGCCACGACGAAGCACAGGTCGAAGAAGAGTTCCAGCGGGGTCGCGGTGCGGTGCGCCTCGGTACGGCTGCGCGCGGTCATCCGGCGCAGCGGCCCCGCTGCGGTGGTCGGCGTCATGGACCCAGCACACCAGAGCGGCACGCGGCGGGCGGGTAGGGCGCGCTCCCTGCCCCCGTGTGGCGCCGCCAAACCCCGGCACCCCGCGTCTGCCCGGAAGGGCAAGGTGGGAGGAACGTACGGGCACCACCGGGTAGCGCCCGGAGCCTCCCGGCGGCCGGGGCGGGGCGGCCACGCGGACCCGTCACCTCCGTATGAGGCTGTTCCGTCGGGTCAACTTCCGCTGCCGTGGGTCTGATTGCCGTCCGAAACCTCTGCGGGGCACGGCGTTTCCCTGCCCCGGGCAACCATTGACATGATCAGAATCCTGTCCAATCATCATCGAGCCAGTGACGCCGAAGGGCCGTCGGTGGCCCGGCGTCCGGTCGGCGACATGCACGCGCACACGCACACGCACACGCACACGCACAGCACACGCACACCCGCACCGACAACACCGACATCGACACCGCTCCCCATCGACACCCCCATCGACACTCCTCACTGCCACGCATACACACACTGGCACGGGCAGAGAACGACCGGCGGTGCCTCGACGCACCGAGGCGGGCGCGGTCCACACCCCGCGTGACGACGACGTCCGCGGCGCGCCCCCGCACCACCCACCCGCGCGATCTCATCCCCCACTGAGCCTCTCCCAGGGGAAAGGGCTGGTCATGTCGGCGATACGCAGCTCCTCGCACACCTCGCACACCTCTCCCGCCTCGACCGCACCGCCGCCCCGCGCCGTCCCGCCGTCCGGCGGCGACGAACCGGACACGGGGCGGGGGACGCGGGCTCCCCTGTCGGCGGCGCAGCAGCGGTTGTGGATGCTGGGGCAGTTGGAGGGGGCCGGCGCGGCGTACAACGAGCCGGTGGCCTTCTCCCTGCGGGGGCCGCTGGACCGTACGGTGCTGCGCCGGGCGCTCGACGCGCTGGTCGCCCGGCACGAGTCACTGCGTACCAGGATCGTGCCCGGGGAGGGCGAGGCGTACCAGTGGATCGACCCGCCCGGCACAGGTTTCGCCCTCGTGGTGGAGGACCTGACGGGGCGTCCGGACGCGGAGGCGCGGCTCGCCACCCGGCGGTACGAGGAGTCCGCGGCCCCCTTCGACTTCGCCAGGGGCCCGCTGGCCCGTGGCCGGCTGCTGGTGCTGGGCGCGGACCACCATGTCCTGCTCATCACGGTGCATCACATCGTCTTCGACGGGGCGTCCCGGGACATCATGCTGCGTGAACTGGGCCTGCTCTACACCGCGTTCGTACGCGGTGAGCGTCCCCAGGACGACGCGTCCGCCGACCGCGCCGAGGAGGACGTGCGGGACGCGCCGGGCACGCGGGACGCGCCGGACGTGCGGGACGCCGCCGTACTGCCGCCGCTGACCTGGCAGTACTCCGACCACGCCGCCTGGCAGCGGGAGTGGCTGTCCGGCGAGGAGCCCGCCGCCCGGGCGGAGCTGGCCGCGCAGAGCGCCTACTGGACCGGGACACTGGCCGGAGCCCCGCCGCTGCTGGAGCTGCCGACCGACCGGCCCCGCCCTCCCGAGCAGGACTACCGGGGCGGCCGGGTACGGGTCAGCATCGACGCGGAGCTCACCGCGGCGCTGAAGGACCTGGCGCGGCGGCACGGCGTCACTCTGTACTCGACGCTGCTGACCGGCTGGTCCGTGGTGCTCGGGCAGCTGACCCGGCAGTCCGACATCGTTGTCGGCGCGCCGACGGCGAACCGCCGGCGCGGCGATGTCGCCGATCTGATGGGCTTCTTCGTCAACACCCTCGCGCTCCGGATCGATCTCTCGGGATCACCGACGGGCGCGGCCCTGCTGCACCGTGTGCGCGGCGCGCTCCGTGGGGCCCTGCGCCACAGCGATCTGCCGTTCGAACGTGTGGTGGAACTCGTCAACCCGCCGCGGAGTCCAGCGTACTCGCCGCTCTTCCAGACCATGTTCGCCTGGGTGCCGTCGCTGCGCGGGCTGATGGAGCTGCCCGGTGTGACGGCGGAGCCGCTGGACATCCCGTACGCGCCGGCCAAGTTCGACCTGGTGCTGGCGCTGACGGAGGAGGACGGCCGGATCGTCGGCGATCTGGACTACGCGAGCGCCCTGTTCGACCGGGGGACGGTCGAGCGGTACGCGCGCTACCTGCCCCGCGTGCTGGCGGGTCTGGTCGAGCGGCCCGACCGGGAGATGGCGGACCTCACGCTCATGGACGCGCGGGAGCAGCGGGAGCTGCTGGCGAACTGGAGCACGAACGACGGCAGTTGGCCACCGGTCGCGGTCCCCCCTGGTCCTCCGTCGCCCTCCCTGGTGGAGCGCTTCGAGGCCCAGGTACGCCTCCGCCCCGCCGGGGCCGCGGTGGTGCACGAGGGGGCACGGCTCGACTACGCCGCGCTGGGGCGGCGCGTCGACCGGCTCGCCCGTGCCCTGGTCGCCCGTGGAGTCGGCCCCGGCCAGGTGGTGGGGCTGCACGCCGGGCGGTCGGCGGAGCTGGTGGTGGGGGTCCTCGGCATCCTCACGGCGGGCGCCGCCTATCTGCCGCTCGACCCCGGCCAGCCCGCCGGGCGGCTGGCGGCCATGGTGGAGGACGCCGTACCCGCGCTGGTGCTGAGCGACCTCGCCGCGCCGCCGGACCCCTGGCGGTCCCTGACCGCGGTCGAGGCCGAGGCCGCGGACGGCGGGGGCGGTGACGGCGGGGGTGGTGACGACGGCGCGCCCCGGGCCGCGGTTCACCCGTCGGATCCCGCCTACGTCATCTACACCTCCGGCTCGACCGGGCGGCCCAAGGGTGTCGTGGTCACGCACCGATCCGTGACCAATCTGTTCGACCAGTGGCTGGCGCGGTTCGGGGAGACTCCCGGCGAGGCGGCGTCGGCCTGGTCGAGCATCGGCTTCGACGGCTCGGTGCACGAACTCCTCCTGCCGCTGACGACCGGCGCCGTACTGCATCTGGTCCCCGACGAGCTGCGCGGCGACCCGCGGGCGCTGATGGGCTGGCTGCGGGAGCACCGCGTCACGCAGGCGTTCCTGCCCCCGGCCTACGTCAAGTGGATCGACGAGGATCCGGCGGAGCGCCTGGCGGGGCTGGCTCTGCGGCAGTTGCTGACGGGGGTGGAATCCCTGCCCGAGGCGGCTCTGTACCGGATGGGACAGGTCCTGCCCGGGCTCCGCGTCTGTTTCGGCTACGGGCCGACCGAGGCGACGCTGTACACCACGGCGTACACCGACTTCCGGCCGCTGGAGCGGCCCTGCCCGATCGGCAGGCCCCTGCCGGGCACCCGGCTCTATCTGCTGGACGAACGGCTGCGGCCGGTGCCGCCCGGGGTGGCGGGCGAGGTCTTCGTCGCGGGCGCCGGCCTGGCCCACGGATACGCGCACCGCCCGGACCTGACGGCGGAGCGGTTCGTGCCCGACCCGTTCGTGCCCGGACAGCGGATGTACCGTACGGGCGATCTGGCCCGGTGGCTGCCGGACGGCAACGCCGTGTACGCGGGACGCGTGGACGACCAGATCAAGCTGCGCGGCTTCCGGATCGAACCCGGCGAGGTGGAGGCGGCGCTGCTGGCCCTGCCCGGGGTGCGGGAGGCGGCCGTGCTCGCCGACCGCGCCGGCCCGGGTGAGCCGCGTCTGGTGGCGGGCATCGGCCGGGGCGACACCGCCGCCGGGCCGCCGCGAGAGCCCCGGCCGACGCACGAGTGGCGGGCGGCGCTGGCGGAACGGCTGCCCGACTATCTGATCCCCTCGGTCTTCGTCGAGTTCCCGCGGCTGCCGCTGAACCGGAGCGGCAAGCTGGACCGTACGGAACTGCTGGAGCGCTCCCGCGCCACACTGCCGTCCCAGGTCAACACGGCCACCCCGCGGGACCACGTCGAAATGGCGCTCCACCGGATCTGGAGCCGGCTGCTGCTCCATCCCCGTATCGGGATCACCGACAACTTCTTCGACCTGGGCGGCACCTCCATCTCCGCGATCAAGGTGGCCCACGCCGTCCACGAGGAGTTCGGCGAGGACCTGCCGATCCGGGACATCCTCCTGCACCCGACGGTCGAGGCGCTGGCCGAGCGGCTGCGGAAGGGGGCCACGGGGCAGCCGGGGCCGGGCGGCCGGGACGATCACCTCGTCGAGTTCCGCGCCGGTGACGGGGAGCGGCGGGTGGTCTGTGTCCATCCGGCCGGCGGCACCGCGTTCTGCTATCTGCCGCTGGCCGCCGCCCTGCCCGCGAGCGTGGGCGTCCAGGGCATCCAGTCCCCCGGCATCAACGCGGGCGAGCTGCCGCTGCCGAGCGTCGAGGCCATGGCGGAGGAGTATCTGAAACGCGTCGATCCGCTGCCCGGCGAGTCCCTGGTCCTGTGCGGGCTCTCGTACGGCGGTCTGGTCGCCCACGAGATGGGGCGGCGGCTGGCGGCCGCGGGGCATCCGCGGCTCAGTGTGGTCCTGCTCGACACCCACGGAACGGAGGACGCGGTGGAACGCGCGGCGATCGAACCGGTGGACGCGGCCGAGTTCCGGGAGAAACTGGTCCGGTTCAACGGTATGTACCCGGGTATCGAGGACGACCAGATCGACCGGTACTTCCGGGTCTACAACCACAACCGGATGACCGCCCGGGACTATCTCCCGCCACCGTCGGCGGCCCGTTTGGTGTTCGTCCAGGCCACCCCGGACGGTGCGGACGACGCCGACCGCGAGGACGGTTCCCGCGTACGGGAGTTCTGGCAACAGCGGGCCGGACAAGGGCTGTTGACCGAACCGGTGGCATGCGGCCACTGGGACATGCTGGAGAGCGACGCGGTGCCACGGGTGGCCGAGCTGATCACCGCGGAGCTGGCCCGGCTCGCGTCCACCACGCTGGAGGCACGATGAGACCGGCGACCGGACTGGCGCGGGCGGTGTACGCACAGGCCCTGCGCACCCCGCGTGCCATCGCCGTGAGCGACGGGGAGCGGCGGCTCGACTACACCGAACTCGCCGCGACGGGCGAGGCGGTGGCCCGGGGGCTGGGCCGCGCCGGGGTGCGTCCCGGCCAGGCGGTGGCCCTCGCCCTGCCCCGCTCCTGGCAGCAGGTCTGCGCCATGCTCGGCGTGCTGCGCCTCGGCGCCCGGGTCGTCCCCCTCGATCTGCAGAGCCCCCCGGAGCGGCGCCGCCACATCCTCACCGACTCGGGCAGTGTGGCGGTACTCCACGGCGGGACACCCCCGGACGGCCTCCCGGACTCCGTACGGCCGTTGCCGGTCACCGGGCTTCTCACCACGGACCCGGGCGATTTCACACAACAGGGCGATCTCGAGCGGCCGTTCACCGACCCACCGGTCTCCTTCGTCTTCTACACCTCGGGAACGACCGGCGTGCCCAAGGGTGTCGAGGTGGGGGACTCGGGCATCCTGCGCCTCGCGCTCGCCGGGCCCGGCTATCCCGGGCCCCCGGCCGAGGGCGCGCGCTACGCCTGCCTCGCCAACCCGGCCTTCGACGCCCTGAGTTTCGAGGTGTGGGTGCCGCTGCTGACCGGCGGCCGCTGTGTCATCCTCGGCGACGAGGCCGTCCGTACCCCGCACCGACTGGCGGCGGCGCTGCTGCGGGAGCGCATCGACACGGCGTTCGTCACGACGGCGCTGTTCAACGCCGTGGTCGACACGGTGCCCGACTGCTTCGCCGGGGTCGGCCAGCTCCTGGTGGGCGGCGAACAGCTCAACGCGGCCGTGATACGCCGCTGGTACGCCCACAACGCGGCCGCAGCGACCCGGCTCCACAACGTCTACGGGCCGACGGAGGCGACCACGTTCGCGCTCTGCCACCCCATCCCGCGTGATGGCGCGGGGGACCGCATACCGATCGGGCGGGCGCTGCCGGAGACCGGGACCCTGCTGGTGGTGCCCGGCACGGAGCGGACGGCCGCGCCCGGCGAAACGGCCGAACTCCTGCTCTCCGGCGCGGGCCTGGCGGCCGGGTACCGGGGTCTCCCCGAGGAGACGGCGCGCCGCTTCGTCCGGCTCCCGTGGCACGACGGCGGCCGTACGCGGTACTACCGCACCGGCGACCTCGTGCGCGCGGACGCCGACGGTGTGATCGAGTACATCGGGCGCGCCGACCGCCAGGTGAAGGTACGCGGCTTCCGGATCGAGCCGGGCGAGGTGGAGCGGCGGATCGTGGCGCATCCCGAGGTCCGCCAGGCCTACGTGTGCACCCGTCGCGACGGGGAGCACGGGCCCAACGAGCTGCTGGCGTACGTGGTGTTCGGGCGGGACGTGTCCTTCGAGGAGTTCGACCGCCATCTCGCGGACGGGCTGCCGGCCTATATGCGCCCGCACCGCCTCCACCGCGTCGACGCCCTTCCCCGGACCGCCAACGGCAAGGTCGACCAGGCCGCGCTGCTGGGCCTCGGCACCCCGCCCTGGCGCCCGGACGGCGGTGCGGCGCCGGGGGCCGGCACGGCGCGCCAGCGAGCGGTGCTCGACCTGGCGGCGGGGATCCTCGGCGTACCGGACGCGCGGCTCGACGACCGCTGGATCGCCCTCGGCGGGGATTCGCTCAAGGCCCTGCGGCTCCGCTTCGAGATACGGCGGCGCTGGGGCCGCGAGCTGGCCCAGACGGCGGTGCTCGACGGGAGCCTCGCCGGGATCGCCGACGCGATCGGCGACACGCGGCCGACAGAGCCCGCGCGGACCACGGAGACCACGCGGACGTATCCGGTGCCCGCCGCCCCCTCCGGGGCCTGGACCGCTCCCGCCACGAGCGAGCAGCAGCGCCTGTGGTTCCTGCAGCAGCGCTCCCCCGGCTCCCGGGCCTACCACGTGGGCCAGGCGTTCCGGGTGGACGGTACGGTCGACATGATCGCGCTGCGCCGGGCCCTGCGCGGGCTGGTCGCCCGGCACCCGGCGCTGCGCACCGGCTTCGAGGCGGCGCCCGAGGGGCTGCGCCAGGTGGTGGGCGAACCGTACGACCCCTGGAGCGCGCCCGTTCCGGATACGCCCGGCCCGCACACGGCCGTTGGCGACACGGTCGTTGGCGACACGGCCGACGAGGACCTGGCCGACGAGGACAGCCCCGTACGGGCCTTCGCCGACGCGTTCTTCGGCCGGCCCTTCGATCTGGCCGAGCCCCGGATGCTGCGCGTGAGCTGGCTGCCGCGGAGCGGCGGCGGTGTGCTGTTCCTGCAACTGCACCACATCGCGGTCGACGGCTGGTCCCTCAATGTCCTGCTGGCCGATCTGTCGGCCGGATACGCGACCGCCCTCCGGGACCCGGCCGCCCCCCAGGCCCCGGAGGCGACACCGGATCCGGCGGAACCCCCGTCCCTGCCCCCGTCCCTGTCGCTGTCCGAGGCGCCGACGCCGCTCGACTACGCCGTCTGGCAGCGCGACTGGTTCGACGCCCCCGCCTACCAGGAGCAGCGCCGTGCCCTGCGCGACCACTACGCGGGCCTCGGCGCGGCGGCGGAGCAGCAGGCCATGCCTACGAACGCCGACGGCTTCTCCCCCGGGCGGCTGCTGCACACCCGGCTCGACGCGGCGCGACGCGCCTCCGTGGACCGGCTCTGTGCCGAACTCGGCCTGACCCGCTTCGAGTTGCTGCTCGGTGTCTTCGCCTGCTCGCTGTACGGAGTGACCGGCAGGACCCGGCCGCGCCTGGCCGGACCCGTGGCCAACCGGCCGGTGCGGGAGTTCGAGGACAGCGTCGGGATGTTCGCCAACACGGTTCTGCTGCCGTCGGCCGTCGAGCCCCGCGCCGACCTGCGCGGCCAGGTGGCCCGGCTGGGGGCCGGGGCGCGTGCGGTGCTGGAGCTGCAGGACGTGGCCCTGGCCGATGTCCTCGCCGACCGGGCCGCGGGGGCCGGTTCATCGCCGTTCGACTTCCTGTTCGTCCTGGAGAACACCGACTTCGGCGCGCTCGCCCTGCCGCGGTCCGCCACCCGGCCGCTGTGGTGGCCGCCCGCCGAGGCCAAGTGCCCGCTGACCCTCTCCGTGGTCGAGCGCGGGGACAGCCTCGACTGCCTGTGGGAGTACGCCGACGGCCACGTCACGGCGGCCGAAGTGGCCGCATTGGCCGACCTGTTCAACCGCGGTCTCGATCTGCTCGCGGACGGGGTGACCACGACACCGGCCGAGCTGGCGGCCCCGTACCGCCGGGCGCTGCCCGATCCGGGGCGCGGCACGGCGGCGTCCCCGGCCTGGACCACCGTGGCGGAAGGGTTCGCCCGCCAGGTCGCCAGGACGCCCGGCGCGCCCGCCCTGAGCAGCGCCGGCGGCACCGTCGGCTATGCCGAACTCGACGCCTACGCGGGGGCCCTCGCCGCCGAGCTGCTCGCCGCCCATCCGCTGCCGGAGGACGACGGCCGCCCCTGCCATGTCGCGCTCCACCTCGAACCCTCGGTCGAGCACGTGGTCGCGCTGCTGGCCCTGGCGCGGCTCAACCTGACCGTCGTACCGCTCGACCCGTCGTACCCGCCCGCCCTGTTGCGGCGGATCCTGGAGCGGGTGGACCCGCTCTGCGTGCTGCTCGCCCCCGGCGGCGAGGCGGCGTTCGACGCCGTGGACCCGGGTGGCGTCGCACGTCACACCGTCACACTGTCGACGGCCGCCGCCCCGCCCGTACCACCGCACGACGGCGCACGGCCGCTGTACACCCTGTTCACCTCGGGCTCCACCGGCGTCCCCAAGGGGGTGCGGGTCTCCGACCGTACGCTGTGCAACCTGCTCCAGTGGCAGGCGGAGTCCGGCGGTCTGGCGGGGCCCGCCGCCACCCAGCAGTTCTCCATGCTCTCCTTCGACGTCTCCTTCCAGGAGATCTTCGGCACCCTGTGCGGCGGTGGGTGCCTGCACCTCGTACGGCCCGCCTGGCGGCAGGATCCGCCGGCGCTCCTCGCCCAACTGGAGTCGGCCGGCGCGGAGCGTGTGTTCATGCCGTACGTCGCGCTGCAACTCCTCGCCGAGCACGCGGTGCACCTGGGCCGGTACCCGGCGCGGCTGCGCGAGGTGGTGACCGCGGGCGAACAGCTCGTGTGCACCGACGCGATCCGCCGCTGGTTCGCTGGCATGCCGGGCGCGCGGCTCTTCAACCACTACGGTCCCACCGAGACGCATGTGGTGAGCGCGCTCCGCCTCGACGGCGACCCGGCGCGCTGGCCGGACCGTCCCGCCATCGGGCGGCCGGTCGCGGGCGCGGTGCTGCGCGTGGTGGACGAGGCGGGCGAGCCGGTCCCGCCCGGGTGCACCGGCGATCTGCTGATCGGCGGCACCATGGCCGACCGCTGCTACCTCGGCGACCCGGCGCTCAACGAGACGCGGTTCGTGGAGGTGCCCGGCCTCGGCCTCTTCTACCGCAGCGGCGACCGCGCCTCCTTCGACCGGGAGGGCCTGCTGCACTACCGGGGCCGGGACGACCAGCAGATCAAGCTGAGCGGCCACCGGCTGGAGCTGGGCGAGGTGGAGGCGGCCCTGCTGCGCCACCCGGAGATCGTCCAGGCCGTGGTGGTACGCGACGGCGAACACCTGGTGGCCTGCCTCCAGTTCCGCGCCGGCCAGGGGCCCACGGCGGGAACGGTCCCGCCGCCCGTCCGGGAAATCACGGCCCATCTCGCGACGCTGCTGCCGGCCCATGTACGGATCGACCGGTTCCGGCGGCTGGACTCCCTCCCGCGCACCCCGAGCGGCAAACTCGACCGCGACGGCGCCCTGCGGGCCCCCGGTACGGAGCTGCCCCGCGACACCGGGGCCGTCCCCCTGACAGCACGTCCGGAGGCACGTCCGGAGGCACGTCCGGAGGCACAGCTGGAGGCACGGCTTGCCGCGGCCTTCGAGACCGCGACCGGCTCACCCATCGGGCCCGAGCAGACCTTCTTCGACGCCGGGGCGTCGAGCCTCGGCCTGATGCGCTTCCATCTGCGCTGCACCACCGAACTGGGCCTGGACTTCGGCATCGCCGACCTGTTCGAGCATGTCACCCTCCGCGCGCTGGCCCGCTTCCTCGACGGCGACGGCCAGAAGCCCGGCCCCAGTCCCACGCCCACGTCCGCCCACGGGTCGACGCCCACATCCCCGTCCACATCTCCGTCCCCGTTCACCATGAGCCGGCCCACTGTCCCGGCCACGGAGCCCATCGCCGTGATCGGCATGGCGGTACGGCTGCCGGGCGCCCCGGATCTGGGCGCCTTCTGGGAGATGGTGAGGTCGGGCGGCAGCGGCATCACGTACTTCGACGCGCCCGAGGGTGTCGTCGGGGCACGCAGCCAGCTGGACGGTCCGCTCGCCTTCGACCCCGGCCACTTCTCCCTCAGCCCGCAGGAAGCCAGGCTGATGGACCCCCAGCAGCGTCATCTGCTGATGAGCTGCGCGGACGCGCTGGCGCACGCGGGGATCGCCGATCCGTCCGCGCGGCGCGTGGGTCTGGTCGCCGGTGCCGGGGAGAACACGTACTTCCAGGCCATGCTGCGCGAGGCCGACCCCGCTCTCCTGCCCGACGGTTTCCGGCTGGCCCTGCACCACGACAAGGACTTCCTCGCCACCAAGGCCGCCTTCCACCTGGGGCTGACCGGTCCCGCCTTCACCGCCCAGGCCGCCTGTGCCAGTTCGCTGGTCGCCGTCCATCTCGCCGCCGGGCTGCTGCGCCAGGGCGACGCGGAGGTGATGCTGGCCGGCGGCGTTCTGATCGACATGGAACTGACCGGCGGCTACCGCTACCGGCCGCAGCACATCTTCTCGGTGGACGGCCACTGCCGGCCCTTCAGCGACGACGCGAGCGGCACCGTCGGCGCCAGCGGTGTCGGTGTGGTGGTGCTCAAGCCGCTGAGCCTCGCCGAGCGCGACGGCGACACGGTCTACTCGGTGATCACCGGCTCGGCCCTCAACAACGACGGTTCCGACAAGCTCAGTTACAGCGCGCCCTCCCTCGCCGGCCAGCGCGAGGTGATCCGCGCCGCCCTGCGCCGCGGCGGCCGGAGCGGCGCGGACCTCGGCTATGTCGAGGCGCACGGCACCGGCACCACCCTGGGCGACCCGGTCGAGGTCGGCGCGCTGCGCCAGGCGTTCGACATGACGGAGTCCGGCCGCTGTGCCCTGAGTTCGGTCAAGAGCCAGATCGGGCATCTGGGGGCGGCCGCGGGTGTGGTCGGGCTGATACGGGCCACCCTCGCCGTGCACCACGGTCTCATCCCGCCGCACTCCGACTTCCGCGCCCTCAATCCGGCGATCGGCCCGGACCCGACGCCCTTCTACATCCCGACCGAGGCACGGCCCTGGCCCGCCGGCCGGGACCGGGTGGCGGCGGTGAGCAGCTTCGGCATCGGCGGCACCAACGCCCATGTCATCGTCGAAGGGGCCGTGCGGGCGGGCTCGTTCCCGCCGGGCACGGCGGTGCCTCCGCTCTCGTCGCTCTCGTCGGTCGCGTCCAACGCACCCACCGCAACCGCCGCGTTCGTCCCCTCCGTCCCCTCCGTCGCACCGGTCGTGCCGATCACCATCGCGCCCTGTCTGACGCTGTCGGGCAGCAGCGAGCGCGCGCTGCGTGCCGACGCCGCCCGGATCGCCGACTACCTGACGGCGCGGCCCGAGGCGTACGGACAGGTCCTGCGCCATGTGCAGGCGGGCCGGCCGGCCCGTCGCTGGCGGCTCGCGGCGGTCTGCCCGGACGCGGCCGGCGCCGTGGAGTGGCTGCGCACCGCGGCCGAGGACGCCGTGCCCGCGGACGGGGCATCCTCGGCCGACGAGGTCCGGGCCGGTGCGGCGATCCCGGCGACCGGCCGGACGGCGGCGGAGCTGGCGGCGGCGTGGACGGCCGGGCAGCCGATCGACTGGCCCGAAGGTCCCGCGCAGGCGCCGTGGGACTTCCCGCCGCCCGCCCTCGCGACGGAGGAGTACGACTTCGCGCGCGCCGCGCCGCCGGCCGCCCCGGCCGGGGGAACGGCCGCGCCGGACGCCACGCCGCCGGCCGGGCCCGCGGTCGTGGAGACGCCTCGACGGCTCCCGGAGAACGCGTGGCTGCACCAGCCCCAGTGGGTGCGGCTGCGCCACGCCGCCACCACGGCCGCGGCGCGCACCTCCCGGCTCGTGGTGGTGCTGACGGACGGTCCGGTACGGCCGGAGCTGGTCCGCGCGTTCGAAACGGTCCACGCCCGGGTGGTACGGGTCCGCGCCGCCGCCGGTTTCGCCCGGCGGGACGACGGCGGGTTCGAGGTCGACCCGGCCGACCCGGCGTCCCTGCGCACCCTCCTCGACGCGCTGACGGAAGAGAGCGGCGAGGGCGGCCGGGACGGCTGGGACGGCCGGGACTGCGAGGACGGCGAGGACGGCAAGGGCACCGTCATCGAGTGGCTCCACGCGCTGCCGCTGGCGCTCGCCGGACCGGTCGGCGCCGACACACTGGAACGCGCCCACTGGGCCTGCCTCGACACACCGGCCGCGCTGCTGCGGGCGGTGGCGGACGGTCCCGGCACCGCACGGCTGCGCCCCTGGTGGCTGTCGTACGGGGCCCGGCCGGTGGACGGTCCCGTACGGCGGCCGGAGTCGAATCTGCTGGCCGGCGCCGTCGAAGTGGCCCCGCAGGAGGGCGCGGCGGCCGGGCACTGGCTGGACCTGCCGAGCCCGGAACCGGCCGGCTGGGCGCCCCAGGTGGCCGCGTTGCTGGCCGCCACCGACCACGCCGCGCCCGGGACGCCCGGGCAGCTCGCGCTGCGGCAGGGCTTCTGGTGGGAGCGGACCACCCTGCCGGTGCGGGCGGACGCGGCCGGCCCGGCCGACCCCCTCGGCGGGGACGTCGCGGCGGGCGCCGACGGCGTCCACCTCGTCCTGGGCGGCACGGGCGGCATCGGCGGCGCCGTCGCGGCCTGGCTGCTGGAACGTACCGCGGGCCGGGTCCTCCTCCTGGCCAGGAACCCCGTACTCCCCGCGGATTTGGCACCCTGGGCCGACCGCGTCGAGCTGATCGCGGCCGATCTCGCCGAGGCGGCGTCCGCGGCGACCATGGCCCTGATCGGGGCGCGGACCGAGCGGCTCGACAGTGTGATCCACGCCGCCGGAGCGGGAGCGGGCGGCCTGATCGTACGGCGTGACGCCACCGCGACGCGTACCGCGACGGCGGCGAAGGCGGGGGGCGCGCTGCTGACGGAGCGGCTGATCGAGCGGTACGCGCCGGGGCTCGCGGTCTACTGCTCCTCGATGTCGGCGCTGCTCGGCGGCGTCGGCCAGTTCGACTACGCGGCGGCCAACGCGCTGCTCGACGGCTTCGCCCACCACCGGTCCGGCGACGGCGGGAACACCGCGCGGCTCACCGTCAACTGGGACGTGTGGCGCGAGGCGGGTATGGCCCTGCGCGTCCCGGGGGCGGACGCCCGTCATCAGGCGCACCTCGCGGTCGGCCTGACGGTCTCGGAGGGCAAACGGCTGTTCGGGCGGGCCGTGGCGCTGCGACTGCCGCAACTCCTCGTCTCCACCACGGATCTCGACGCGTCCCGGGTGTTCTACGAGGCTCCGGCGACGGGAACGGAGACAGCGGCCGAGGGGGAGGCGGCGACCACGCCCATGGAGGTCGCGGTGGGGCTGCTCACCGAGCGGCTGTGCGAGTGGATGGGGGTGGACCGGCTCGACCCGGACCTCCCGCTCTACGACCTGGGTGCCGACTCGCTGACGATGCTGGACCTGATCAGCGAGGTCAAACGGCACTTCGGGGTCGAACTCGAACTGTCCTGGCTCAGCCACCGGGTCTCGCTCAACGAGATCCTGACGCGACTGGCCGGGGCGGCCCACGACGGACACTCCCCCGCCGGGGCACTCGCGGAAGGGGCGGCACCGCTCGCCCCCGTGTCGGGCTCCGGCTCCGGGTCCGGGTCCGGCGACGTCGACGTGGAGCTGGAGGTCTGGCAGGAGGGCACCGGCCGGGGCGGCCCCGGGCGCGCGGGCCATGGAGACCCCGGGCGCGAGGTGCTGTGCCTGGTGCACCCGGTCGGCGGTGACATCCAGGCCTACCGGTCGCTGGTCTCGGCCCTCGACCCGCGGCTGACCGTCTGTCTCATCGCCGACCCGGCGCTGCGCCGCCCCGGCGGCCCGGCGTGGTCCCTGGCCGAACGGGCCCGGCGCTACCGCGCCGCGCTCCTCGCGCGCTTCCCCGCCGAGGAGTGGCGGATCGGCCTGGCCGGCTGGTCCTTCGGCGCGTGGGTGGCGGCGGAGATGGCCGCCGAGGCGGAGGCGGAGGGCCGGGCGGTGGCCGCGCTCGACCTGCTCGACCCGCCGCCCCCGGGCGCCGGCGCGGGCTTCCAGGCGTACGACGAGACCCAGCTCGAAACGGTCTTCGCGGCCGAACTCGGCCACAGCGGCGGCTCGTCGGCCGGTGTGGCCGCGCGGGCCTACGCCGAGCGGCTCGCCGCGTGCTGCCGGGCCAATCTGCGCAGCATGGCCGGGCACGAGGTGCGGCGGCTCGCGGTCACCCCCACCCGGTTGTGGCTTGCGGGGCGGCCGGTGGCGGGGATGCCCTCGGCGGGGTCGCCGGAGGAACAGCGGGCGCTGTGGCGGCCGTACCTCCCGGAGCTGCGTTCCTGGCAACCGCTCGACACCACGCACTACGGCGTGGTCCGGCAGCCGTACGTGGCCGCGGTGGCCGAGGCGATCAACCCGGCCGTGTACGGAGACCCCCGCACGGGGTGACGGCGGCGGGGCTCGGGCGGGCCCGGACTCCCGTACGAGCTCACGCCAGCACCGCGTTCACCAGGTCGACGCCCATGTCACGGGTGTGCCGGACCGGCAGGTCGACGTCGGTGAACCAGTCGTCGGTGGCCTCGGGATGCGGCCCGACGACACCGACGCGGCCGGCGCCGAAGCGGGCGGTGAGCGCGGCGACCGTACCGTTCGGGTAGGTGGCCAGGACATCGGCATCGGGGGCGTCGCCGAGCGTGAAGTACGGCCCGTCCTGGAAGTACAGGGAGCGGGGCCCGCCGCGCCAGGCCACCCCGACGATCGTGTCGCGCTCGTCGTGGACGGTGGCGTCCGGCGAGGTGATGTACTGGTCGGTGTCGCCCGGCAGCAGCGCGAACCCCGGTCCTGATCCGGCGAGATAGCCGCCCATACAGAAGCCCAGATACCGGCCGCCGTCCCGGACATAGCCCCGGATCGCCTCCCCGTGCCGCTCCAGGTGCCGGTAGGCCTCGTCGAGCCCGCCGCCACCGGGCTGGGCCCCGGGCTCGATGCCGAGCGCCTCCGCCCAGACGTCCCGCACCTGTGTCTCCGTGGTGCCGTGGGCGGCCACCACGGGTCCGGCGCCGAGCAGCCGGCGGGACGGGGCGGGCAGTCTCCCGAGGTCGGCCTTCCCGCTGGGCATGGCCGGGATGGCGTCCAGGATGTCCAGGTAGGCCGGCACCATGTAGGCGGGGAGTCTGCCGCGTACCCGCTCGTACAGCCGGGCGGCGAGGTCGTCGTCCCCGTCCTCCGTGCGGTCCGGCGCGCGGGTCACGTAGGCGGCCAGCTCGCTGTCCCCGTTGCCGGCTCCGCCGTCCGGCGCGGGGGCCCGTGTGGTGACGGCCTCGGCCACACCGGGGTCCTCCAGCAGCACGCTGTCGATCTCACCGAGGTCGACGCGGTATCCCCGGATCTTCACCTCGGAGTCGGCGCGTCCCAGGAACTCGATCGCCCCGCCCGGGGCCGTCCTGCCGAGGTCACCGGTGCGGTAGAGCCTGCTGCCCGCGGGGGCCAGCGGATGTTCGATGAACCGGTCCGCGGTCAGCTCGGGCCGTCCGGTGTAGCCGCGGGCGAGCCGATTGGCACGGGCGTCGAGCTGGGCATAGGTCAGCTCCTCCCGGCCGCACTCGACCGCCGTCGCCGACGGGATACGGTCACAGGTCGATTCGAAGAAGAGGTGGAGCCGCTCGCCGGCTCCGCCGGGAGGCTGTCCGTTCACACGCTCGGGCACGGTCACACGCTATGTCCCGATTCTCTGACGGAGCGGCAGGGACACAACCGTCTCCGTGTCGGGCGGCACCCGCTCCGGCGCGGAGAGCCGCTGACGGGACGGTTCACGGCGGGCCGTCGTGGGAACGGCTCACGGAGCCTCGTCCCGCCTTCCGGCCGCCCTCCGCGCTGCCTACACTGGCGTCCTCCGGAATCCCCGTTGACCTGGGACAACGCCGTCCCGTGGCCGGTCGGGCCAGTGAGGAGCGCTCTCCTTGTTCTACTACGTCCTGAAATACGTGCTGCTCGGACCGCTGCTGCGGCTGCTGTTCCGGCCCAGGATCGAGGGGCTGGAGCACATCCCGGCCGAGGGGGCGGCGATCGTCGCCGGCAACCATCTCTCGTTCTCCGACCACTTCCTGATGCCCGCGATCATCAAGCGGCGGATCACCTTTCTCGCCAAGGCGGAGTACTTCACGGGCCCCGGGGTCAAGGGGCGGCT
This sequence comes from Streptomyces sp. NPDC088124, assembly GCF_040685895.1. Taxonomy (NCBI): domain Bacteria; kingdom Bacillati; phylum Actinomycetota; class Actinomycetes; order Kitasatosporales; family Streptomycetaceae; genus Streptomyces; species Streptomyces sp. NPDC088124. The sequence continues at coordinate 30,486 of NZ_JBFBJB010000045.1, read as the reverse complement.
GACGGCCTTCTTCTTCCGCGGCGCGGGGCAGATCCCGGTGGACCGCTCGGGCAAGGAGGCGGGGCAGGCGGCCATCAGGGAGGGGCTGGGGGTGCTGGCCCGGGACGAGCTGCTGGGCATCTATCCGGAAGGGACCCGCTCGCACGACGGCCGGCTCTACAAGGGCAAGGTCGGGGTCGCGGTGATGGCGATCAGGGCGCAGGTGCCGGTGGTGCCGTGCGCCATGGTCGGGACCTTCGAGATCCAGCCGCCCGGGCAGGTCCTGCCGAGGATCAAGCAGGTCACGATCAGGTTCGGCGAGCCCCTCGACTTCTCGCGCTACGCCGGGCTGGAGAACCAGAAGGCGGCGGTGCGCGCGGTCACGGACGAGATCATGTACGCGATCCTCGGGCTGTCCGGCCAGGAGTACGTGGACCGGTACGCCGCCGAGGTGAAGGCGGAGCAGGCGAAGGCCGCGCCGGTCAGGACGTTCCGGCGGCCGCGTCGCTGAGAGCGGTGGCCGGCGCCGTGGGTACGGGAAGGGGGCGGCCGGTCCTGGCCGGCCGCCCCCTTCACCGCGTACGCCCTACGGCTTGGGTGTGGCGTGCGGGGCGCACGTCACGTCCGCGCGGTCCAGCGCGCCCGTCAGGAGGTAGGACTTCACCCGGTCGTTGATGCACGGGTTCACCAGGTTGGTGATGCCGTGCGAACCGGCGTCGCGCTCGGTGATCAGACGCGAGCCCTTGAACCGCTTGTGCAGTTCGACGGCGCCCCCGTACGGGGTGGCGGCGTCCCGGGTGGACTGGGTGATCAGCACCGGCGGCAGCCCCTTGCCGGTCTTCACCTCCACCGGAGTCTGCTGCTTGACACCCCAGGTGGCGCACGGCAGGTTCATCCAGGTGTTGGACCAGGTGAGGAACGGGTGGTCGCGGTGGAGCCGGGTGGTGTCCCGGTCCCACTTCCGCCAGCTCGTGGGCCACTTGGCGTCGGTGCACTCGACGGCGGTGTACACCGCGTTGCTGTTCTCCGACTTGGCGTTGCCCACGGTGTCGGAGAGGTCGGGCGAGCCGGCGTCGATGAGCGGCTGCGGGTTCCCGGCGACGTACTCGCTCCAGAGGGTGGCGGTGGGCACCCACGCGGAGTCGTAGTACGGGGCGCTCTGGAACACACCGAGCAGTTCGGCGGGTCCGACCACACCGCCGAGCGGGTTCTTCTTGGCGGTGGCGCGCAGCGTGTCCCACTGCTTGCGGACCTTGGCCGTGGTGTCACCGATGTGGAAGGTCGCGTCGTTCGCGGCGACCCAGTCCAGCCAGTCCGTGAAGCGGGTCTCGAAGGCGACGTCCTGGTCCAGGTTGGCCTGGTACCAGATCTTCTCCTTCGACGGGTTGACCACACTGTCGACGACCATGCGGCGCACATGCGTCGGGAAGAGGGTGCCGTACACCGCGCCGAGGTACGTACCGTAGGAGACGCCCAGGTAGTTGAGCTTCTTCTCACCCAGGGCGGCGCGGACGACATCCAGGTCGCGTGCGGTGTTGGGGGTCGTCATGTGCGGCAGCATCCAGCCGCTGCGCTCCTTGCAGCCGTCCGCGTACTCGGCCGCCAGCTTGCGCTGGGCGCGCTTGTCGGCCTCGCTGTCCGGGACGGGGTCGGCCTTCGGAGCCTTGACGAACTCCTGCGGGTCGACGCAGGAGATGGGCGTGGAGCGGCCCACACCGCGCGGGTCGAAGCCGACGAAGTCGTACGCCTTGGCGGCGTCGGCCCAGAGGGCGTTCTTGGTGACGACGCGGCGCGGGAAGGCCAGACCGGAGCCGCCGGGGCCACCGGGGTTGTAGATCAGGGCGCCCTGGCGTTCGTCCTTGGTCCCGGTGGAGCCGATCCGGTCGACGGCGATCTTGATCTGCCGGCCGTCGGGCTTGCTGTAGTCGAGCGGAACGCTGACATAGCCGCACTGGATGGGCTTCTCCAGCGCCCAGTCGGCCGGGCAGTCCTGCCAGTCGATGCCCTTCTTCGCGGCCCGCTCGGCGGCGAGCTGCACGCCCTTGGCCGCCGGGTCGATCCGGTTCCGGCCGTCGGCGGTCGCCGCCGGAGCCGCCATGGCGCCCGCTATGAGCGTGCCGGCCAGCAGTGTGCCTGCCGAGCCGAGCGCTGCGGTGCGTCTCACGTGGTACCTCCCCCTCTTGTCGCGCCGCCCGCGCGGCGCTGTTACGTGCGTGCTCCCCGGATCCTTTCGCCTGTGAGCTTGCCGAGAACAGGCCGGACGGGGATTTCTTTACCCAACCAATAACCGGTGAGCGGAGTTCCGCTCAGCGGTACACGGTAGCGGCGGTGTGGTGCGGCGGGCCGCCGGGCAGGCCGTCGAGCAGCTCGTCCAGCGCCTCGTCGAGGAGCCGGCGCAGCAGCAGCGCGTCCGGTGCGAGGGCGGTGACGAGCGCGCCGGGGCCGGCGAGCGGGGTGCGTACGGCGGTGTCGCCCAGCAGCCGCGGCGGTACCGGCCGCTCCTCGAACCCGGGTGCCACGACGAGGAGTTGACCGACCGCACGGTGACCGGCCAGGACCGCGGGGCCGTCCCAGCCGGCCGGTGCGCCGGGGCCGCAGGCGAGTTCCTGGTCGAGGAGCGCCCGGCCCGCGCGCCGTACCGTGAGCCGGCTGAAGAGGGTGCCGGTTTCCTCGCCATGGCGGCCGAGTACCTGCTCCTCACGGAGCACCAGCACGGCGGTGGGGGCCAGTTCGACCCGGGTCCGCATGCGCAGCTCGCTGCCGCCCGCCGAGATGAGCTGCTCGGGCAGCCAGCGCAGCTCCGCCCCGTCCCCGACGGTCAGCCGCACGTCGTAGTGGGCGGGTCCGGGCACGCCGCCGGGCAGGGCGACGGTCGCGGCGGCGCTGTCGACGGTCAGGGTGGCGCCGTCCCGTGCCTCGGCCTCGACGGTGAGCCGGTCGCCGCCGAGGGGGCCGCTCATGGCGCCGACGACGGTGACGCGGCTGCCGGGGCCGGTGGCGCGGGTGCGGCGCGGCGCGAGCGGCCCCTCGCCGGTCAGTACGGGCAGTCCGGCGCGGGTGGCGACGATCCTGGCGGTGGCGCGGACGCTCATGCGGTCCAGTCGGCGAGCCGGCCGAGCACCCAGTCGGTGACGGGCCCGACGCCGTCCTCGCTCTTCAACGAGGTGAAGGCGACGGGGAGTTCGCCGCGCTGATCCTTGGCGTCGCGGGCCATCCTGCCGAGGTCGGAGCCGACGTACGGGGCGAGGTCGGTCTTGTTGACGACCAGCAGGTCGGCGGTGGTGACACCGGGGCCGCCCTTGCGCGGGATGTCGTCGCCGCCCGCCACGTCGATGACGAAGATCTGGGCGTCCACGAGCCCCTTGGAGAAGGTGGCGGTGAGGTTGTCGCCGCCGGACTCGACCAGGATCAGGTCGAGCGGCCCCACGGTGTCCTCCAGTTCCTCGACGGCTTCGAGGTTGGCGGAGATGTCGTCGCGGATCGCGGTGTGCGGACAGGCGCCGGTCTCGACGGCCTGGATGCGCTCGGGCGGCAGGACGGCGTGGCGCAGGAGGAATTCGGCGTCCTCGCGGGTGTAGATGTCGTTGGTGACGACGGCGAGGGAGAGCCGGTCGCGCAGGGTGCGGCAGAGCGCGGCGACGGTCGCCGTCTTGCCGGAGCCGACGGGCCCGCCGAGGCCGATGCGCAGGGCGCGGCGCCGTCCGTCGGGGCGTACGGCGTCGGCGGAGACGGCCGCCCGGTCGGTGTGGCCGTGGTCGAGGTGCATGGTGCGGCTCCGGTGGGTGAGGGGGCGGGAGTTCGGGGCGGGCGGGTCACGGGTTCACGGCTCATCGCTTACGGGCTCATGGCTCATGACTCACGGGCTCTTGGCTTACGGGCTCATGGCTCATGAGGCGAACAGCCGGACCGGCCAGGCCGCGTGGGCCTGCGCCATGACGTCGAGCAGCGGGCCGGAGGCGGCGGGCAGCGCGCCGGTCCCCTCGGCCGCGGCCCGTTCCGCGTGGGCCGCGGCCTGTTCCGCGATGTCGTCGAGGGCGGGCGCGAGCCGGGCGAGGACGGCGGTGGCCTCGAAGGGGTCGAGCCCGAGCAGCCGTACCACCGCGGTGGCGGGGCCGCTGACGCTCTCGTACGCCGCGCAGTGCGCCGCGTCCACGGGGGTGAGCCCCGCCGAGCGCGCGGTCAGGCCGAGCACGACGGGCTGGTGCGCGCCGCGCGGGCGGGCGGCGGCGAGCGCGTCCAGTTCCGGGCTCGGCCAGGTGGCGCGGGCGGCGCGCATGAGCTGGCGGCCGAGCCTGCGGGCGGCGGCGCGCAGGGCGGGGGCGGGCGTACGGGCGTCGGCGGCCTCGTCCAGTTCGAGCGGGTCCACGCCCCGGGCCGCCGCGGCGGCGAGCGCCGCCGCGGTGAGCCCGGTGGTGGTGAGCCGTCCCCGGCAGAAGGCGGCCAGCTCCCCGGCGGCGCGGATCCGGCCCGCCTTGACGGCCGGCTCCGCGCCGCCCGAGTGGGCGTGGCCACCGGCGGGGAACCGGCCGTCGGCGAGGACGAGCAGGGCGGCCCGGCTCATCGCGCGCTCCTCGGCATCGGGGCGCCCATCAGAAGAGGAAGTAACGCTGGGCCAGCGGGAGTTCGGCGGCGGGCGCGGGTTCGACCGGCTCGCCGTCGATCCGTACCGTGAACGTGTCGGCGTCGACCTCCACGCGCGGCAGCGCGTCGTTCTCCCGCATGTCGGCCTTGGTGATCCGCCGGGTGCTGCGGATCGGTGCGAACTCCTTGACCAGGCCGAGGCGTTCGGGCAGTCCGTCCTCGATCGCCGCCTCCGCGACGAAGTTGACGGAGGTGGCCGCCGCGGCCCGTCCCAGGGCCCCGAACATCGGGCGGGGCAGCACCGGTTGCGGGGTGGGGATGGAGGCGTTGGCGTCGCCCATCTGCGCGTACGCGATCTGGCCGCCCTTGAGGACGAGTTGCGGCTTCACCCCGAAGAAGGCCGGGTCCCAGAGGACCAGGTCGGCGAGCTTGCCGGTCTCGACGGAGCCGACGCGCCCGTCGAGGCCCTGCGCGACCGCCGGGTTGATGGTGTATTTGGCGACATAGCGGCGGACCCGGTGGTTGTCGGCGCGGCCGTCGCCGGGCAGGGCGCCGCGGCGCTTCTTCATCACGTGGGCGGTCTGCCAGGTCCGCAGCACGACCTCCCCCACGCGCCCCATGGCCTGGGCGTCGGAGGAGATGATCGAGATGGCCCCGAGGTCGTGGAGGATGTCCTCGGCCGCGATGGTGGAGGGCCGGATCCGGGACTCCGCGAAGGCGAGGTCCTCGGGCACGGCCGGGTTGAGGTGGTGGCAGACCATCAGCATGTCGAGGTGTTCCTCGATGGTGTTGACGGTGTGCGGCCGGGTCGGGTTGGTGGAGCTGGGCAGGACGTGCGGCTCGGAGACGACGGTGATGATGTCGGGCGCGTGCCCGCCGCCCGCGCCCTCGGTGTGGTACGCGTGGATGGTGCGTCCGGCGATGGCGGCGAGGGTGTCGCCGACGAAGCCCGCCTCGTTGAGTGTGTCGGTGTGGATGGCGAGCTGGGCGCCGCTCTCCTCGCAGACGCCGAGGCAGGCGTCGATGACGGCGGGGGTGGCGCCCCAGTCCTCATGGATCTTGAACCCGAGTGCTCCGCCGCGCAGTTGGGCGTGCATCGCCGCGCGGGACATCGTGTTGCCCTTGCCGAGCAGCCCGATGTTGACGGGGAAGGTCTCCAGCGCCTCGAACATCCGGGCAAGGTGCCAGGCGCCCGGGGTGACGGTGGTGGCCTTGGTGCCCTCGGCGGGTCCCGTGCCGCCGCCGACGAGGGTGGTGACCCCGGACGAGAGCGCCTGGTCCACGACGGTCGGTGAGATGAAGTGCACGTGCGCGTCGATCGCCCCGGCGGTGACGATCCGCCCGTTGCCCGCGATGATCTCGGTCTCGGGGCCGATGACCAGGTCGGGGTGGACCCCGTCCATGGTGTCGGGGTTACCGGCCTTCCCGATGCCCGTGATCAGGCCGTCCCGGATGCCGATGTCGGCCTTGACGATGCCCCAGTGGTCGATGACGACGGCGCCGGTGATCACGGTGTCGGGCGCGCCCTCCGCCCGGGTCGTACGGGCCTGGCCCATCGACTCGCGGATCACCTTGCCGCCGCCGAACACCGCCTCGTCCCCGGCGCGACCGGGGCCGCCGCAGCGGTCCTCCTCGATCTCGACGAGCAGATCGGTGTCGGCGAGCCGGATCCGGTCGCCGGTGGTGGGGCCGAAGAGGTCGGCGTACGTGGCGCGGGACAGCTCAGTCATCGAGGGAACCTCCGGTCTCCCCGCGCAGTCCCGGCACGACGCGCAGACCGGCGAGGGGGACGAGTGCGACGGCGACGGGGATGCCGGGTTCGAAGCGGACGGCGGTGCCCGCGGCGATGTGCAGCCGCGTGCCCCGGGCGGCGGCCCGGTCGAACTCCAGGCCGGGGTTGGCCTCGGCGAAGTGGTAGTGGGAGCCGACCTGGACGGGCCGGTCGGCGGTGTTGACGACGGTGAGCCGGGTGACCTCGCGCCCCTCGTTGAGGGCCACGGGCTCGTCGGCGTACAGGATCTCCCCGGGGATCATCGGCGCTCCCCCGTCAGACGATCGGGTCGTGGACGGTGACGAGCTTGGTCCCGTCGGGGAACGTGGCCTCCACCTGGACGTCGTGGATCATCTCGGGGATGCCCTCCATGACGTCGTCGCGGCCGAGGACCTGACGCCCCGACGCCATCAGTTCGGCGACGGTACGGCCGTCCCTGGCGCCTTCGAGGATGTGCGAGGTGATCAGGGCGACCGCCTCGGGGTGGTTCAGCCGCAGTCCGCGCGCGCGGCGCTTGCCGGCGACGTCCGCCGCGACATGGATGAGCAGGCGCTCCTGCTCGTGCGGGGTCAGTTGCACGCTTCCACCTCATCGTCCGGGGCCCGGGGAGGGCCGGGCGCAGCGCGATCCTAGCCAATATCAACACTTTGTTGAATGACGATCGGGATGCTTCCCACCCTTGGCATCGCACCGTAGGACGGAAGTTTTTCGGGCGCGTTAACTCGTGACCGCAAAAGCCCCTGGGAGCGCCGGGCCGTATACGGCGCACCGCCCGCCCCGCGTCCCGTACGGGCTCACCGGCCGGCCCCCGGAGGCCGCCCGCCTCCTTCCGGGCGGCGGTCGGGGCGGTGCTCGGCGGCGATGCCGAACCGGCCCCGGTCGCCCGGCGCGGAGGAGAGGGGGCGGACCGACGAGACCGAGCTGATCACCCGCTCCTCCGTCTCCTCCGGTTCACTCTCCAGCCGCTCCAGGTCAGCGGCGGAGACGAGCGCGACCAGCGGCTTCCCGTGACGGGTCACGACCACGCGCTCGCCGCCGTAGACGACGCGGTTGATCAGATCGGCGAGCTCTGCCCGGGCTTGCGTCACCGGAATCTCATAGGTCATGCTCCTAGCCTATGTGGCGTCCACTTGGTCCAGGATGGTCCATGGCGGCAGCGAATGCCCATGTCAGAGGCTCTCGTGTGCTCCCACGCCATCGACTACCACCAGTCGCACCCCGATCACGCACGCGAAATCATCGCGACCGCCCGACGTGACCCATGCCCTCACGGTGGAGCGCGAGCACCGCATCCTCACGTGCTCGCGGCTCGCCAGCTGGGCAACAGGAACGTCGTGGACTCGTCCTCATGCCAGGTGACCACTATCCGGTTCCCTTGGCCGGCCACGTCCTCCACCGCCACTTCGGGAGCAGGGGTGTGGTCGGGCCGGCGGGTCAGGCCGACCACGGCTGCGACGATGTCACCGGCAGACACCGTCCGTGTCGCGAGCCAGGGCACGCCGGTGTACTCGCCGAGGGGGCTGGTTCCCTGCTCGACGGCGACGCCGGCTTCGTCCAGTCCACGCACTGCGTGGATAAAGGAGCGCAGATCGTCACGGGCTGTTTCGGCGAGGACGGGCTGCTTGCATGTGTCCGAGGCCGATGAGAGGGGGCCCGCGTCCGATCGGAGTGGGGTGGAGGAGGCGAGGGGCCACCCCCCGACGCGAAGCCTGACGGCCGATGTTGGGCCGTCGACCCGCGCCAGGCGTACCTCGATGCCATCACGAACAACGGAAGCGACGGTGAGAACGGGGCCAGGGGTGGCCGCACCGGCTGGGCCCGCTCCAAGGGTGGGGCCGGTATCGGCGGCCGCATCTGTCCAGTGCACGGGCCCCTGTGAAGCAGCGACCAGAACCCTGTTCGCCAGTTCCCGCGTGAACAACGTACGAAAGCCGCTTCGATGGCTGGCCCTGCCGGCGGCGTCGAGCAGGACCACTGTGTTGTCGACCGGATCGGCAACCGTCGGGCCTGTCGGCGAAGGCAGCGTCGCCGTGGAGTAGCCGAGCCGGGTGTAGAACGGGGAGTCGGCGCCGGCTTCTCCGGGCTGTGAAACGTCCGTGCCATGGTTGAGCACGGTGACGACGCCGTCTGACTGGCGGGCGGACACCAACCAGCCGGGTGCCTCGACCACATGGGCGATGTCGCCTGTCTCGATGGGCAGCGGTTGCTCAAGGTGGGACCACACCGCATGGTCGGACGGGATGAGCAGACCGAGCATGCCTTTCGCCGCCCAGTACGGAGAGCCAGGCCCTGAGTAGGACTGTCGCATGCGGGGCCAGGGGCCGTGCCATCCGAGACTGAGCAGGCCGTCCGGTTCGAGCGCGCCGTGCTTCACGAAATGCGAGACGATTCCGCTGGCCGCGCGTCGGAGCAGCCCCGGCGGGTGCTGATCTGAACCGGCGAGCGCGGACACCCACAGCGGGGCGGCTGCGGCGAAGCGATAGGTGAGGCTACGGCCCTGAAGCAGGGGCGAGCCGTCGGCGCCGATGAGGCGCAGTACGTCATCGGTGTAGCGACTCAGATCCGCGGCCCACTGGTCACGGAGCGGTTGCGGGCACAGCGTTCCGGTCACGTCGAACAGGCGCGTCCACAACATCGGGTACAGGTGCAGCGCCCAGCCGTTGTAGTGGTCGAACAGTCGGCCGTGCCCGTCGGCCAGCCAGCCGTTGGCCGCCCGAAGTGAGGCGTGAACGGCGAGACTCTCCTCGATCTCTGCGGCGGACCAAGGGCCGTCGACCTCGCGGAGGAACGATTCGACGATGATGCGGAACCAAGTCCAATTGCTCTGCGGATACCACTGTCCGAGCACGGCGGACAGCCAGCCGACGGTCTGTTCGCGAACGCGTGCGTCCAAGTGGTCCCACAGCCAGGGCCGGGTGACCTGAAGACTCAGCGCGATGGACGCGGCCTCCACCTTCGCCTGGTGCAACCCGTCGTCGGGACGCGGCCAGGCTTCTGGCGACGCCGGATCCGTGCCCGCGGCCAGCCCTCTGGCGTACCTCTCAAGGTGGTTACGAGGATCGTCACCGCCACGGCCGGCCACGAGGAAGCCTGCGATCAGAAAGGTGCGGGCGAACCCCTCCAAACCGTCGGAGATCAAGCCGCTGCCGCTGGCTGGGCCGGGAAGATCCAGCCGGGCGCTGGCGGGGGAGCGGTAGGGCTCGACGGCGGTCAGCATACGGTCCGCCAGCATCTCCCAGTGGTGCCGTGTCCATCCGGTGTACGGGGAGAGGGTGAAGTCGGGTGGACTCATCATGCTTGTACCGCCAGGTTCTGTCGGGTGACGGGATACAACGGGGGAAGTCCCGCCGCATACCGCTCGAGTTCGGTGAGCGCTGCACGCGCCATGAGGCGTGTCTCTCTCCCCTGGGATCCCGCTATGTGCGGCGTCAACAAGACGTTGGGGAGATCGTAGAGGGGGGAGTCCGCGGGGAGCGGCTCGGGATCGGTGACGTCGAGGATGGCGTCCAACCGGCCCGACGCGCAGGCAAGTTCGAGTGCCATGGTGTCCACCAGTGCCCCGCGGGCTGTGTTGATCAAAGTGGTGCCCGGCCGAAGTTTCGCCAGTTCCGCAGCGCCGATCATGTGCCGGGTCTCGGGCAGCAACGGTGTGTGCAGTGACAGGACATCGGCACGTGGCAACGCTTCGGCCATGTCGAGCAGTTCGGCACCTGCTGCCTGTACCTCCGCGGGATCCGCGAACGGATCCACCACGAGAATCGGCCCCTCGTGCAGGGTCCGCAGGAGGGCTGCTACGCGGCGTCCGATCCTTGAGAAGCCTACGATCACGACCGTGCGGTTGTGCCCGCTCAGCTCGCCCCGGCGATCCCGGTAGCCCACGTCTTCCCGGTACTTACGCGCGTCTTGGGCGAGGAACGGAACCTTTTTGAAGGACCACAACACGGCTGCGAGCGTGTATCGGGCGACCGGCTCGGCGTTGGCATCGGCAGCAGTGGTGACCACGATTCCGCGGTCGAGGACACGTTCGTCGACGTGCCCCCGCACACTGCCGGCGGCATGGAAGACGGCACGCAGACGCGGCGCGGCATCGAGGACGTCGGCGTCGAGCGGTGGGCATCCCCACGAGGTGATGAGCACCTCCACCTTCGCCAGCCGCGAGCGGACGTCATGGGATGTCAATTCGTCAGTCGCCAGGGGCTCGGCAACCGTGGCCACGGCACGTAGTCGGGTGAGCTCGGCTTCACCGAACTGAACCTGCAGGGAGTCGCGCCCCATGGCCAGCAGAGTTTCCGGACTGCGTCCATGGGGCTCAGCCACAACAGGTTCGTGCGCCGGATGTTTGCGCATCAGAGCCCCCTGTCCAAGGGCGCGGCCGCCGCAGGCGGAAGGGGACCTGGAATGGCGCCCAGCCCGCGACCTTCAGATGGCGGACTGGAGAAGACCCCGAATTTCCCATGGAAGGGGAGCTGCTCGAGCACACTACCCATCACGGGTACTGGGTGCGGAACGTGGTACATCAGTCTGGGCCATTGCTCTGTCACGAACGTGATGATATTGAAGAGAGCATAGATGTAGTGCAGGGCCGGATTGTGTGGGAGTAGGACGAAGTTGTCTCGTGGTTCGCGACACAGATATGAGCGTGCAACCGTGTTCCGCTCGGACGGGCTGCCCGTCTGGGCCGATCGTCATGAGATCACCGCCGACGTGGCGGCCCATGATCACGATTTCTTGGAGATTGCCCTCGTCATCCAGGGGCGTGCCCTCCATGTCTCCGTCGACGGTGACCACCCCATTCGCCCGGGTAGCGCGGCGGTGATCCCGCCGAATCAGTGGCATGCCTATCGAGAGTGCGAGGACCTGGTGGTCTTCGACTGCTTCGTGGCGCCGGAGCTGATACATTCCACGCTGCCGTTCCTCGATGCCGAGTTGCCTTTGATGGCTGGACTGCACGCCTCGACCCTGCCGCTTCCCCAGCGGATGCAGCTTGGTTCGGGCGCGCTGAGTGCGGCGATCGCAGAGCTGTACAGCATGAGCGACATCACCTCCGGGCCGCGCTCCCGTGTCCAGGTCATTGGGCACCTCTTGATCTACCTCGATCTTCTGAGTCGCTCGTGGGCCGCGGAGGACTCCATGGGGCGCCGTCGGCGAGCCAAGCTCCACCCCGCGGTGTCGTGCGCTGTCAAGGTGATGGAAGAAGGCCCCGGCCGCTCGTGGACCCTTGCGGAACTGGGTGCTCTGACCTCGATGGAGCGTACGTACCTTGTCCGGTTGTTTCAGCGCGATCTCGGAGTCTCGCCGATCGCCTACCTCAACCAGTTGCGGGAGCAGGCCGCGGCGCGGCTTCTGGTGCAGACGGACCAGCCGGTCGCGAAGATCGGCGCGCATCTCGGTTGGGGCGACGCCGGCTACTTCGCGCGTCGATTCAAGGCCGCTTACGGGCTGACGCCCTCTGCGTATCGCAGGCGCGCCCTCAAGGGCCAAGGCTGGGACCACTATCCGACGGGCTCGGAGTCCACCGAGCCGTAACGAAGGCCTCTCGCCATGGCGCGCCAGGACAACTCTGTCCGACTCTCGGCCAATTCAGGCCATGGTGACAGTCAAGTTTGGCCAATAGTGTCGCGACCGTGACAGAACAGCGTTACTCCCATGTGAACTCCGCCGGAAGATCTCGTCACTCGGGATTCCCGGCATGAGCGGGCCGGAGGCGGGGCTCGCCGAAATCGACTCAACAGCCCGCAAAGCCGACGGTGACGTGTCTCCGGGCGTGACCGGTCCGGCCGAACCTCCCCGCCGGCACGGAAGGACGAGCTTCGTAAGGCTGGGGCGACTCCGACGCGACCGGTTGTTCGTCATCCTCATGCTCCCGGGGCTGGCCTACTTTCTGCTGTTCCACTATGCGGTTCTCTTTGGCAACGTCATCGCCTTCAAGGACTACATTCCTTTTGACGGGTTCTGGGGAAGCGCATGGGTTGGCACCCAGAATTTCACGGACCTTCTCGGTGACTCCGGCTTTTGGCATGCGACTCTCAATACCGCAGAGATCGCCGGGTTGCAGTTGATTTTCTACTTCCCTGCCCCGTTGGCCCTGGCTCTGCTGTTGCACGGCCTCACGTCACACACCCTTCGGCGCCTTGTGCAGTCCGTGGTGTATCTGCCGCACTTCATGTCGTGGGTGATCGTGGTTGCGATGGCCCAACAGATGCTCGGCAGCACCGGTCTGTTCAACTCCGCGTTGTCGGGAGCCGGACTGCACACGGTTGACATCATCGGCAACCCGGAATTGTTCAAACCGCTGACCGTACTGCAGGTCATCTGGAAGGACTGCGGCTGGGGGACGATCATTTTCCTTGCGGCACTGACGCAGGTCGACGATCAACTCTACGAGGCCTCGGCCATCGACGGAGCGGGACCGTGGCGGAGGTTCTGGCACATCACGCTGCCGTCCATCCGGCCCATCATCATCCTGCTGCTCATCATGCGGATCGGGGACATCCTCTCCGTCGGCTTTGAGCAGATCCTGCTGCAGCGGACAACTGTGGGACCCGACGCGGCAGAAATCATCGACACCTTTGTCTACTACAAGGGAATCATCGGCGGAAACTTCGGATTCGGTGCTGCGGTCGGCCTCTTCAAAGGGGTGGTGGGGGCGATCCTCGTCTACGCCGCCAACAAGATCTCGCACCGCCTCGGGGAACAGGGAGTCTACAAGTGAGCGCTGTTGGTGGGACTCGTTCCAGTAGCCGTCGGCAGTCGGCCGGGCAAGTGCGCCCGGTCTGGATGGAGAAGCCCCGAAAGGCCACGCTGGCCGCAAAAGGTGCCGCCCTTGCGGTGATAATCCTGCTGGTCCTCATGCCTTTCGTGGTCGTCATCGCCACCTCGCTGTCGTCCACAGAGTCCGTCGTTGAGAACGGCGGCTGGGTGGTGTGGCCCAGTGACCCGTCTCTTCAGGCTTACCAGCAGATCTTCAGCGGTGGCATCGTCACTCATGCGCTGTGGGTGAGCATCGGGGTCACGGTCGTCGGGACGGCGGCGAGCATGGTGTGTACGGTCATGCTGGCCTACGCGCTCGCTCGCCCCAAGGTCTTCGGCGGCAAACCTGTGCTCCTGCTCATACTTTTCACCTTCCTGTTTCCGCCCGGAATGATCCCGACCTATCTGATGGTCAAGAACCTCGGGCTGCTGAACAACTATGCTGCGCTGATCGCCCCGGTGCTGATCAGTGTCTTCAACCTGGTGGTCCTGCGGGGGTTCTTCCAATCCGTTCCGGAAGAGCTGTACGAGGCTGCCCGGCTGGACGGTGCCGGAAACTTCAGGATCCTCGTGGCCGTGGTACTGCCGCTTTCCAAGGCTGCTCTTGCGATGGTCTCCCTCTTCTACGCCGTGACCTATTGGAACTCATGGTTCCAGGCGTCGATCTATATGGATGACGACCACTGGCCGCTCCAACAGGTGCTACGTACCTACGTCCTGAGCGGCGGTCAGCTCGCAAGCTCCACCGGCGCGGGCGACGCGGCCGTAGCCGCCCCGCAGACCATTCAGATGGCCGTCCTTGTCGTGGCTACGGTGCCGATCCTGCTGGTGTACCCGTTCTTGCAGAAGTACTTCGCCAAGGGCGTGCTCTCCGGCGCCATCAAGAGCTGAATCAAAGCTGGCTCCACTCGCCCAAAGGGCGCCCGCAGAACTCCTGGGCCATCAGCGCCAAAAGGCCTTCCTGAAGGGAAGTACGACTATGCACACCCCCTCCCGTCGTTCCGTTTTGCGCACCATAGGCATCGCCTCCGCGGCCGTCGCCGCACCTCCCTTGCTGAGCTCCTGCAGCACCTCCAGCTCTTCGGGCAACGCCACCAACGCGGGAGCCGAACTGGCGCCGTGGCCCACCTACGTGCCCAAGAAGGCCGTCACCCCGGACCTCAGGGGCGACGGCGTCACCGGCATCCAGGACACCTACCTGAAGTACCCCTCCGAGCTCACCAAGGGGACCTCTGGGACACCGGGCGACGGCTCCACGCTCAAGGTCATGACCATCACCTATGGCACAGCCCCCACTCCCCGCGGGCAGAACAAGTACTGGCAGGCCATGGAGGAGGCGCTGGGCGTGAAAATCGACTTCACTCCGGTGCCGGCCGCGGACTTCACGGCAAAGATGGCCACGTTGATGGCCAGCGACGACCTCCCGGACATCCTGAACCTCACCGGCGGCGCCACACTCCCGCACGAGGCTCCCTTTGTCCTCAAGACGATGGCCAGCATCTCGGAGTTCGTCTCCGGCGACGCCGTCAAGGACTATCCCAACCTCGCCAACATCCCGACCGCTTCCTGGAAGGCGCCGGGTCGCTTCCACGGCGGCATCTACGGTGTCCCCATTCAGCGAGCCAGGCCGGGCCTGGCGCTTTGGATCAACAGCACCAACTTCGAGAAGCACGGTTTCCGCCCCGACAACAGCAGCTACAGCCGCGAGGACTTCACGCGCCTCCTCCAGGAACTCACCCACGGCAGGCAGTACGGCATCGGTGCGGCGAAGGACAACGCTCTGAACTGGTTCGGCGCCCACGCGCAATTCCACGGGGTGCCGAACGCCTGGTCGATCTCCGGCGGAAAGTTCAGCACCTACTACGAGAGCCCTCGCTTCAAGGAGATGCTGGCGTACCTGCACACTCTGTGGAAGCAGAAGCAGTACTACCCCGACTCCGCTTCGACTGCGACGGTCGACCTCAAGACTCAGTTCTACAACGGAACTGTGCAGTCCTACACGGACAGCTTCGGTGCCCTTCCAACAACGCTCAGTCAGGTTCAGAATTTCAAGGCGACGCCGATGATCTCCTACTCAGTGAACGGAGTCGACGCCACTCCGTGGGCAGGCCCGGGGTATGCCGGGTACACCGTCATCAACAAGAAGCTGTCGAAGCCGAAGATCAAGATGGTCCTGAAGATGCTGGATTTCCTGGCCTCACCCTTTGGCACCGAGGAATACCAGCTCCTCATGTATGGCGTCGAGGGCGTGCATTTCACCTACAACAAGAATGGCGACCCGACGCCCACGGCCCTCGGTAAGACCGAGAACGTCGTCAACCTGCCATTCTACTTCATGTGCAGCGCCCCCCAGGTGCTATATGTGCCGAACGCACAGGACGAGACCAAGGCTGCCTACGAGTGGCAGCGTCAGACCTGCCCCAAGCTCATCGACAACCCAGCGACTGGCTTGCGTTCCAATACGCTGAGCACGGCCGGTGCCACGCTAAGTCAGGCCATTGACGACGCGATCATCGGCATCATCACCGGACGTCAATCCGTCAATTCGTGGGATACCGCTGTGAGCAAGTGGAAGTCCGGTGGTGGCGACAAGATCGCCTCGGAGTACGAGTCCGAGTACGCGGCAGGTACGACCAAGTGATCTGATGTGCCCCGAACCCCCCGAAATCTACTGAGGCATCGTCATTTTCGCCTCGGCGCAGATCGATGCGCCCGGCAGGTTGGCGCGCTGAGGCACACCTCGCCCGATGGGCAGTGGCCAGCGCACCATCGACGCCGGACGCGTAAACGTTTGAACACGGTGCCCGCGCCGGGTCACCACGGATGACCTGAGGAGACCGCGTGCCGCACCAGGGAGACAAGCTCCCGCGAGTAGATGCACCCCGCGCTGAACACCACCGAGAACCACTGGGCATCGGAGAAGCTCGCCCGCGACTGTCCTGGGCCGTACGGGATGCACCTGCCGGGTGGCAGCAGAGCGCCTACGAGGTCGAGTGCGCGGACCTCGAATCCGGAGACGTCGTCACCAGTGGACGGATCGACTCCGAGGACCGCGTGCTCGTTCCGTGGCCGCACCGTGAACTCGGATCACGCTGTCGGCGGCAGATCCGCGTACGAGTCTGGGGATCGGAGAGGGTTCGCGCCTCCGCCTGGAGCCCGGCGCTGACGCTGGAGACAGGTCTTCTGGAGGCATCGGACTGGATGGCGGCCTTCATCACGCCTGACGTGCCTGGGGCGGACGAGAGCGTGCCGCTGCTGCGTAGAGACTTCTCGGTTAAAGGCCCCGTACGCCGTGCGAGGCTCTACGCCACAGCGCTGGGACTCTACGAGCTTGAACTCAACGGAGTCCGTGTGGGTGACATCGCGCTCGCCCCCGGCTGGACCAGCTACCACCATCGGCTGCGCTACCAGACGTATGACGTCACCGAGGCGCTGCACTCCGGTTCCAACGCGCTGGGGGCCTCGTTGGCCGATGGATGGTTCCGGGGGCGCCTCGGATTCAACGGCGGCACTCGCCACATCTACGGTTCCCAAAGAGGGCTGTTGGTTCAGCTGGAGATTGAGTACGCCGACGAATCCACCGAGTTCGTCGGCACAGACGGGAGCTGGCGCACTGCACCGGGCCCCGTTCGCCGTGCGAGTCTGTACGACGGCGAACACCACGATGCGCAGCGTGAACGTCCGGGCTGGTCCACCCCTGGCTACTGCGCCGGCGACTGGCGTCCGGTCCAGCTGATGGACCGTGACAGGGCATCGCTGGTGGCCCCCCAGGGGCCGCCGGTCCGCTGCACCCAGGAACTCAAGCCGAACGCCGAAACCGTCTCACCATCGGGGAAGAGGATCGTCGACTTCGGACAGAACCTGGTCGGCCGCCTGCGCATACGGGCTGAAGGCCCCCCGGGTGCGATGGTCCGGCTTCGCCATGCCGAGGTGCTGCAGGACGGCGAACTCTGCGTCCGCCCCCTGCGCCAGGCGCGGGCGACCGATGAGTACGTCCTGCGCGGCGGCGGTCAGGAAAGCTGGGAACCGCGATTCACCTTCCATGGCTTCCGTTACGCCGAGATCAGCGGAGACGTCGACGACGTTGAAGTAGTGGCCCGCGTCTACCACACCGACATGGTGAGGACCGGCACCTTCACGTGCTCGGATCCCCATCTCCAGCGCCTGCACGAGAACGTGGTGTGGAGCATGCGCGGCAACTTCCTCGACGTTCCCACCGACTGTCCACAACGTGATGAACGGCTGGGCTGGACCGGCGACGTACAGATCTTCGCGCCGACGGCATCATTCCTGTACGACTGTGCGGGCATGCTGTCCTCGTGGTTACGCGATCTGGCCGCCGATCAGCTGCCCAACGGTTGTGTGCCCTACTTCGTTCCCGCGATATCGGCACCGCCCCTGGAACTGGAAACCCTGACGCCGGCGGCAGCCTGGGGTGACGTCGCCGTCCTCACACCGTGGGAGCTGTATCAGCAATACGGGGACGTTGAAGTGTTGCGGGCACAGTATCCGAGCGCGAGGGCGTGGGTCGACTGCATGACCGCGCACGCGGGTGGTGATCAGCTCTGGGACTCGGGCTTCCAGTTCGGTGACTGGCTCGATCCGTCCGCGCCGCCGGACGATCCAACCGCCAACAAGGCTGATCCGTACCTGATCGCAACCGCATACCGTGCTCGTTCGACAGCGGTTCTCGCCAGGATGGCGCACACTCTGGGCTATTCCGATGATTGCCGCCACTATGAAGAACTCGCGCGAACCATCAAGGACGCGTTCACGCAGAAGTGGGTTCTCGCGTCCGGATTGCTCGACAACGACGCCCAGTCCTCCTATGCCATCGCGCTCCATTTCGACCTGTTTCCCACCCCGGCGCAACGCGAGGTCGCGGCTCGGCGTCTGGCCGCGTTGGCAGAGGAGGCCGACTTTCACATTGCCACCGGTTTCGTCGGTACTCCTGTCATCTGTGACGCCCTTACCGACTCGGGGCATCTCGACGCCGCGTACGCCCTGCTTCTGAAGCGGACGTGCCCGTCCTGGCTCTATCCGGTAACCCAGGGTGCGACTACGATATGGGAGCGTTGGGACAGCCTTCTCCCGGATGGAAATGTCAACCCGGGCGACATGACTTCCTTCAACCACTACGCCCTGGGCGCGGTCGCCGACTGGCTGCATCGCGTCGTTGCCGGGATGGCCCCCGCCGAACCCGGCTACCGTCGCCTCCTCATCCGCCCCCGACCCGGTGGCGGCCTCACCCACGCGTCGGCGGCGAAGGAGACGCCGTACGGGCGAGCCGAAGTCAGCTGGCTGCGCGAGGCGGACACCTTCTCTGTCCATCTCACCGTGCCGGTGGGAGTCACCGCCATCGTGGATCTTCCTCGCCGGCCAGCAGAGACGGTCGGGCCAGGGCGTCATCGTTGGCATATTTCGGACCTCGATTGAATGGCCGGGGACGGGCCCGCACGGGACGTCCCCCGCGGGACTCCTCGGTGGTCAACTCTGCCCTATTTTTCCTCAATCCAGCCCGCAGCGTGGACGCCGCGTCTTCAATACAGTCGCAGTTGTGATTGATCAACGATTTGCATTCAACTCACCGGCCACCGCGCGGATGTGGGGGTGTCGGCGTGAACAGGGATGAAGTGACGCTAGCGGCGTACTACTTTCCGAACTACCACGTTGACCCCCGCAATGAGCGGTGGCACGGCGAAGGATGGACCGAGTGGGAGGTACTGAAGAAGGCCGGCCCGCGCTTCGAGGGCCATGCACAGCCGCGTGTCCCGCTGCATGGCTGCGAGGACGAAGCTGATCCGGCGGTGATGGCCCGCAAGATCGGGATGGCCATGGAGCACGGGGTCGATGCCTTCATCTTCGACTGGTACTGGTACAGCGGGCTTCCCTACCTGGAACGCCCGCTCGAAAAGGCGTTCATGCCCATCGCGGCCGATCACAACGTGAAGTTCGCTGTGATGTGGGCGAACCATCATTGGACCAATATCCATCCGTGGAAGTCCGGGACGGAGCACACCGAGCTAGAGTCGGGAAGCGTCGATGCCGCCCAATTCCGCGCGGCCATGGAGTACTTGCTGGAGCGGTACTTCCACCACCCGGCGTATCTGCGGCTCGACGGCCGCCCCTATCTGTCGATCTACGACCTGCCCACCCTCATTGACGGGCTCGGCGGAATCGACTCGACCAGGGGCGCGCTTCACGATCTGCGTTCGCGTGCTGCCCGGGCGGGCCACGGTGACGTGCACCTCAACGCCATCACGCGCGATCAGCCGGTGCTGCCCCAGGACGGTGTAGCGCTCGACGAGGCCGAGTTGGTGAGCCGCCTTGGATTCGACAGCGTGACGTCCTATGTCTGGGCACACCACCACCCACTGCCTACGCTCCTCACTCCGTACCCCGACGTCCTGGAGCAGGCGGAGAAGGGCTGGGAGGACCTGGCGGCCAGGTTTGACCAGCCCTACTATCCTAACGTGACGGTCGGGTGGGACCCGTCACCGCGGACGGTCCAATCCGACGGGTACAACCCTGGCCTCGGCTACCCCCACACCAACATCATTTCGGACTGCACGCCCGAGCACTTCGGGCAGGCACTTGAGAAGGTGCGCGAGTACGTCGAGAACACTCAGACCCCACTCGTGACCATCAACGCGTGGAACGAGTGGACCGAGGGCACCTACCTTGAGCCCGACACCGTCTACGAGTACGGGCATCTTGAGCAGATCCGCAGAGTGTTCGGTATCAGCCGCTGAGTCAGCGATGCACAGCTTCGGATCCTGGAGCCGACAACCGCCAGTGATTTCACTCGGCGAGTGACACATGCCTTTGCAGACCTCCGAAGGACGAGACGGGGCTGGCGCACGCGTCGTCAGCCTCGCTTCCCCGCCGCCTACTTGGTGCTGGAGGAGAACGTGACCAACAAGTTCGGAGTGAGCATCAAGGGTCGTTACTCGAGAAGCCGGGGTATCGATCGGGCACGGTTTCCAACACCACGAACCGCCCGAACGTAGTGGCGCCTTCCACCCGCATCCGCCTGGAGGAGGCCATTCACACACTTGGGTGCGTACGCACGGAGGGCGCGTCGGCTTCACGGGCTCCCGTCCGGACGACGTGGCGGGGCCCACATGGCGATGCGGCACCTGCTCCACCTCGGCCACGAGTTCATTGCCTACGTGGACGGGCCGGACTCCCAAGGGGGCCGTCGTCGCGCCCAGGGCGTGGCGATGCGGCCCGTGGGCACGCCCGGCAACGGGGACTTGGCCTGCGGGTGGATTCCTTTGCCGTATGTGCCCCGAAGTCCTACTGATCTTTTCGTAAGTTCGGTGGGTGTGGTGGGTGGATGGTGAGGCCGGTGTGGTGGAGGAAGGACCACGGCAGTTGCTGGTTGTGGTTGATGCGGTAGATGCCTTGTCCGGTGGCGTCGGCGACATCCGCGAGGTGGTCGCCGGCGAGGTTGGCAAGTTCACGTTTCTTGAGCGACGACCACAGCAGTTCCACCGGATTCAGCTCAGGAGCGTAGGCGAGTAATCGTTCCGGAGTCAGCCGGTCCTGTTCCGCGCCCCAGGCTCGCATCGCCCGGCTCCAGTGGGCGGGCAATCCGTCCCACACCAGAATCACGCTGACCCCGCGGTAGGACGCCTTGACCTGATCCAGGACCTCGATGAGGGCGGTGGTGTCGTAGTTGCCGGGCTGAGGTGGAAGCACAGGCGGGGACCGCGGTCGGGATCGGTGGAGTGGTGGCCGAGAGCCGCGGCCATCGGCGCACGTTTCCAGTTCAGCCCGTGCCGCAGGAGCGGGGTGCGTCCGCGGGGTGCGAAGGTGCGGCGGACCTGGGGTAGCAGTGAGACGCCTGATTCGTCGAGGAACACGATCCAGGCGCGTGTGTTCACCGCCCCTTTTTGATACGCGGCCACTCGCGCGCGATCCAGCGGGCGATCTCGGACTCGTGCCGCGCGACCGCCCGCCTCTCAGGCCGCTGGAGACTCCAACTCAATCGGCCGGTCAGCAGACGCCGGACCGACGCCCGCGACAGCGACACCCCCATCACCCGCTCGACGACCAGGCCGACTCTCTCCAAGGTCCACAAATCGGCCTCGAACCCTTGGGCCTGGGCACCCCGCTCCAACGCCGCCCGTACCTACTCCACCTGCGTGTCGTCCAACTTGGGTGGGCGACCGGTGGCCGAGCGCCGGCGCAAGGCCGGAGCACCACCTTCCTCCCACACGCGCCTCCACCGCCGCACGCTCTCGGCATGGCTGCGGATCGCCTGGCGGGCTCCTTGGTACCGATCGGTGCACTGCCTGATCCCGCGACCGCCGTTGACGACGAGGATCTGCCGCGCACCGCTGTCCAGCAGGTGGTCCACGGACAGACGGCCGCCGGTGACGTCGTCGACGGCGACCGAACAGCCCACCTGCGGCGGCAACTTCCGGTCGGTCAGGACCAGGGGGATGCCGCGTCGGCGCAGCCTGGTCAGACGGTCCGGATGGCCGCCGAGGGGGACGACAACGACGCCGACCGCACGCTGTTCGGCAAGTATGTCGAAGTAGTCGCGCTCCCGGTCGGGGTGATCGTCGCTGTCGCACAGGACGAGTGAGAAGCCGTGCCCGTACGCGGCCTGGGCCGCCCCCGGGCGATGCGCGCGTAGAAGGAGTTTACGATCTCCGGGAGGACGAGCCCGATCGACGACGCGCGGCCGCTGCGCAGGCCGGCCGCTCCCGGGTACGGCACATAGTCCAGGGCCGCGATCACGGACCGGACCCGGTCGGCGGTGCGGGCGTTGACGCGCGCGGGGCGGTTGAGGAGTTGGAGACCGTCGATACGGAGACGCCTGCCGCGGCCGCGACATCCTGGATACGCGCGGGGGGTCTGGTGGTCGTCACGCCCCTCATCCGCCGATCGCCTCGGTCTCGGTGGCCTGTGCCGTCTCCGTCGGTGGCGGTGGCGGTGGCGGTGGCGGTGCGGTAATGATAGTGACGGGGCCCAGCAGACCCGAGACCAACTGCGAGGGAAAGGTCCAGGCCGTGGGGGTGGCCTCGCTGAAATACGGGGCCAGCGTGTTGTACACCGTCACGTCGATGCGTACCGTTCGGCCAGCCGTGCCTGGCAGAGGGAAGCGGTACGGGGCGCAGAAGGCCTCGCCTGTCTTCTCGCCGTCGACGGCCACCTCGACGGAGCCACGTACCCGGCCGAGGTCGAGCACAGGCGTCACCACCGGGTCGGAGCCGGGCGGCATCGTCACCGTACGAGAGTAGCGCAGCCCTCCGCTCCACCCGGCAAGTCCGATGCCGTGCCAGTCGGCCAGCGGGACGGGGGCTTCGGCGACGCGGACGCCGGCCGGTCCGGACAGGGCACTGCCGCCGCGGAGAGTGGCCGTGGGTTCGGTGACGATCTCCAGTTCCGCGGGTGCCTGCAGCGGCTGGTCCAGGTGGAGTGCGCTGCCGTCGAGCCGCCGCTCGGTGCCGTCCAGCGTCACCGCGGCGGCGAGCCGTAGGGGTAGATTCACCGCGACCGTGCCGGCAGGAAGCGTGGACCGCAGGCGTTGCGGCACCGGCACGACGTCGTCGGTGGCACGCACCGCGTCCACGGCCGAACCGAGGGCCGGGGCGCCGTGCAGCCATGCGGTGTCGTGCAGCGGGTGCGGCCGGGTGGCGGCATGGCAGGGCTGCAACTCGGTCCAGCGACCTCGGTGTTCGATCGTTGGCCCACGCCAGTCGCCCGTTTCGGCTTCCCAGTCGGCGCCGCTGACGAGGGCGACGACTGAGGATTGTGTACGGGCGACCAGGTCGGCGTAGAGCACGTCGTCGGCGTGGGTGCTGTCGGCAACCAGCTCCAGGAGGTGCTCGCCCGCCGGCAGGTGCAGTTCGTGGCGGAAGAACATCGGGGTGGCGCCCCAGGCCGACTCGTAATACTCGACTTTCTCCTGCCGGGCCACGGCGGCGCCGTCCATCAGCACGGTGACGCCGGTGGCCGCGCCGACCACGAGGACGGTCTCGGCGGCATCGTCGTCGAGACACACGCGGGCCCGGTAGGTGGTCCGGCCCGACGGCCGTACCGCATCCGGCAGGCGCATGAACTGGGGCCGGGGGGAGAACTCGCCGGGCCGGGTCAGACAGAAGTAGCTGCCGAGTGGTTCGGTGTCCGCGGCGAGCCCGGTGCGGACGTCGGCATCAAACAGCTCGTACTCGATGACGTTCAGCGGCTGGTCGACATCGACGCGCACCGTGGTCAGGTAGCCGCTGCCGGTGGGGAGTGCCACGCCGTTCCACCACAGGCGCTTGCCGGCCGCGGCGCCGACGTGCAGGTCGGCGGCGCCGAGCCGGTCCGCTTCGATGATGGCTCGGACCCGGGCGACCATGCCGTCCGTCGGCATGCGAAGGCGCACGAACTCCTCGCCGACGAACCCTTTGTGGCCGAGTGTGCCGTAACCGGGATCAGCCACGCCCCGGCTGGCGGAGTGGAGCGAGACCTCCCATCCGGCCAAGTCCTCGGCCAGCGACGACTGCCCGGCGAGGACCCGGGCGACCGCGTCGCGGTCCAGCGGGTCCGGCGCCTGCGCAACCGGGACCGGGGAGAGTACGCGGACGCGGTTGCCGTACGTCGCGAGCGCCTTCTGCTCCGGGTGGCCGGCGGGCCCCTCGGACCAGTGGAAATTCCAGACCTGCAGGTCCTCGACGGACGACGCGGCGGGCAGCGCCATGTCACCCCAGGTGTTGTCCATGGTGGTGACAAGCCGACCGCGCCAGCCCGTCGATATGTCGGTCGTGACGACGGCAGGAGTCGGCGATGCAGGCGTGGGCGCCGAGGCCGGTACCTCGCCTTCCCGCCAGACCACGAGTGCGGCGGGCGCGCCGTTGAGCGGCACCTCGATCCTGGAGCGTTGCCCGGACACCGTGACATGGGCGGCCTGGCGGACGCCGGTGGCCGGATCCCAGACCTCCGCCGCCGCCACGACGGCGTTCACCTCGACCGACGACATTGCCGCATAGCGCGCCGGGTCGAAGTCGAAGTCCTCCCACTGCCGGGTCACGGGGTCGCGCAGCGGATGGGCGCTGGCGTTCGGAAACGCCCCGGTGACCAGGGCGACGGCCTCCGTTCCCTGGCGGCGCACCAAGAGGGGGACCTCTCCGGTGGCGTAGTCGTACCGGCCGGCCACGGACTTGGCACCTGACTCGGGGTCGGCGACGCGCTCAAGACGTGGGTGGGCGGCCAGCGCGGTGACGACGGCATCGTCTCCGGCGGTCCCGGCCGCGAAGGCCGGCAGCCGGCCGACGACCACGACCCGGCCGCCGGCGTCGAGCAGCGCGACGAGTTGCCGTGCCGTGGCGGTTTCGAGCACGCTCGCGGACGGCAACAGGACCGCGGAGAACCGCAGCCCGGCCACCTGTAGCGTCCCGTCTGCGATGTCGGCGCGCAGGACTGAGTCGTCGTCGATGACCTCGAAGGCCACCCGCTGCCGGTCCAGTTCACCGATGCGGGTGTGGAACCAGTTGTTGGTGCCGCACAGCTGGAGATAGTGGCGCTGGGTCTCGTCCAGGTCCGTGTGCGCTTCACCGACCTGGCCGTCGCCGAAGTGGTCGACGGGCAGGTCCAGCCGCAGCAGCGCCTGCGCGGTGGTGGTCGGGTGCAGGACCGCGACGCCGACGTCGTACGTTCCCCACGACGTGATCGATGCGATGCGGGAGACGGCCCGTGAAAAGGCCCGGTACTGCTTCCAGTACGGCTGGCGCCAGTCGGTGGACGGCGGCGCCCATTCGAACCAGCCGCCCGCGGTGCCGAAGTAGCTGGCGTGCGGGTTGTACAGGTTGGCGCCGCTGCGCAGGAAGGGCAGCAGCCAGTCGTACGTATCCTCCAGCGTCCCGCCCCAGCCGGAGGAGTGGAACGCCTCGATCCACACCCGCTCGTGGCCATAGAGATGGGCCATGGACGAGTGGACCTTCGCGTCTCCTTCGTGGTCGGTGCCCGCGGCGCTGTACCAGCGGTGAGTGCGGAAGTAGTCGGTGTAGAGCTGGGTGGACTGTGTGGGGTATCCCGCCCGCGCCGGGTTGCTCTGGTCGGCGCCCAGCAGCATGCCACGGCTGTCGTGCCATTGGCCGAGTGGCTTGAAGAGCGCCTCCTCGGTGAGTTCGGCGCGCACGCTGTAGTAGTCGGTGCGCACCTTGGCGGCCTGCCGGCCGCCGTGCCGGAACAGTGCGGGCAAATGATCGAGGAGGTCGTAGCCCCGGCGGGCCCTGAACTCCTCGGGAAAGCGGGACGTCCAGGAGTTGGTGGCGGGCAGCTCGTCCTGGAAACTCCCGGCGATGACATGGCCCAGATACTGCGGAACGCGGCGCTCGTACTCGCCGTGAACGGTGTTCATGAGAAGACCGACGGCGTGCGGGTCCAGGTAGTCGAAAGCCGTTGGGACGGAGGTGACCAGCAGGGCCTCGGTGTCATCGGGGGAGTCCGGGACGTGCAGCCTGCTGCCGTCCGTCCGGTACGCGCCGATCAGTGTCTCCGTGCTCAGCAGGTCGACGCGACCGCCGGTGACGACCGCATCGCGACAGCGCAGCGCCTGCCCGGCCGCTTCGGGGTGCCGGTGGGTGATGCCGCCCTGGACGTTGGCGCCGGAGAAGCCCACCTGGTCGTAGAACCACAGCCGCGTGCCGAGCTGTTGCGCAATCTCGCAGGCGTCGATGAAGCGCGCCCACCACTCCTCGCTGAACCAGGCCGGATCGTCGGCCTGGGCGCCGAACGCGGGCCCCGCCGGGGCCAGGTTGATCACGACAAGGTTGTGGATGCCGCCCGCAGCGAACGCGCGCATCTGCCACTCGAGCCGCTCCCGGGTGACCTTGGCCCCCGACCACCACCACAGCGGGGTGGGGCCGAAGTCGCGGGGCGGGTCCTGGAACAACTCGGTGAGAGTACGGAAGAGCACAGGGCCGTGGTCCTTTCGCTGACTTCAGATGCCCAACGCGATGCAGAACATTTTTATTCGCGTCACCCTACGCGCCGGACGCAGGCTGCACCAACCTTCGATTTCGTCTATTGGGTGCGATTCGCCTGCTTCACCATCTCGAAAAACACTCTTAGGCTAAATAGCAGGCCAGACGGGGCGCGACGGCATCCGCATGTCAAAATATCCCTGAAGCGATGCCGCCAGCTTATGAGAAATCTTATCCTGGGCGGCGACGGTGGGATGCGTTCCGTCAGTTGTCTCGGTCGCGACATCAATCCAGCCGGACGTTTCGATGTGTATCACCTTCGCATCCCCTATGGAATTCCTTGCGCTTACCGTTTCGAATATCTCATTTCTGTGGGCTCCGTTGAACGGGGTCATGGCGAAGATCACCGTGTCGGGATAGTATGTTCTCGCATTTTCGAGGAACGTCGTATATGCAGGCTTGAAATTCGGAGCTTTCGTCCCGGTTGACGGATCGTTTGTCCCCAGATTTATCACGAGATAGTCGGGCACGTACTGCGAGGTATCCCATACCGGAACACCCGATTCACCCGGGATGTACTCGGACAGCTTGGTGTAGCGGCTCACCATCCCCGTCGCGTCCGGCCCTCCGGATCCCGCCGCTACGGCTATCCCGCCAAACGCGACGGTGTTATGGGAAAGATCCAGGAGTTCCGGCGTCCTAAAGGTGAAAGAATTTTCGAGAGAATTGACCAACCCTGCCCCGACGTACCCTACCGAAATGGAATCCCCCACGAATTCCATGGTCGGCCTCTCGGGGAGAGGCTTCGTGTTTGCGTCGCGGTCGATCTGGAAATGCTTTATTTTCGGAAAGGATTGCTGGTATTCTGAATAGATCCGCACAGAGTGCACCCCCCCTTCGAGGCCTGAAGCGATAGCGAGCGTGCCATTCGCGCCGACATTTCTCCGGAATTCCCCTCCGTCTACACTGTGAAGGAGGCGACAGGTTTCTTCGAGCATCACAGAAATGGATGTTCCAGTAAATCCAAACTCAAGACCACTTTCGTAGTACCCGTAAACGGATCCGCTTGTTTGCTCCTCCCAACGGCCCCTGTACTTGATGTTCTTGTCATTCGTCGAGATCAAGCCCCTGGCGCAAGACACGGAGTCATCTGCGTGATAATTCGCTTGCATATCAGGCGTTGCCGTCGGGAGGGCTCCTTCACTGGGCCGCCCCGCCGCGAATGCGGGATTGGACGCACCCAGAACAATTCCGCCCGCTGTGATTGATGTTGCTTTGAACAGTGCCCTTCGGCCGATCCCGCCGGCGACTCTCCCTCCAAGCTTGTGATCCCGTTCAGGCATACCGTTTTCTCCTTCGACGTGTGTTGTCACGCTGAACCTGGCGGCGAGGGGCATGTTTTCGACCGGTGCCGGCTTTTCGAAGGGGCCGTGACCGAGCTCTTCAACGGGGACGCTCTGGCTGCCAACCCTGCCCGCCGACCGCCTAGTGGCTGGTCGGCGGGCCGTACTCACCGCTAGAGAGTCCGTCGTCCTGGTGTTCCGGAACTCGTTCGGGGCACGTCAGAGATGGCGTCCAGGCGTAGCGGCCTGCCCGCGTCCCTGATTTCGAACAGGGTCGGGCAGATCCAGCCGCCCTCGTCGAATTCGTTCCAGGCGTAGACGAGGACCGTGTTGGCCGACGCATTGTCTGGATGAGTGTTGTTCCAGCTCACGGCCCCGTGCAGGTGTTTTGCGATCTCCTGAGGTGTCGCCTGTTGTGTCCACTCATCCTTGAATCCCGTGTAATTGGGCTCCCAGGAAAGTGGATAGTCGTACCGTGGGCGCTTGTCCCAACCTGTCGAAACGGTCGGGACGACGTCTCCTGCCGCAGCCGCATACTGGTCCCACAGGCTGGATTCCGCGTCAGCGAGCCGAGAATACGGCTGGCCATTTCGCTCGCCCGTCGCGTAGCGGCTGACCGCATCGGCGCCCACGGCGGCCTTGAGGTCAGCCGCGCCCTGTGCGGTCCACGCCATGACCACAATATATGGATCAGGGAGCCCGGCCTGTGAACAAGCGGCCCTCATCTTGGCCACCTGATCCGCCGTAGCCGCAGTGAAGAAGTACACGAGGGGCCGTCCGCCGAGCACGCGCTGGTAGTTCGGCTCACTGAACTGTGCCACGAGGTGCGGAAGATTCGTGCCGTAGCTGCCGGTGAAGTTGCCATCCAATATGGCACACCAGCTGACCTCCCCCTTCCTTTCGCTGGAAAAGTACAATTCCCTGGCGCGAGCCAGCGGCTGCTGCGGATAGTAGACGAACGCCCAGTAGTCGATGCCGGCATTCTTGGCGTACTGGATCTCCTGATCCATGACGTCCTGGAGCGTCGCATCGCTATTGACCGACTCAGTCACCCGTACACTGATGTCGTCGATGTAGAGCTCGCAAGGCGAGCCCTCCCTGGTGCCGAAAGCGAGAGAGTCGAGCACCGCCGTGGATTCGCGCAACGCCGCACTGCGCACCTTTCGTATCCCGTTCACGAAGATATCGAAAAACGGTGCAGCAGCTTCTGGGGGCGCGGGATCGATGACGATCTTGATCGAGTACCACGTATCGCTCTCGATGGCTTGGACGACGTTCCAAGAGCCGTTGGACGCGCGGTAGACAAGTTCCTTGGCACCGATGTCGTCTCGGGTTGCCAGATCGACGGCAACCGACGCACCGCCGCTCAGCCTTGCGAGAGCCCCTTGGCCGGCAGTTGTCTCCTTCCACTGCCACTGCACAGTGACAGCACGCTCCTGCGCGGGGAAGGCGCGGGCCACCGTCGCCGCCGCGGATCCGGACGAGCTCTGTAGGTGCACAGACTTGCCCGCTCTTCCGGACACCTCAACGACCGACGCGTTGGAACCCGTAGGCGTCGTGACATCCCAACCGGCAGGAGCAGCACCAGTCGTTTCGCCGTCGAACTTCTGGTCGATCAGCATCGGCCGCGGAACCGTGATGTCGGTGTAGAAGGGAAGCCGGAAGTGGTACTTGTCCGGCGACAGCGTGCGGTTCACGCCGCTTCCATAGGCAGAATCTCCACCCACCCAGGCATCCCATCGAATCGCGCCGACCAGGGTCCTGATGGTGCGCGGTCCTCGCCTGGAAGCTACGGCTGAATTCGGTAGGGCCAAGCCGAGGACGGCACCACCCGACACTGCGGTTGCCCCCCTGAGGATGTCCCGTCGACTCGGCTTGCCGGCAGGAGTGGAATGTGAGTTGTCTGCTGTCATCGAAAATTCCTCTGAGCTCCGAGATGTCCCCTACGACGCTTGCGATCTCTTCGGCCGAGGCGAACGTCGGCAGCTGCATTTCGATGCCTGTTGCCGACGGCCTGTCCACAAACCCGCGGCAGACCATATCCTTTGCCGGAGAGAATGTTGCCGGGATCATGTTGGGTAGTTGTTGGACAATCTTGCCGACTGCTGGGCGCCGGGGCGGCTCAGCATCCATTGCCAGTGAAGGTCACTACTGAGGTTGAACTCGTGGAGTCGTAGGGGCTGACTGCTCGTCGCCCGTGCGGTATCACCGGTGCATGCGGTTTCCACAAGGGGGTGGTCTGACCGCCGAACGGCAGCAGTTCCGACAGGAGTTACGGCTCGAGGCGGCCGAGAGATTCGCCCAGGGCGAGGCGAGCTCGGTGATAGCCAAGGACCTGCGGGTCAGCGTCCGCTCGGTGCAGCGATGGCGGCAGATGTGGGAGGAAGGCGGTCCGCGTGCTCTGCGGTCGCAGGGGCCGGCGTCACTGCCGAGGCTGAGCCAGAAGCAGTTCGCGCAGCTGGAGGCGGAGCTGGCCAAGGGGCCTGCCGCACATGGCTGGGAGGACCAGCGGTGGACGCTGGCGCGGGTCAAGACCGTGATTGGCCGGCGCTTCCACCTGACCTACACCATCCAGGGCGTGCGGAAACTGCTGGTGCGTAACGGTTGGTCCTGCCAGGTTCCGACCCGACGCGCGATGGAGCGGGACGACGAGGCGGTGGCCGGGTGGGTCAAGGAGGTGTGGCCCTGCGCGGAAGACTCGCGGCGGCTCGTGGAGCCTGGCTCGTCTTTGAGGACGAGGCCGGATTCTCCATGACGCCGCCGCAGGCCAAGACCTGGTCGCAGCGTGGCCGGACCCCGGTGGTGCGGGTCCGCGGCCGGTCCCGCAGACGAATATCGATCGCCGCACTGACCTGCCACAAACCCGGCCACCGGTCCCGGCTGATCTACCGGCCGCGTCGGGACGAGGGACGACGCGACGGTCGCAAGAGCTTCTCCTGGCGTGACTACCGGGATCTTCTGATCGCCGCCCACCAGCAGCTCGGCGGCCCGATCGTGCTCGTCTGGGACAACCTGAACGTCCACAAGGCCGCCGGCCTGCGGGAGTTCGCGGCATCCCGGGACTGGCTGACTATCTACTACCTGCCGCCCTACGCACCCGACCTCAATCCCGTCGAAGGGATCTGGTCCCTCCTGCGGC
>NZ_JBFBJB010000044.1:0-83058 GCF_040685895.1 Streptomyces sp. NPDC088124 | reverse complement strand
CGCTAGACGCTCATCACCCTGCGTGGCAACCCGATCGCGAAACGTCAACCTCCGCGACAGGGAGGGTGGGTGGGAAACAAGAACCTACCGATCCTCACAAGCAGAGCTCGACCCCCGAAGCTCAAGCCCCGACCCACCCCACCACCTCCATCCGACCAGCTCAGCACCCTCGGGATCCCTCGCCCGAAGCCCGAAGCTCAAGCCCCGAGCCGCCGAGACCTACGAATGCGGGGAGGCCACCACCGCCGATCTCGTCGGCGTCGACTCGTCGGACCTGATCGTGTGGAGTGAGATACACGTGGAGCAGGGTCTTGCCCGCTGGCCACATGTCCTGGGCATGCTGGAACACGAACTGCTTCACGACCACGCACCGCAGCCTCTCGACCCTGAACGCGCGTCGTTTATATCCGAGTTGGGTACGGTCCGACCGGCGGTCCGGGGCGTTCGGCGGCGGAGGCGAATCATGAAAAATGCGCACGTGGGGCTCGCGGCGTTCACGACCAGAGCGGGCGAGGCCGCCCGGACCCTGCTGCATAACCAGGGGTATGACGGCGGATGGGGCCTCACCCTGACCTCGGTCTCGTCGATCGTCAACACCAGCGAGGTCCTGCCGATTCTGCGGGCCGCCGGCATCGCCGGACAGCCGGTTCGCCAGGGGCTCGACTTCCTCACCGGCGCCATCCCGGAGCACTCGCGGCCACGGCCCAAAGGCGGTCGTGGTGAGCACACCCGGTTCATCGCCTTCGGCCTGGCCGGACTGCTGTCCCACCCTCGTTTCTTCCACCACAACGGCGTCGCGGAGACCGCGGCCTGGTGCGTCTGCTGGCTGGAGGACCATCAGGTCGACCACGGCTGGCCCGAAGTCCTCGGACTCGACGACACCTCGCTGCACCAGACGGCCTTGGTGGTGCACCGGCTCGCCGAGCTCAGAGATGCCCTCCATGACTTCGGCCCCGGACTCCTCTTACCCGGCGGGGTGGAGACCAGCGGCCTGCTGGAGCGCGTCGAGCCGCTGATCGACCACGGAGTGCACGGCCTGCTCTACCACCGGCGCCCGAGCGGGGCATGGGGGTGGCGCACGTATGTCGACACCGATCCGAGCCCGAGCAAGACCGCGCTGTGCCTGCTCGCGCTGTCGGCCGTCTGTGCCGGTATCGGGCCCGGCGGCGAGCCCGCGCACCGGGACGTTCTGCGGGAGGTGGGCGGGGTGCACGGCCCGGTGCACCGGAAGCGGCTGTCCGGCGTGGTCGTCGAGGCCGGCCAGTGGCTGCTGCATAACCATCACCGGTGGGAGGAGTTCGTCGAGGACGACAAGGACGTGCAGGGCACGGCCTGGGAGCACATGGCGTACGCGCTGTGCACCCAGGCCGCCATCCGGGCCGGTGCGAGCCCGCGCGATCCTCGCCTCGCCAAGGCGTGGAAGTTGATGAACGAACTGTGGGACCCGGAGGCCGGGCTGTGGAACGAGCCGGGTGCCTCAGGCAAGCGCGCCACCATCCGGGCCGCGTACGTGTCGGCCTACGAGGAAGCGATGCGGCGTCTGGCCCGGATGAACCTTGCCGACACCACCTCCGAGGACGCCAGCGAGGCGCCGGCCGAGATGGTCATCGTCCATGTCGCCCTCGGGCCGGGCCGGACCGTCCTCCTCGGGGCACGCGACAGCGAAGGAAACGTGGCGTGTGAGCTGTCGGAGCGCCTGTTCGACGTGGTGAAGGTCGTGTACGACGCCCCCGAGGAGGGGGTGTCGACCGTGCGGATCGCGGCGAAGCTCTACGTCGCCCCGTCCTCGGTGCCCAAGTACGTTCAGCGCGTCAACCAGGCCGTCTCCGCGGCCTTCGGAGGCGCCCCGGCCCGGCTACTGCTGGCCGGCACGGTGGACGGGGCCAGCGGGTATCACCTCGCGGGGCGGTAGGCCGCCGCCTACGACGTGGCGCGCTCCCCGGCCACCGGGTAGTTCAGCATGGCGAACCGCGCCAGGGATCGGACCTGGTCGAAGGTCTTGAGGGTGTCGAGGTCCTCCAGGCCGAACCAGGCGGCCCCGTGCACCTCTTCGAGCTGTGCCTCCACGGCCTGTTCCCGGGTGTCCGGCTGCCGCTGGACGTAGAAGAACTGGACCAGCGCCGGCGTTGGAAAGCCTTCGCGCTCGATGTCCACGTAGAACGGCACGGGTTCAGGAGTGGCGTTGTGGTCGGCCGGGTGGATGGACGGCTGACTGGAGATCGCCTCCACCAGCAGCCCCGTCTCCTCCTTGAACTCGCGCACCGCCGTGCCCGCGAAGGACTCCCCGGGCTCGATATGACCGCCCGGCGGAACCCATTTGTCGAAGCGGTTGTGGTGCACAAGCAGCACTTTGCCACGCTCGACGAGGTAGCCCGAGCAGCAGTACACCAAACCGACATCGCGGGTGGTCTGGCCGTCGTGGATCAGAATCGAGCGAGGCACCCCGCCACGATAGCCCACAGGGAAGCACTCGAACTCCCGTGCAGACGAGACCACTTCAGCGCCGTGTCAGCGCCGCACCGATGACATGTCATCGGCAATGACAGCGCGATGTCATCGCGTACACGTCATCGCGGGTCGGATCGTGGTCACATCCCGCTCCGCGGCACCCACTGCGGGCCGGCGTTGCCCTCTGTCCGTTGAGGAGAGAACCCTGATGCACTCTCGCCCCTTCCCGTGGCGTGCCCGGTACCAGCAGCGGTTCGCGGCCCCGCAGACCGTGGTGGTGCAGCCCACGACGTGGTGCAATCTGGACTGCCGGTACTGCTACCTGCCATTTCGCAAGCTCAAGCACCAGATGCCCCCGGAGGTGGCCGCGGCCCTGGCGCAGGCGGTGGCCCAGTTCGACGACAGCGGCCGTCCGATCGGCATCGTCTGGCACGGCGGGGAGCCGCTCGCCGTGGGCCGGCAGAAGTTCGCCGCCCTGCTCGCGCCGTTCGAGGCCCTGCGGCGGGCGGGCCGAGTCCACCACTATGTACAGACCAACGCGACGCTGATCACCGAGACGTGGTGCGACCTGCTGGCCGCGTACGACGTCCGCGTCGGGGTGAGTATCGACGGCCCGGCCGCCTTGAACGCCGAGCGCGTCGACCTGCGAGGCAAGCCCGCCTCCGACCGGATCCTGCGCGGCATCTCGCAGCTGCGCGAGCATGGCATCCCGTTCTCCGTCATCTCAGTGGTCAGCACCCTGGGCATCGCGATGCCGGAGAAACTGCTGGAGTTCCTGACCTCTCTGGGCGGCCATTCGGTGGGCTTCAACATCGAGGAGATCGAAGGGGCCAACACCGACCGGCAGCCGCCCACCGCGAGCCAGGCCGAGGAGTTCTGGCGCCGCACCCTCACCTGGGCCCGCGAGCATCCGGACGCCCCGGCGGTCCGGGAAGTCGAACGGCTCGCCGAGTACCTCCAGCTGATCCGGTCCGGCCGGAGAGCTGAGTGGGACAGGCGCCGCCTCGACCCGATCCCCACCATCTCCTGGAAGGGAGACGTGGTCCTGCTCTCCCCGGAACTCGCGGACACGGCGGCGCCCGAGTACGGCGACTTCGTAGCCGGCAACATCCTCGACCGCGCCCTGCCCGAGATCCTCCATGATGCCCACCGGCTGTGCTACGTACGCGACTTCCTCACCGGCCTGGACCGCTGCCAGGCCGAATGCGAGTTCTTCGACTTCTGCCGCGGCGCCCAGGCCGCCAACCGCTACTTCGAGAACGGCGACCTCACGACCACCGAGACCAACTACTGCCAGGTCTCCCGGCAGGCCCTGGTCACGGCCCTGTCCACCCTCGCAACCAAGGAGGCTGGCGCATGAAGATCCTGGACCGGCTCGCCACATCCACCACCCCCGTCGTGATGGAGTTGACAGCCACGCACGACGTCCCGACCCCGGTGATCGTTGAAGCGGCGTGGGACAACCGGCCCACGTGGGACAACTGGGCGAAGAACCCGGCTCCCTTCGACAACCGCCCGACCTGGGACAACTGGAACAAGAAGAAGTAGGCCGCACCGCTGCCTGCACGCCCCGGGCGTGCAGGCAGCACCGGCGACCGAGCTACCGCGCTGAAAGGCTGTTGATGGACACCCGCACGATCCGCCGTACGAGCGTCACGCTCCCTGCCCTGAGCGAGCCGGGCCTCTACCTCTCCAACGTCACCTCGCTGGAGGGCGGCCGTGGCCGGGTGGCGGAGTTCCACTACGCCGACGCCGACCTGCGGGACCTCGACCTGGCCGACACCCACCTGATGGACGGGCGGATCACCGGCCTCAAGGCCCAGCGCACCCGCCTGGAGAAGCTCCGTGTCGACTCCGTGGAGTTCACCGGCTGCGACCTGGCCTCCCTGCAGTGGACCGACAGCAAGATCTCCAGAGCCGTCTTCCGCGACTGCAAGCTCATGGGCGCCGCACTCGAAGATGTGACACTCGACAACGTCCTGTTCGAGAACTGCAAGATCGACTACAGCACTCTCACCCGCGTCCGGGCCACCGGCCCCGTGATCTTCGCCAAGTGCTCGCTGCGCGAGACCACCTTCGCCGCCGCTGACCTCGGCGATGTCCTGATCGACGACTGCGATCTACGGCTGACCGAGTTCGACGGCGGGAAGTACCGCGACCTGGACCTCCGGGGCAACGACCTCTCCCAGCTTCGCGGCCTGGCCTCGCTCAAGCAGATCGTCATCGACCACGCCCAGACACTCCAGCTCGCCGAGGCCCTCACCGTCGAGCTGGACGTCACCTTCGGCGAAGACCTCGACGACAAGTAGCCCCGCACCTGCCCCAGGGAGGCACGGCCATGGGCCCGCGACTCGTATTCGACACGTACGACGACATACGCGGCCGGTGCGAGGTCGCACCGGTTCGGCAGACCGGCAGCGAGCCCGGCTACGACCACGGCGCCATCGTCCCCAGCGGCGACTGGGTACCCCTCACCGCCGACGAGGCCGAGCGGCACCAGGCCGACGACTCGGCGCCCGAGAGCATCCGCATCGAGCTCGTACACCGACAGCTGCCGCCGCTCGACCCGGACGACCTGTCCGGCCGGCTCGAAATCGCCGCCCGCCTCGACCCCCTCAATGGCCGCTGGCCCACCACCCTCCTAGGGTGCGCGGCCAGCCCCGGCAACTGGACCACCACCACCGAGGACTCCGCTCATCGGCGGAGGGGCCCGGTTGACCGGCAGCCGAACGCTTGCCGTACCCGGCACTGGCCATCGAATAGGAAGCGGTGTGCACGCGCGGCGGCGCAACACTAAACTGCGAAGCAGCCACAAAGATCAACGCCTTGATCTAGCTGGTGAGGTCTCCGTCAGGTGCTTCCAACACCAGGCGGAGGCCGTTTTCCGTTCAGGGGCACGCTAGACGCTACTCACCCTGCGTGGCAACCCGATCGCGAAACGTCAACCTCCGCGACAGGGAGGGTGGGTGGGTGGGAAACAAGAACCTACCGATCCTCACAAGCAGAGCTCGACCCCCGAAGCTCAAGCCTCGTAGTCACGCCTGGCGAAAGTCGGACGGCGGCCGGATTCAGCCCCGGTGGATGGGGACTACGGCCCGACCACGGTCACCTGGTCTGCGGCCAGGATCGCTTGCAACAGGCCTGGAAAGCGGGTTTCCAAGTCGTCCGCACGCATCTGGCTGAGGATCTTGTTGCCGCGGTAGTGCTGCGTGATGACACCCGCCTCGCGGAGCACCCGGAAGTGATGGGTCGACGTCGACTTGGCGACCGGCAGGTTGGACGCACCACAGGCCTGCGCCTCATCCCCGTCGGAAAGCTGACGCACAATGCGCCGGCGCAAGGGGTCGGCGAGCGCGGCGAGGACCGTGTCGAGCAGGACCGCTTCCGTCGCGGGATGAGGCAGCGTTCGCATGAGTTCAACTCTACTCAACCCGCTCGTGGTACGGCCCCCGTCGTACTACGAGGTGCGTCGTACGACATGCCCTCCCGGGCACTCGCAGCCCCTGCGACCAGGGGACAAGTGTCGCCCCGTGCCGGTTTCGGGGCTTTGAGTACGTCACTTGACATCTGCCGGAAGCGATCCGGCCGAACACGGAAGAATCCCCGAATGAACATCGCCGTCGTCTTATTCCCTCGCCTCACCGCCCTGGACGCGATCGGGCCCTACGAAACCCTGCAGCGACTGCCCGACACCACGGTGACCTTCGTGGGCCACCGGCGCGGCGAGGTCCGCACCGAAAACGGATACCTCGGCCTGACCGTCGACAAAAACTTCGACGAGGTCGTCGCGCCGGATGTGATCGTCGTGCCTGGTGGAATCGGCGTTCTCGACCTGCTGGAGGACAAGGTCCTCCTCGACTGGCTGCGGTCCGCCCACGCCACCAGCCGCTTCACCACCTCGGTCTGCACCGGATCCCTGCTCCTGGCGGCCGCGGGGCTGCTGCCCGGTCTCGAAGCGACCACGCACTGGGCCTTCATGGCCAAGCTGACCGAGCTCGGTGCCGCTCCGGTCTCCACCCGAGTGGTCGAGCACCTGGAGCAGCGGACCATCATGGCCGCCGGCGTCTCCTCCGGGATCGACATGGCCCTGCGCCTGGCAGAGCTGCTCACCGACCAGGTGACAGCGCAGGCCATGCAGCTGATGGTGGAGTACGACCCGCAGCCGCCCTTCGACGCGGGCAGCGTCGAGAAGGCCGGCCCGCTGGTCACAGCCCGAGCCAAGGAACTGTTCCTGGAAAAGGACTGAGCACGCGGTGCGCGGGCGACCCCGGCGAGGTCGCCCGCGGCACCAGTCGCTGTGCGTGTCCGCCGGTTCGGCCGGCAGCGTGGCGGTGAGCCGGGACCGTACGAGCCCGCCGAAACCCTCGTGACCGCACGAACCCCCACCCCGAAGCCCGAAGCTCAAGCCCCGACCCGCCGGTGTGGCGGAACACGGCTCGGGGTTCAGTAGCCGAACCCCGGCCAGTGCGGGTCCTCCCAGCGGTCGGGGCAGGCGAGGCCAAGCAGCCGTATCCGGTGGAGCAGTTCTTCGGAAGCGCCGTGGGCCTGCAGTCGAGCGGAGGCATGGAACAGCAGCCAGGCTGTCAGCCCGGCGCGCATGTCGTCCTCGTCGTGCCAGGTGTCCCAGGGGAGGAAATCCCCGAGCAGTTTGCACTCCCAGTGGGTCACCGCTTCCGCCAAGTGCTGGTCGGCCGTGGGGTGAGTCCGGGCTTCCCAGGTGCGGAGCCACGGACTGAGCATGGCGGAGGCCTCGGCGTTCAGGGCGAGGACTTCGTACGGCGGCACGGTGGGGTCCGGATCGGTGAGGACGTGGGCCCACCATGCGTGCAGGAATTCTTCCACTGCTGCGGCCTGCTCGGCGGGCCACTGCTGCCACTTGGCGCGGTGGAAGGTGCGTCCGACTTCCTCCATACCAAAAAGAGGCGCGATGAGGCCGCGGGTGAGAGCCGTGGCGAACTGGGGCAGGATCCGACGCAGCACGGAAGCCTTGTAGGTCCAGTCGGTTGCCTGCCAGGTGCGGCGCAGAAGGTCGGGGTCGAGTTCCGTATCCGGCGTCTTCAGCAGCGCCAGGTCTTCCGCGCTTCCCCAGTGACATTCACAGTTGGCTTCATCGGGGTGGGCGGACATCCCGCGGAAGACAGCGCTCAGGCCGTCCAGTGCGCTGTCGAGGCGAAGTCGTGCGGCTGTCAGGTCGCGGTTCTGCATGGCGTCTACCTTTGGGACTCCAGGAGACTGCGGCCACCCGAAGATCGCCAATCTACCGGGTCCGCCCCCACAGCCAACACCAATACCGCCTCCCTTACGGCCGGGGGAAAACGGGCCGGGTCCCGTCACTCCAGGGGAGGGGGGACGGGGCCTGGTGAACCGGTACGCGCTGTGCTGCGGGCTCAGGCGGTGCGGAACTCGCCGGCCTTGACGCCCGCCACGAAGGAGGCGAACGAGCTGACGGGGAAGCCCAGGACGGGTCCGTTCGGGTCCTTGGAGTCACGGACGGGGACGACGCCGGAATCTGCGTACTCGGGGGCCCATTCGACGCAGTCGCCTCCGTTCCCTTCGCTGTAGCTGCTCTTGACCCACTCCGTGCGGGAGAGGTCGGGGGTGGGGGTCATGGGTGTACGCCTCCATAACGTGCCGAATGAGGGAGAGGGAGTCATCGCGTGACAGTGCGTCCGCGCGCAGCCCCTCGTAGGCCGCCCGTGCTTCGGCTACCGCTTCCGCCGAGTCGTCCACCTGCCCTCGTACATAAGTCTCCTCGTACAGGACTTCGGTTCCGTCCTGCTGTGTGAGCACCTTAAACGGTAGTGCTCGCGACGCGGTGCCCGCGCGGAAGGGAAAGACCTGGACCGTGATGTGCGGAGACTCGGACGCATCCACCAGGTGTTGAAGCTGCCCCCGCATGACACTTGCGCCGCCCGCCCCGGACCAGAGAACCGCCTCGTGCAGGATCACCCACAGCGATGGGGGGTGGGGGCTGTCGAACACCTCCCGCCTTCGCAACCGGTCTGCCACCAGCTTCTTGATCTCGACCGCCGAGTCCTGCGGACGGGCGGACCGGAAGACGGCTTCGGCGTAATCCGGGGTTTGCAGTATCCCCGTGACGCGGGTGGCGGCATAGTCGCAGATGCTTGCCACCTCGCGCTCCAACTGGAGGTAGGGGATGAACCAGAGCGGGTTGCCCGCGTCGGCCGCCCGCTGTCGCATCCGGGTGTACGTGCCGGACGTGCCGAGCACCCTGTCGCACTGCTCCGCGAACTGCGCCGACGGGAGTTGTCCGTTCTCCGTCTTGCTCACGTAGGGCTGCTTGCAGAACAGCTTGTCGGCGAACTCCGTCTGGGACCACCCCCGTGCTTCCCGCGCGCACTTGATCTCCTTGCCGAACTGCTCCGCTGGTGTGCCCGGGTCATCGTTCATGGTTCAACTCCCAGTATTCACAACCCGCTTGGAATCGCTTCGCCTCTTTTGAGACTACGCGCCGACGCCGAATCTGTAGTCGGACGAACACAATACGTAGGCACTGGAGGCGCGGAGCATGGATCAGCGGACGGTCCCACCAACGGGCGAAGACATGACAGACGAGCCGCCCGCCGTGACCGCGGCCAGTGGTCCCCGGCGGCCGGTCCCGGTGCCCGGTTGCGATCTGTGCGACTGGTGGGACAGGCGGCGGGAGAACGCTCACCGGGGGATCGGGGAGGCCAGCGCGGCCCACTGTGCGCGCCAGATCGCGGCGCACCCGCACCGGCGGGCCGGTGACGCCGGATGACGCCCGGTCCCGATCTGCGCGTCGGCATGGCGGTGTTCGACCGGCGGGCGGACATGCCCGGCGTCATCCGCTCCTTCGCCGGACCGCTGGCCTGTCTCGTCCGCCCCTCCGGGCACACCTGGCAGGCCGCCCTGATCGCGCTCCGCCCGGCGACCGAGCGGGAACGGACCCAACTCCGCGCCCTCGCACGACTCCACCGGCGGCAGCGGCCCCCCGCCGGGCGGCGGACATGAGCGCCGCCCGGTTCTACCACGTGACCGTGGTCTGCGAGGGACCCGTCAACGGTACGTGGGTACGGGTCGTCCTCGCCGCCCGGCAGGCGGCATCGCCGGAATTCGCCCTCTCCTTCCTCCGCCGCCAGGCCCGGCGCATCGCCGACGGCCTCGACCCCGACCCGGGGGCCGGGTGGGCTCCACCGGGCACGCTCGTCCCCGTAAAAGCGCCCGTGCCGGACGCACCCACCGCACTCCGGTCCTGGTGCCACGACCTCCAAGCACAGAAAGCGGCACAGGAACGGCCCCTCGCGGGCGCGGAGTTCACTCTCGGCGCCGACGACTTCAGCGGCCGGTACACCCTCAGAGCACTGCCCCCGCCCGCACCCGCGTACGTACTACCGCACCACGCAGCACGCCCCTGCCGCCGGAGACACCGCAAGCCCCGATGGTTCGACCGGTTCCACCTCCGCCTCCGGCTCCCGGGCTCGTCCCCGTTCCGGCGACGGGCCCGGAAACGACATGCGCCCCGATGATGCCGCACGAGCCATGCGAGCGGTACGGACCGCACTCGTCATCAGCTCCACGCTCGCCGCCTACGCGGCGGCCGCATGGCTCCTGGCCGATCCCTTCACACGTTGATGGACACTTCTGGGGCGGAAGCAGGCGCCATGTTCCGTATATGCGCATCCGAGACCATGATGGTGACTAAAAGTAAGCACTTAGTCGCGCACGCCAAGGGGGCGTGCGGGGAGGCCACTACTCGACACAATGCGCCAAACCCGACTTTCCTCACATCACCGAAAAACGAGATCCAGGACCATGAGTGAAAGGGCAAGAGCATGGCGACTGCTGCTTTACTCGTCGGACAGACCACCACGGGATTCTTGTGGTGCGATCTGACACGGAAGTGCCAGCTCGAATGCGGGCATTGCTACAACCAGTCCGGTCCGAAGGGCACCCACGGCACCATGTCCCGCGAGGACTGGATCCGCGTACTGGACCAGGCTGCGACCGCCGGTGTCACGGACGTACAGTTCATCGGCGGCGAGCCGACCGTGCACCCCGACTTCGCGGAACTGGTGGACCACGCGCTGACCGTCGGCCTGCGCGTAGAGGTGTACAGCAACCTTGTCCACGTGTCGGCGCAGCGCTGGGGCCTTTTCCAGCGCGAGGGAATGTCGCTGGCCACGTCGTACTACTCGGACAAGGCGTCGGAGCACAACAAGGTCACCCATCGTTCGAGTCACGCCAGGACCCGGGCCAACATCGTCAAAGCGATCGGACTCGGGGTCCCGATCCGAGTCGGCATCGTCGGAGACAACGAACAGATCATCGCAGCATCAAGGGCCGACCTTGAGTCGATCGGCGTCAGCCGGATCGGAATCGACCGTATCCGGGAGTTCGGACGGGCGTGCGGTGGGCAGAAACCGGACGCGTCAAATCTGTGTGGCGGGTGTGGCGACGGCAGGGCTGCGATCGACCCGAGCGGTACCGTCGCGCCGTGCGTCTTCTCCACCTGGAAAGGTGTCGGCAATGTCCACGACGCCTCGTTGGCCTCTATTCTGAGCGGCCCCGCCCTGTCTGAGGCAGTGGACTCCCTCCGAGAGGTCTGGGGGTGGGGCAAAGACAAGGACGGCGGCCAGAAACAGCCGTGTAGTCCTGACTGCGTCCCGAAGAACCCGTGCGACCCGAGGTGCGGCCCGAACGATGCATGTCGTCCGGGAGCACCCGGCACCGAATGCAGCCCCAAGAACTGACCGCACCGAGGAGACCCGACGTGGATGACCTGCCCGACGGCCACTTCAGGCATCTGCTCCTGCCATACGCCGGCGAGGTCACCCGCGTTCGGGTTCCGGCCCGGGGATTCGGGTCCGACTTCTCCGCGGTAATCGACAGCGAGAAGGGGCGGTTCTTCGTCAAGGCCATGTTCAACAATCCCGGGGGACGGAAGGACTCCATCCTCCGGGAACGGGCGATCAACCCCTCCGTACAGCCTCTTTCGCCCCGGCTGCTGTGGAGCGTCGACGGAGACGACGCCGGGTGGATCATCCTCGGCTTCGAGGCCATCGAGGAGCGTGGCCTCGACTTCGAACCGGGCTCGCCGGATCTCCCCCTCGCCGTGAATCTCCTCAATCGGGCGGCGGCTCTGGAACTGCCCGACGTCGCGCGGGACTGGACGGAAGACCGGTGGGACGCCTACGTGGGCAGCGAAGAGGAATTGGCGTTCCTCCGTGGTGATGCCCTCCTGCACACCGACATCAACCCGTCCAACCTGACGACCGGGGATGCGGGGTCGTGGATCATCGATTGGTCATGGCCCACGCGCGGGCCCGCCTTCATCGACCCGGCCTGTTTCGTCGTGCAGTTGATCTCCGCCGGCCACAGCCCCGAGTCCGCCGAGTCCTGGGCCGCCGGGTGCACGGCATGGGCGAAGGCAGACCCGAAGGCAATCGATGTGTTCGCTGTCGCCGATCTGCGCATGCTTCGTGCCATTGCCGACCGGCGCCCTGATGAGGCATGGCGCGCGGCCATGGTGGAAGCAGCTCAGGCATGGGTGGACCACCGGGGCGGGGCCCGGTCTCCGCGGTCGGGCCCCGCCCCGAGCTGGTCGACGTGACCGGTGGGTCGACCGGTTTCGCCTCCGACTCCTGGGCTCGTTCCCGTTCCGGCGACGGGCACGGAAACGACATGCTGCCCGGTGATACCGCACGGGCCGCGGGCCGGAGCCTCACCGGCGCGGTGGCGCCGGGCCCCTCCGCTCCCGTGACATCCTGTGCCCCGCACGTAAACCCAGAGACGGTACGGGGGGCGGTACGGAAGGCGGAACACATGGCGGAGTTCGAGGTCACGGGCGCGAGCGTCGACGACATCACCCTGCTCGGTGAGTGGGCGCACGACGAGGGATGGAACCCGGGCCGCTCCGACGGACACGCCTTCTTCCCGGCCGATCCCGGCGGCTTCCTCTTCGGCCGGCTCGACGGCCGGGCCGTGGCCTCCATCTCCGCCGTGCGGTACGGGGCGGACTTCGGCTTCATCGGCTTCTACATCGCCACCCCGCCGGTGCGCGGCCAGGGCTACGGGATCCAGGTCTGGCGCGCGGGCGTCGCGCGCCTCGCCGGCCGCACCATCGGCCTCGACGGGGTGGTCGGCCAGCAGGACAACTACCGCAGATCCGGCTTCCGCCGCGCCTGGAACAACATCCGCTACGAAGGCGTCCCGGCCGGCGACGCGGGCGCCCGGCCCGGGGACGGCGTCAGGCTGCTGCACGCCCGTACGGTCCCGCTCGCCCAACTCGCCGCGTACGACCGGCGGTTCTTCCCCGCGCCCCGGGACACCTTCCTCGCCGCGTGGGTGAGCCTGCCCGACCGCACCGCGCTGGCGGCGGTCCGCGACGGCGAACTCCACGGCTTCGCCGTCCGCCGCGCGGCCCGCGGCGCCTGCCGTGTCGGGCCGCTCTACGCCTCCTCGCCGGAGATCGCGGCGACGCTGCTGGACGCGCTCGCCGCGACCGCCCCGGGCACCCCGCTGGCGATCGACGTCCCCGACGTCAACCAGCAGTCCGTACGGCTGATGGAGCGGTTCGGGCTGACCCCGTCCTTCGAGGCCGCCCGTATGTACACGGGCCCCGCCCCCGACGTGGATCTGGCGGGAATGTACGCCGTCACCAGCATCGAACTGGGCTGAACCGGGCCCGCCCGGGCCAGGGTCCTACCCCTTCGGGCCGGCCCGCCGCGCGCGGGCGAGCGTCCGGGCGATCCTCGGGCCCAGCCGGCGCTTGAAGCCGCGGAGCACCGCCGACCGGCTCACCGCGCGGTCGAGCCGGTAGTAGAGCGCGGGCGGGACGTACGGCAGCAGCGGGGAGTGCCGCTGGCCGAGGAGGGC
Source organism: Streptomyces sp. NPDC088124 (assembly GCF_040685895.1). Lineage (NCBI taxonomy): Bacteria > Bacillati > Actinomycetota > Actinomycetes > Kitasatosporales > Streptomycetaceae > Streptomyces > Streptomyces sp. NPDC088124. The sequence continues at coordinate 69,753 of NZ_JBFBJB010000044.1, read as the reverse complement.
GAACATGTGCGCGGGCGGGAGGTGGATGTAGCGCGTCAGGTTCTCGTACCAGCGCGCGCTGTAGCGGGCCGCGCTCTGGACGGGGAGCAGCGCCGAGCGGCGCTCGCGCTCGTAGTGGGCGAGGGCGGGGGCGAGTTCGGTGTGGTCGCGTACCGCGCCCGCCAGGGCGATGGCGTCCTCCAGGGCGAGGGTGGTGCCCGCGCCGATGGAGTAGTGCGTGGTGTGCGCGGCGTCGCCGAGCAGGACGAGGCGGCCGTGCGACCAGGTGCGGTGGGTGAGGGTGCGGAAGGTGAGCCACTGGGCGGCGGCGCCGTCGGAGTTCGCCCGGCCGATGAGCGCGTGCCCGTCCAGCGGCACGGCGAAGAGCTTCTCCAGGAGGGCGAGGCTGTCGGCCTCGTTCGTCTCGTGGAGGCCGAGGCCCCTCCACGTCTCCTCGGAGCACTCGACGATGCAGGTGCTGTGCCGGTCGCTGAACCCGTAGCCGTAGCACCAGATCCAGCCGTGCTCGGTCTCCCGGAAGGCGAAGGTGAAGGCGTTGAACACCTTGGTGGTGCCGAGCCAGACGTATTTGTTCCGGCCCGCCGTGACCTCCGTACCGAAGTGGTCGGCGGCCCGCTCGCGCAGAGCGCTGTTGACGCCGTCGCAGGCCACGACGAGGTCGGCGCCGGCCAGCTCCCCCTCGTCCGGCCCGGCGGTGACCTCGTGCTCGTACTCGACGCGTACGCCGAGCTCCCTGGCCCGGGCGGCGAGGATGTCGAGCAGTTCACGGCGGCCGATGCCGAAGCCCTCGTCGCCGTGGTGGACGGTGGTCAGGTCGCCCACGTGCGCGACCCCGTCGCTCCAGCGGACCGAGCGCTCGCTGATGGTACGGGCGGACTCGGGGTCGTGGGCGCGCAGCTTCTCGATGAGGCCGCCCCAATAGGTCACCCCCCAGCCGTAGGTCGACCCGGCCGGATTCCGCTCGTGGACGGTGATCTCGTGGGACGGATCCTGCCGCTTCATCAGGATCGAGAAGTACAGTCCGGCGGGCCCGCCGCCGACGCAGACGACCTTCACAGACACCCCTTGGTGACACAACGTGATCGATTGACGGCGAAGAGTAGCAGGGGGTGTGCGCCGCGTTCGACTACATCCAGAGCCGGGCCTTCATCAGGAGCTGGCCGTGGAGCAGGGAGAGGTCCGAACGGCCCAGATCCCCGTCGCGCGTGGCGAGGTAGAAGGTGTTGATGGGCGGGAGTTCGGGGTCCAGCAGCTTGACGACCTCGCCGCGCACCAGCTCCTCGGCCGCCAGGTAGGTGGGGAGCACGGAGATGCCCGCCGAGGACTTGACGGCGGCGAGCGCCCCGCGCAGGTCCGGCACGACGAGGGAGGGCGCGGCGGTCGGCCGCAGCCCGAAGACCGTGAGCCAGTAGCGGCGGATGATCGGCAGGGACTCGGCGTACGCGATCAGCGGGTACTTGGCGAGGACGGATGGGCCGTCCTTCTCCGTGAGCCGGTCGGCGGGGATGCCCTTGGCCAGCTCCGGGGAGGCGAGGAGCGCGAACTCCTCGTCGACCAGGGTGGTGGCGGTGATGCCGCGCAGCCGTGGCCGTACGGTCGACAGGACGAGGTCGAAGTCGCCGCTGATCAGCCGGCCGAGCAGGTCGTCCGCGAGGCCGAAGCCGAAGGTGAGGCGCAGTCCGTCGGCGACGAGGTCGCTGACGGCGGGCAGCACCCGCGAGGTGATCAGCTCCACCGGCCCGCCGACGTAGAGCGGATGGCCGTCGGGGGTGCCGCCGAAGTGCCGTTCCACCACCGTGCCGAGGGCGTCGACCGGGCCCTGCACCTCACGCAGCAGGGTCTCGGCGGCGGGTGTGGGGAGGGCGCCCTGGGGGATGCGCTCGAAGAGCGACTTGCCCAGCTCCCGTTCGAGATTGCGGATCTGGTGGGTGACGGTGGGCTGGGAGAGTTCGAGCCGCTGGGCCGCCTTGGTGAAGGAGCCGAGGCGGTAGACGGTCACGAACGTCCGCAGCCAGCTCAGTTGTACCGCCATGGTCAAGGCCGTCCCCCTGTGCGTTCGTTCGCCCCGCGCGGTGCCCGGCGGGGTGGTGGTGCTCGTCGGTCGTCGGTCGTCGGTTCACGGCACTCGGCGGGGCGTACGGGGGAGGCCGGGTGTCCGGGGGCCCGCCGGTTCGGGTCAGGCCCTCGGCCCATGCTGCGCGAAATGCCGTGGCGGCGCGGTCGGGTCGGTGGAAAACACCCGTAAGGGCGCGGCGAATACGTACGTATGGCCGCTTCTCGTGCCCGAGAGCACGAGAAGCGGCCACATGCATGAGGGAGCGCGTGTCCACGCCTCCGCAATTCCGCCCTTCCGGGTATTCGCGTCCCGGTCAGGCGGCGGGTCAGGCGGCGGTTCCGGCGGCCGGGGCCTCCAGCTGTTCGACGACCAGCTCCGCGACCCGCAGCGCCGAGGCCGGGTTCTGGCCGGTGACGAGCCGCTGGTCGGCGACGGCGTGCTCGGCGAAGTTCCCTGCCTTGGTGATCTTCGCGCCGCGCTCGGCGAGCCGGCTCTCCAGCAGGAACGGCACGACCTCGGTCAGCCCGACCGCCTGCTCCTCCTCGTTGGTGAACGTCGAGACCTGCTTGCCCTCCACCAGGTACGAGCCGTCCCCGAGCCGGATGTTGACCAGCCCGGCCGGGCCGTGGCAGACGGCGGCGACGACACCGCCCCGCTCGTAGACCCCGGCGGCCAGCTCGGCCAGCTCCGTGGCGCCGGGCAGGTCCCACATCGCGCCGTGGCCGCCGGCGTAGAACACGACGTCGTAGTCGGCGGCGGACAGCTCGCCGGGCGCCGCCGTGCGGGAGAGCGCGGCGACGGTGCCGGGGTCGGCGAGGAAGTCGGCCTGCACCTGGTCCTCCGCGTTGTACCCGTCGCGCGGCGGCTCGCCGCCCTGCACGGAGACGTACGCGATCTCGTAGCCCGCCGCGCGGAACACGGCGGCGGGGTGGGCCACCTCGGGGACGTAGAAGCCGGTGGACCGGCCGGTGTCGCCGAGGGTGCCATGGCTCGTGAGCGCGAACAGAACCTTCTTGGGCATTACGGTTCTCCGATTTTTGTGGTTCCTGTGGTGCGATTCCGGTTCACCGAATGTAGGCACCGGGAATCCCGGCCGCCAAATAATCTGCCCGATCGCCCCCATAGAGAAATTCATGGAGGCAATTCGTTACGGTGAGCCCCCTTCGGAGAATGGAATGGATATGAAAGAGCCCGGAGAGAGCGGGGCGCGGCGCGGGCTGATCGTGGTGAGCAGCGTCGCGCGGCTGCCCGGCGGCCGGCAGGCCGGCTTCTGGCTGCCCGAGGCCGCCTACCCCTGGCGCGCCCTGACCAGCGCCGGCTGGGACTTCGCCTTCGCGGGCACCCGCGAGGGCACCCCGCACATCGGCGGCGTCGACCGCTCCGACCTGCCGCAACGCCTCTTCCTCGACGACGGCACGGTACGCGAGCGCCTCGCCGCGACCACGACGGCCGACCGCTACACCCCCGCCGACTTCGGCATCGTGCTGATCGCGGGCGGCCACGGCGCCATGCTCGACCTCCCCGAGGATCCGCGGCTGGCCCGCTTCCTCACCCGCTTCCACGCCGGGGGCGGCGTGGTGGTCGCGGTCTGCCACGGCGTGGCGGCGCTGCTGCCGGCCCGGGCGCCCGGCGGGGCGCCGCTGGTCGGGGGGCGCCGGGTCACCGGGTTCTCCCGGGCCGAGGAGGAGGCGGCGGGGCTGGCCGCCACCGTGCCGTTCTTCCTCGACGAGGCGCTGCGCGAGCGAGGCGCGCGGTACGAGGCGGGCGAGCCTTTCGCGCCCCATGTCGTACGCGACGGAAACCTGGTCACGGGGCAGAATCCGGCGTCGGCGGCGGAAGCGACGGCCCTCGGCATGCGGCTCGCTCTCGGCAGGGAACTCCCCGGGAACTGGCTGATCGGGCATACCAGGAAATACGCCGGTTCGCCAGGTTCGGGGACGGCCGGGAATACGCACGAAATGACCGCATAATCCCCGGACGGAGGAATTCCTCTTCGGCGGGCCGAAAAGATCTCCCCGTTCCTGGTCCTAGGGTCTTTCGTTTGGATCAGGCTGGATCAGGGAGCGGGGTCTGGTGCCGTGCATCGCAAGGCGGAGGAGGGAGGCGACGCGGAGCGTCGTGGACCGACGACAACGCCGCGAGGCGCGGTGCCAGGGCACGCGAGCCCAGCCTGATCCAAACGAGAGGCCCTAGATGCGATGAGTTCCGGGGCCGCGGACGGTCAACCCCTCGCAAGCCCCGGACGGAAGCCGGGGCCGAACCCCGGACCGGACAAGGGAGTCACGACATGAAGTACATGGTGCAGCTCTTCGCGAACCGCGAGACCTGGGACGCCGACATGGCCGCCTACACGCCGGAGGCGCTGGGCGCGATGGTCGAGCACATGGGCAGGCTCAACGACGAGCTCGTGAAGAACGGTGAGCTCGTGGCGGCGGAGGGGCTGGGCGGGCCGGGCCAGGTCAAGTCCGTGAGCGCGCGGCACGGCGGCGGCCCTGAGGTGACGGACGGACCGCACTTCCGGGCCGAGAAGATCCTGGCCGGCTACTGGGTGATCGACGTGAAGGACGAGGCGCGGGCGGTCGAGTTCGCCGCGCAGGTCTCCGCGACACCGGGCCCGGACGGGAAGCCGGGCAACGAGACGGTCGAACTCCACCCGGTGGCGTCGGCGCCGCCGGTGGCGTGAGCGGCGGCGTGAGCGGCGGCGTGAGCGGCGGCTCCGCCGGGTGATTCGGATCCGTACGCGCCGCCCGGGGGCGCGAGCCGTCCCGGACCCTGCTGGGTCCGGGACGGGCGGGTCCGGGTCCGGGATGGGCGGGTGATCCTCCGTCAGGCTCCGTTGTCAGTGCCTCCCCCTAGTGTGAGGACATCGCTCGGGGAGCCTCGGAGAAGGAGCACACGCATGTCCGCCAACAGGATCCAGCACAAGGTCAATCACGTCGCGCTGGTCGTGGACTGTTCGGGTTCCATGCATCAGCACCAGAGTCAGCTCATACGGGTCGTGGACGAATTCGTGGCGGGTCTGAAGGCCGAGTCGGACAGCCTCGGCCATGAGACCCGGATCAGCCTCTACTCCTTCGACCACCGGGTGGAGAACCTGGTCTGGGACATGGACGTGAAACACCTGCCGTCCATGCGGGGTCTGTACAAGGTCAACAACGGCGCCACCGCACTCATCGAGGCCTCTCTGAAGTCCCTGGACGACCTGGGCCACATCTGGGAGGAGTACGGCGAGCACAGCTTCCTCCAGATCGTGGTGACGGACGGCGAGGAGAACGCCTCCGGCGGGGACCGGCGGCACGACGGCGACATGACCATCCTCGGCCCCTGGCTCGACAGAATCGCGGCGAAGATGGGGTCGCTCCCGGGCCACTGGACGTCCGCGATCCTCGTCCCGAACTCCCTGGCGAAGCGGACCGCCCAGAACTACGGCTTCCCGGCGGGGAACATCGCCATCTGGGACGCGGACTCCCAGGAGGGTGTCGAGGAGGCGATCGGCACCGTGCGTGCCGCGGCCACCAGCTTCCTCCGTGGCCGCGAGCAGGGCGTACGCGGCACGAAGAATCTGTTCGCGGTCGGCCAGGACATATCTGTCGACGACGTACGGGCCAACCTCGAACCGGTGGCGGCCGACAAGTACCGGCTCCTGAAGGTCGACACCGAGATCGAAATCCGGTCCTTCGTCGATTCGCATCCGGGCGTGACGTACCAACGCGGCGCGTGCTACTACCAGTTGGGCAGCCGGGTGCAGGTGCAGCCCGACAAGGAAGTCATCGTGGTCGAGAAGGACACCGACCGCGCCTACACGGGCGACGCGGCGCGCAGCCTTCTCTTCGGCACGGGCATCCGGGGGACCGTCTCCGTGAAGGCGGGGCGCAACCCCAAGCTGGAGGTGTACGTGCAGAGCCGTTCGGTGAACAGGAAGCTCAAGCCGAACACGCGTCTGCTCATCATGCTCTGATCAGCACGCCCTGAACTGCGCCGGAAGGGCGCGGACACCCCGGATCAGCCACGGGGCAACCCCGCGCGCAGACGCAGCAGTTCGGCCATCCGCTCCGCGAGCCCGGCCGCCGATTGCGGGTTCTGCGCGGTGACGAGCCGGCCGCTCACCACCACGTGCGGCGCCCGGTCGGGAGCCGCCGAGAAGACCGCGCCACGCTCCTCCAGCGCCGTCTGGAGCGAGAACGGTACGACGTCCGCCAGCCCGCGCGCGGTCTCCGACGCGTGGGAGAACGCGGTCACCTCGCGGCCGTCCACCAGGTGCGTGCCGTCCGAGAGGGTCAGGTCGACGAGCGCCGCCGGGCCGTGGCAGATCGCGCCGACCACCCCGCCCGACTCGTACACCCGCCGCGCGATCTCCTGCAGGACCGGGTGCCCCCGGAAGTCCCACATGGTGCCGTGGCCGCCGACGAAGAGCACCCCCGCGTACGCCCCCGGATCCACCTCCTCGGGCCGTGGCGTACGGGCGAGCCGGCCGCCGCCCGCCGGATCGGCCAGGAACGCCCGCTGGGCCGGGTCGTCCCGGTCGTACCCGATGACGGGCGGCCGGCCGCCGCGTACGGAGACGAAATCCACCGCGTGGCCCTCGGCGCGCAGCCGCCGCCAGGGGGTGACGGTCTCGCCGAGATGGAAGCCGGTGGGCTCGCCCGTGTCGCCGAGGGCACCATGGCTGGTCAGCACGGACAGCACGCGCCGGGAAGCGGTCACGGTCATGGCAGGCTCCTGGTCGAGTGGGAGTCAGGGTGGGAGTCGGAGGAGGAGTCGGGGCGGGGGCGCGGGGTGCGCGGGCGGGTGCCGGTGGCCACCGTCAGGCAGGCGAGCAGGGTGGCGGCCACGAGCACGGCGAGCATGGGCCTCAGGCCCAGGTGCGCCGCGGCGAGCTGCCCGGCCGACGCGCCGGCGAACAGGGCGAACGTGTTGACCGCGCCCGCCGTTCCCCGTGCGTGCGGGGCGAGGTGGTGGAGCAGGCCGACGATCCCCGGCACGATCAGCCCCGTACCCGCGACGAAAAGCGCCCCCGCGCCGATCATCGCGCCCGGGGCGCCGGCGATCCCGGCGAGCAGCGCCAGCAGCAGCCCCGCCGCCGCCGTCAGATACCCGGCGAGCGCGAGCGCCCGGGGCCCGGCGGCGCCGAAGCGCCGGTTCACCAGCGGCCCCGCCAGCAGCCCCAGCGCGCCGGTGGCCTGGGCGAGCAGCAGCCCGTTGGAGTCGAACCCGTACGTCAGGCGCAGCTCCCGCTCCAGAACGGCGTAGAAGGCGACGAAGCCGCCGAACACGGGGAGCGCGGCGGCGAACACGGCCGCCGGACCACGGGTACGGAGCAGCGCGAGCGCCGTGCCGGCCACGGCACGTGCGGAGGGGCCGGAGTCGGGGCCGGCGTCGGAGTCGGGGCCGGAGTCGGGGGCCAGGATGCGCCAGAAGGCCACGGCCGCCGCCGCGTACACGAGGGCCGGGGGCCAGAACGCGGCGCGCCAGTCCGCGTGTTCCGTCACCAGTTCACCGAAGACCTGCCCGGCGATCCCCGCCCCCAGCAGCCCGGTGGTGAGCAGCGAGAGCGCGACCGGTCGCCGGGCGGCGGGCGCGCGCTCGGTCACATAGGCGAGCGCGACGGGTGCGAACGTCGCCGCCGCGAACCCCTGCAGCGCCCGCCCGGCGAGAAACCAGCCGAGCCCCGGCGCGGCGGCGGTCAGCGCGGTGGTCACGGCCGTCGCCAGGGCGCCGCCCGCGAGGACGGGGCGGCGGCCGACGCGGTCGGACAGCGGCCCGAAGACGAGGAAGCCGAGGGCGTACGCGAAGGAGAACGCGGCCCCGGTCCAGGCGGCGGACGCCGCGTCCACCCCGTAGGCGGTCCGGATGCGGTCGGCCACCGGTATCGCGAGATAGAGCTGCGCCGGGATGGCGAAGGCCATGGCCACCAGCAGCGCGAGCTGCACCGCGAACGGGAGGGCAGTGGTCGGTGATCGTCGTGGTCGAGGGGCGCCGCGCCGCGCGGCCCCGGTGGCGGCAGTGGTCATGGTGGAATCCCCCTGGAGAGTGGCCGGAGACGGGAAAGGGCGCCCGGTGGCGCGTCGAGCGCACCGGACGCCCTCCCCGGGGGCGGGTCAGATGGTCAGCGGCAGACCGGCCAGGCCGGTCAGTTCGAGCCCCGTGATCCCGAACTGGGCCGCTTCCGCGCGGTGTTCGGGGGTCTGGTAGCCCCACTGCGCCCACCACGCCCGGGCGCCCGTCGCCGACACCCTGCGCACATTGGTCAGGTTGTCGTCCACGAACGTCGCGGCTTCCAGCGGCACACCCCGCCGCGCGCACGCCTCCCGGACGGCCTCCGGTTTGGCGGCGCACTCCCCGTAGACCCCGGCGATCGCCGACTCCAGGCCGTGCCGGCCCAGGATGGCGCGTACCGAGGGCTCGTCCTTCGCCGTCACGATCACCACGGGCACACCGGCCCGCCGCAGCAGCTCGGGAACACCGGGGTAGAGCGTGTGCAGCCCGAGCCAGAACTCCGTCTCCGACTCGCGGAACCAGTCCCGGGCGTCGGAGGCCCCCTCCACGAAGCGCTGGACGCGCGCCTCGGGCAGCGAGGCGTACAGCCGGTCGAACTCGGCCTGGGACCCGATCGCGCCGGCCTCCGGGAGGTGGGCCACCACGAAGTGGTCCAGCACCCGCGCGTAGTCCCGTACCTTCCGGAACCGGGTGGTGAACTCCACCGGCAACCGGTCCAGTTGGCCCGGCCCGGGGAGCGCCCGGTCGTGCTCGTGCTCCCCGAGCCAGGTGATCAGGGCGCACTCCTCGAAGGCGTCGCAGACGACCCCGTCGAAGTCGAGCGCGAGCAGCCCCCGCCCCTGCTCGCGCCCCACCTCCGGGCGCTGCTCCCCCGGTTGCGCCGGCACCCGTGCCTGCGTGTGGCGGCCCATCAGGCGGCGCTCTCCGCCGCGAGCTTCTCCGTCGTCTGGAACACGGCACGCATGAACGCGCCCATGTAGCCGTAGTACGAGCAGGTGATGATGTTGCCGTCCACGATGACGTCGCTGTCGACGACCTCCGCACCCGCGTTGATCACGTCGTCGCGCAGCCCGATGTACGCACAGGCCCGCCGCCCCCGCAGCACCCCGGCGCTCACCATGATCCACGGGCCGTGGCAGAGCCCGGCGACGACCTTGCCGGCCGAGTTCATCCCCGCGACGAAGTCCAGCACGTCACGGTCCTGCCGCACCCGGTCCGGCGCCTCGTGGCCGCCGGTGAGGATCACGGTGTCGTACAGGTCGACGGCGAGGTCCTCGTACGCGATGAGCGGACGCGCCGTCTTGTCCATGGGCAGCGGGACACCGTACTTGCCGGTGGTCGGGTCGCCGTTCTTCGTGGCGATGTCGACCTGCCAGCCCTCCTCCAGCAGACGGTAGTAGGTGAAGACGACGTCGTGGTCCTGGAATCCCTGGCCGGTGATGATGACAGCAGTGTGAGACATGACGATCCCCCCGGATCTTTCTGTCGTACTTTTTCTGTCGTGCTTTTTCCTGTCGTGCTTTCCCTGTCGCGCTCTTGCTTTCCCTTTTCGCTTTCTCTCTGCGCTTCCCGTGGTTTTTCCCTGCCGGGCTTCCGCCCTTCAGGCGCGGCTGACGCAGAGATACTGCTTGTCGGCCTCCACGCGCCGGGTGTCCTCGGGCCGGCCGGTCAGGATCTCCACATCGGAGTAGACCGCGCCGGAGACGCAGAGCGGAATGTGGAAGAGGTCCTCGGCCCGCCGCCGGTAGAACACGTCCATTCCCGTGCGGAGTTCGAACCGGAAACGCCCGTCGGGCGTCCGCGTCCGCATCCGTGTGTTCGGAAACGCGACCACCTTCCGCATCGGGTGACGCGGGGTTTCGAGCGAGGTCGACTCGTACGCCGTTCCCGCCCGGTTGTAGTCGTCCTTGAGCCGCATCAGGTCGAACTTGTTCCTCGGGGACTCGACCTCGATCAGCTCCAGCGGTTCGTCCCCCGCGTTCCGCGTGCCGTGGAACGCGCCGGGCGCGATCCGTACGACGCTGCCCTGCCGGATCGGGATCGAGACGCCGCCCAGGCCCGTCGTGACGCCCTGTCCCCCCAGACAGAGCAGATACGTCAGCTTGCGCGGGTGCACATGCACCGAGGTGCTGTGCGGGGCGTCGATGTGCAGCGCCCAGAAGTCGAAGAACTCGTCCACGAAGGCGCGGTACTCGTACCCCCACGGCTTCGGGATGACCTCGTCCAGATGCGTGTCCTCGTCGAACTGCTCGTGCGCGACGCGGGCGCCGCGCCGCAGCAGCCGCTTCAGCTCGGCGATGTCCGCCGGCCCGGCGTCCAGCCGCACGGCCGGATCCAGCCGCGGACCGGAACTCTCGAATATGTTTGTTACAGGTGTTGCCGCCATGTTTTCTTACCCCCGTTTGCGGATTGCCCATGGCCGATCAATCTCGACACCGCAACTAAAGCACCGATCGCACTTCCGCTCAAATAGGAAGTTCTGGTGGGGGCATGAAGATTCCTTGTTGAGGGGAATCTGATGTTCCGGGGGGGAGTCGTCAAAGCAAGGAGAAACGATTTTTGGACTCCGGGTAAGGGGATTCCCCTAGGGGTCGCCCCTTCCTCGCCGCGACCTCCCTGCCCAGCGCGTCGTACGCGCGCTCGACCACGGCGGGCAGGCTCTCCGGGTCGTCGTCCGCGCCGCGCGCCCACAGCCGCAGCGCGGCGATCAGCACCCCGGTGCCGGCGGCGACGACCACCCCGGGGCGGGGGTCCCGGTCGGCGTCCGTGCCGAGCCGGGCGGCGACGATACGCACGGACTCCTCCTGCGCCTCCAGCCGCACCCGCTCGAACGCCGCGAACAGCACGGGCTCACGGTCGATCAGGGCGAACAGCGCCCGGCCGCGCGGACGGCGGTGCAGCCCCGGGCGCGTCTCGTCGAACAGCCACTCACGGACCGCCATCCGGTAGGCCACCAGGGGCGGTTCGCCCGCCGGGCGGGCGCGCAGCGCGTCGTTGATGCGCTCGCCGTCGACACGGGTCGACTCGACGGCGGCGTCCTCCTTGCCACTGAAGTGGCGGCTGAACGTGCGCCGGGTGACATCGGCGCGCTCGGCGATCTCCTCGACCGTGACGCACGCCAGGCCCCGCTCCAGCATGAGATCGGCGGCGGCGGTGCCCAGCGCCTCGCGGGTGCGCCGCGCCTTGCGCTGCCGGCCGTCCTCGACGGCGGTCGCGGCGGCGGTCGCGGTGGCGGGCCGCGCCGAGCCGGACGGACCGGCCCCCGGCCCCGTCGTCACCTCATCACCTCGTCACCTTCATGCGCCAGATCGTACACCCCAAATGTCCCATTGGGACATGATTCACTTTGGGGCGAATTTCCGTGCAGGACAGGCCAAATGACGGCATGGAGGCGGTATTCATGACACCGGCACACACCGCCGGGACGCCGTTACGGACCTGCCGCGGGGCCGCGTCGAAGCCGCCGCGCGGCCAGGGTCCGCGGCCGGCCGGTCAGCCCCAGCTCTGCGAGTACTGACTGCGGTAACTGGCCTTCTCCGACCACATCCGCTGGGCCATCGTCAGCCCCAGCAGGCTCACGGCGATGATGAACAGCCCCGGCACGAGGGTCCGGTAGTCCACGATCGAGCTGACGCCGCCCGTGCCGGTGCCGACCCCGATGCCCGTACCCACACCCGCCCCGGTGCCGGTCCCGTTGCCCGCCGGTACGCCCCCGCCCGCGTCCGTCGGCGCGGGGACGGCCGAGTCCACCGTCCCGTCGCTGCTCCCGGTCGCCGTCTCGTTGCCGTCGCCGGCCGCGACGCCCGCGAGCCGCACCCCGAGGGCCGCCATCGCCGTCGACACCGGCTGGAAGAACGTCGTACCGCCGACGGTGCAGTCCCCGTTGCCGCCCGACGTCACCCCGAGCGCCAGCCCCTGCGCGAGGAGCGGGCCGCCGCTGTCGCCGGGCTCGGCGCAGACCGTGGTCTGGATCAGACCGCTGACCGAGCCCTCGCGGTAGTTCACCGTCACGTTCAGCGCCGTCACCTGCCCGGAGCGCAGCCCCGTGGTGCTGCCGCTGCGGAACACCTGCTGGCCGACGACCGGGTCGGCAGCGCCGATGATCTGGACGCCTTGGCCGTCGCCGATGTCCACGGTGCTCGTGCCGTCGAAGGAGCCCTGGTTCTCGTACTGCACGAGGGAGAAGTCGCTCTCGGGGAACGTCGTGGCGACCGTGGAGCCGACCAGCGTGCCGCCCGCCGTGTCCTGGAACCAGGTGGTGCCCGTGGGGCCGCAGTGCCCGGCCGTCAGAATGAAGTTGTCCTGGCCGTCCGTGACGTTGAAGCCGGCGGAACAGCGGTCGCTGTTGGTGAAGATAGGGGCGGCGCCGTTCACCTTCGTACGGAACTCGCCCGTGGTCCGCTCCATCTCCACGGAGCCCCCGATCCCGTCCGCGACATCGGTCAGCCGGGACCAGTCGTCGGCGGACACGGTCCGGTCGGCCTGCACCACGACCCGGTTGGCCGCGTAGTCCACGGCCCACGCGGTCCCCGGCACCCGGGGCGCCGCGCTCAGCGCCTCGGTGGCGGTGGTGAGGTCGCGCATGCTGTAGCGCATCACCTCGGCCCGGGCCCCCTCGCGCCGTACCTCGGCCGCCGCGTCCTCGTCCGTCACGGCGACCACCGGCCGCCCGTCCGCGGCGATCCAGGTACCGGCGGTACGGGCGGTGCCGAGCTTCGTCACCAGCCCCGTCCCCACCTCGGCGACGGACGCCGCGCCACCGGGCCCCGTACCGCGCCCGGCCGGTTCACCGGCCACCGCGTTCGAGACCAGCAGACCGCCGCAGAGCAGTCCGCCGACGGCGGCGAGTCGCGTCACCCGCCGGAGCGTGCGTCGCGCGTGCTTCGTCCGTGGCATCCGTGGCATCCGTGGCCCCCAGTGTCGTACCGGTACGACGTCGTCAGCGACGGAGCCCCGGGCATCAGAGGGCCCTCCTCCCATACGTACGCGATCCCGGGCCCGTTCAACTCCCGACCGGAAATCAGGGCCGGGGATCAGGGCCGGGGATCAGCGCCGGGGATCGAGGAAGCCGCGGGCGAGTTCGGTGAGGGGGTGGCCGGGGCCGTAGAGGCGTTCGCGATCGGCCAGCACCCGCTCGAAGAGGGCCGTGGCCGCGTCGGTGTCGCCCGCGAGCCGGAGGGCGTAGGCGAGGTTGCTGCGGGCCGTGACGGTCTCGGAGTGGTCGGGACCGTGGACCCGTTCGTAGTCGGTGACGACCTGGCGGTGGAGGCCGACAGCCGTCTCCAGGTCGCCCGTATCGCGGTAGGAACTGGCCAGGTTGGCACGGGCGTTGATGGTGTGGGGGTGGTCCGGGCCGTGCACGCGCAGCAGGTCCGTCAGGTTCCTCCGGTGCAGGTCCCGTGCGCGCGCGAGCTCGCCCCGCAGGGCATGGAGGTAGGCGAGGTTGGCCCGGGCGACAAGGGTGTCGGGGTGGTCGGAGCCATGGACGCGCTCGTGGTCGGCCAGGTTCCGTTGATGCAGGGCGGTGGCCGTGTCCAGGTCACCGGCGGCCCGGTGGGCGCTGGCGAGGAAACTGCGGGTGGCGAGCGTGGCCGGGTGGTCGGCGCCCTGGAGCCGGGTGCGGATGTCCACCGCGCGCCGGGCGCAGGCTATGGCCGTGGCGGTATGACCGTCGCCCTGGAGGTATCCGGAGGCGGCCACGAGCAGGCCGGCGATGCGCGGACTCTCCCCGTCCGCCGGAGTCCGGTCGGTCAGGGCCAGCAGATGCGGCAGGAGCGCGCGCCACCGGGGCCACCCGGAGACGTCGAACAGCGGGTCCGCCGGCAGTACGCGCTCCAGCAGCAGGGCGGCGCGTTCGCGGGCGGTGGCGATGGCCCGGACGGTGCGACGGGGATCGGCGGGGTCGGGGGTGCGTGCCACGGCTTGCACCAGGCGGTGGACGGTCACGGTGCCCCGGGTCAGCGTGATCATGCTGTAGGCGTGGAGGAGAGCCAGCGCCTCGTCGACGGCGAACGGCTCCTCCCCGGGCGCCGCCGCGGGCGCCGCCGCGGGGTCCTCCCCCGGGCCCCCGTCGAGGTCGTGGCGGAGAACGTCGAGCAGGCCGTCGAAGATGTCGCGCGGCAGCGGGACGGGAGCGAACCAGGCGAGCAGCCGCAGCAGTTCCAGGGCCAGCGGCTGCTCGGCGGTGATCGCCTGGAGGGAGAGCTGCCAGATCCGGGCGACGGTGCGCTGGTCGTCGGCCTCCCGGCCGCCCGCCGCGGCGGCGGCGAACATACGGCCCGGGTAGCGGCGGAGGCGGTCGAGGTAGGCGGCCGGGCCGATGGCGGTGGACTCGATGTAGGAGGCGGCCTGCTCCAGGGCCAGGGGCAGCTGCCCCAGCTCATCGGCGAGACGGGCGAGGCAGTCGAGGCGCGCGGGAGCCCCCGGGTCGTCGGAGGCGCCCGGGGCGTCGGGAACGTCCGGGTCGTCGGGGGCATCCGGTTCGATCAGGCGGCTCAGCAGCTCCACCGCGGCGTCGGGGACCAAGGTGTCCAGCGGGAGCGGCCGGGCCAGCCGGCGCCAGCCGGTGGTCCGCCGGCTGGTGATGACGTACCGCCCCGTGGTCATCCCCAGCACCGGGGCCAGATCGCCCGGTGAAGCGGCGTCGTCCAGCACGAGGAGCCAGCCCTCGTGAGCCCCCAGCCAGCTCAGTGCCCACTCGGCGCGCTCGGCGCTCGTCGCGGCGGCCAACTGCTGGTGGGGGACGAGCCGGACGGCCAGCTCGGCGAGCCCGTTGGTGATTCCGGCGGCGGAGTCCGCGCTGAGCCACCACACCGGGTTGAACCGCTCCCGCAGTCGGTGGGCGGCCTGGAGGGCCAGGGCGCTCTTGCCCGTACCGCCCAGACCGAGCACGACCGGCGGCACCGCGGGACCGGCCGCGTCCAGCGCGGCCTCCAGGCGGGCCAGCGGTTCGACACGGTCGACGAAGTCGGGGTTGGCCGGAGCGGGCAGGTTGGTGGTCCCGTGCGGCGCCGGCACCTCGGCGGGCGGCCGGACGGCCTCGGCCGGCAGGTGTACGGTGCGTGCGTCGATCGTGGCGTGGTCTCCGGTGGAGACGATGCCGCTGTTGGTGCCGACCGCCACCGCCTGCTCGCCGGACGCCTCGACGTGGGTCCCGTCGCTCACCGCTGGATGGTGGCGCCGTCACCCGTGCTGATGACGCCGCTGTTCGTCTCCACCGCGACGGCGCCGTCGCCGGAGGCGGTGAAGGAACGCGCGGGCAGCATCCGCGCCAACTCCGCGGCCAGCTCGGCGTCCTGCCGCAGGATGCGCCGCACCTGGACGCGGAGCGCCGCCCGGGCGTCGTCGTCCTGCGGATCGTCGGCGACCTCCTCGATGGCCTGCCGCAGCCCGTCCCGGTTCTCCTCCCGGCTCCACAGCCGCTGCACGATGCGCCGCCCCAGGGACACCGTCGCGTCGGCGACCCCATCGGTGGTCCGGGTGACCACGGCTCCCCCATAGGCGGCCACGGCGGCGGTGACGTACGGCACGACGTCGTTGGCGACGGTCAAGGCGTCCATGGCGTTCCCCCTCGGTCGGTTCACCCGAGCATGCCACGGCCGCCTCCAACACGGTGGCCCGGCGGGCGGGAGCCGGAAAGCCCGCGCGGGCTGCGGAACGCGAGGCGTGACAGCGCGTGCCGCCCTGGGTAGAGCTTGACCGGGCAGCGGGATCGGGGACGGCGGAGGGAATCGAGCGGCATGAGCACACACCACGGATCCGTCGGGGACGAAGGCTTCGACGTCACGGCGGTACGCGCGGCGTACCCCGCGCTGCGCGACGGCGTCGCGTACCTCGACGGGGCGGCCGGTACGCAGACCCCGGAGCCCGTGATCGAGGCGATCGCGGCGGCCTATCGCGCGGGCTTCGGCAATGTCGGGGGCGCGTTCCCGGCGAGCGAGCGCGCGGGCACGATCGTCGACGCCTGCCGCGCCGCCGTCGCGGATCTGGTCGGCGGCCGGCCGGAGGGTGTGGTGCTGGGCGCCAACACCACCACGCTCGTCTACCGGTTCGCCGGGATCCTCGGGGCGACCTGGCGGCCGGGGGACGAGATCGTCCTCTCCCGCCTGGACCACGACGCCAACGTCCGGCCCTGGGTGCAGGCGGCGGCACGGGCGGGTGCCGCCGTACGGTGGGCGGAGGTGGACCCGGACTCCGGGGAGCTGCCGGCCGGTCAGTACGACGCCCTGCTCGGCGCCCGGACCCGGCTGGTCGCGGTCACCGCGGCCAGCAACATCCTGGGCACCCGCCCCGACGTCGCGGCGATCACGGCGCGGGCCCACGCGGTGGGCGCGCTGACGTACGTGGACGGCGTGCACGCCACACCCCACGGCCCGGTGGACGCGCGGGCCCTGGGCGCGGACTTCTACGCGACGAGCGCCTACAAGTGGTCGGGCCCGCACGTCGGCGCGGTCGTCGCGGACCCGGCGCTCCTGGAGACCCTGCGCCCCGACAAGCTGGCGCCCTCGCCCGACGCGGTACCGCAGCGGTTCGAGACGGGAACGGCGCCCTTCGCCGACCTGGCCGGGGTCACGGCGGCGGTGGACCACCTGGCATCGCTCGGCGGCACGCGCATGGGCACGCGCAGGCAGCGGCTGCTCGCCTCGATGGCGGCGGTGGAGACGTACGAACAGGAGCTCTTCGCCACCCTGCTGGGCGGCCTCCGGGACCTGCCCCACGTCACCCTCTACGGAGATCCCGCGCACCGCACCGCGACGGCGTACTTCCGCGTCGCGGGCCACACCCCGTCCGCCGTGGCCCAGCACCTGGCGACCCGTGGCGTGAACGTCTGGAGCGGCCACAGCTACGCCTGGGAGCTGACCGGTTCGCTGGGCCTGCGGGACACGGGCGGCGCGGTCCGCGCGGGCCTGGTCCACTACAACGACACGTCGGACGTGACCCGCCTGCTCGCGGGCGTGGCGGAACTGGCCTGACCCGAAGGTACGACCGAGGCGGGGCCGGGACGGGGGCACGGCCGGCTCGGGGCCGAGGCCGGGGCCCCTGCCGCCCCGGCGCCCGCCTCGGACCGCTACCTCACCGCCCCCCCGCCCCGAACCGGACCGGGCCCGGCCTCCTCGTCGCCTCCCAGCCGGCAGCACCCCCAGGGACAGCGCCCGTACGGGCACCCGCCCGGCCCGCCATCACTCCGTACCACCGCCCCCAGCGCCCACAGGAACAGCACCCATCCCGGTCTCCCACCGCATCCGCCGAACATGTCACTCCCCCGGCCCGGTACCCGGCGGCGACAGGGTCGCCCAGACGACCTTCCCGACCCCGCCGTCCCGCGCGCCGACGCCCCACCGATCGGCGAGCGCGTCCACGATGGCCAGCCCCCTGCCGTCAGGCGCCTCCGGATCGGGCGCCCGGGGCACCGGCCGTACGCATGACGCGTCATGCACCTCGATCCGCAAGCCGTCCGACTCGGCGAGATACCGGGTCTCGATCTCCCGCCCGGGCGAGACACGGGCATGCCGCGCCGCGTTGGTCAGCAGCTCCGAGAGGATCAGCGCGGCCGAGTCCTCCAGCCCACTCAACCCCCAACCCGCCAGCGCCTTGCGCAACTCCAGCCGCGCCAGCCCCACCGAGGACGGATGCCGGTTCCACCGCAGCACCACGGCCCGGCCGCCAGGATCCTGAGCGCACACCATCAGGCCACCTCCCCGACATGAACAGCACCGCGCAGGTCCCGGCACCGCAGCCGCCGCTCCACACGCTGCCACCGCTCGAACTCGGCCCGGGGGTACGGCACAAACAGCGCGCTGCACCTGATGCGCGGCGGCAGCGAGTGGCAACCGTGCACGAAGACCACGGCACCGCGACGCGCCGCCGGTCGGGGCGCCCCCGAGGACACCAGCGGCGACACCACCGCCGCCCGATGGCGCCCCGCGCCGGGAAGTAAGAGCCGCAGCAGCGGCTGCATGTAACTGACGATAAAATTCAACACGTTGACGCTCCCAGTAAGCGTTGACCGTGCCCCGGGACGCCTGCAGCGTCGCCGGGGTCTTCTGTTGTCGCGCGGGGGCGCCACCCCCCACCCGTCATCACTTGAGGCGAGAAAGCGGCTCAGGGCCGCAGCCGATGGCTACTCTCCGCACCCACGCGAGCACCCTTCGCGACCATCACAGAGTGGACCCGCCCGTGGCGCCCTGGCAACCCGGAAACCTACAAAATTGTCGAAATCGCAGATGCATTCACTCGTTGGGGTAACTAGCGCATATCGAACGTGCCCATATGCCACACTTGCGCCCAACCTGCCCTCAAGGAGACCGCGTTGCCGAGCCATCCACGTCCGACCGTGCGCCGCCGCAAGGTAGGTGGCGAGTTCAAACGACTTCGGGAAGCAGCCGGCATCAAGATGGAGCAGGCCGCTGAGCGCATCGGCGGCGACAAATCCAAGATCTCCCGACAGGAGAACGGCCGCCAGGGCATGACCAAGCTGGAGGTCGAAGCGCTTCTCGCCCTCTACGGGGTGGACGACCACCGGCTCAGGACCGCCCTGACCACCTTGGCCCGGGAGAGCCGACGCAAGGGTTGGTGGGCGCAGTACAGCGACTTACTCCCTGATGTTTTCCAGGAGCAGTTGAGCATTGAGTCCGACGCCGTGCGCATCCTCATCTTCCAACCGCTCCTCGTACCTGGACTGCTTCAGACACGCGAGTACGCCGAGGATGTCATCCGAGGGGTCGAGAAGTCGGCGTCGGACGAGCAGATCGAGTCGTTCATCTCGGTACGGATGGACCGTCAAGAGGTCTTGCGCAGAAAGGACGCGCCTCAGGTCCTGTGCCTGCTCGACGAGGCCGTCCTACGTCGCGTCGTCGGAGGGCCCAAAGTCATGGCGGATCAACTGGAAGCCCTGATCAAACGCAACAACCCGCCGCAACTGTCCATCCAGATCATCCCGTTCGGTCAGGGCTGGCACGCTGGGCTGGACGGCGCGTTCAGCGTCTTCTCGTACCCGGACCCGATGGATCTCGATGTCGCCAGGGTGGAGTACCTCGACGGCGCCCTATATCTGGAGGACGATGGTCCGGTCAAGCGATACCAACTGACCTTCGATCAACTCCGGGCCACTGCACTACCGTCAGGACAGTCCATGGATCTGATCGCACGAGCGGCACGAGATCTCAACGCATAGAGGCAGGCGGGACCACATGATGCGGCACGATCTCCCCCGGGACCGGTGGCGGAAGTCGTCCCACAGCACCGACAACGGGGGGACCTGCGTCGAGACCCAGCAGACGGCAGACGGGCTCATAGCCATCGGCGACAGCAAGAACCGGCCGCTGGGCGCCTTCGCCTTCCACCCCGCGAACTGGCAGGCATTCGTCAACAGCCTCAAGGCCGAGGGGCTGTAGACGTCCACCGGCGCACCCCCGTGGTCCATCGCCCCTGATCACCCGTGGGTGCGTGAAGGACGTTCCCGATCGGGCAGTACGGCGCGGGCGCGGGACATCAGGGCCGGGTCGGTCAGCTCGAAGCGGCCGGTGTGCAGGGCGTCGTGCCCGTACATCGTCCGGACCAGGTCGGTCGAGCGGTCCACCGCCAGCGACCATGCGGCGCACCGGAGTTCGAGGTTCCCGGGCTTCGGTACGCTGCGCCCGCTCCGCCCTACGCAGATCAACCAGCACGCCTCCGCGAACCGGCTGCCGTCCGCGGGCCCGTACAGCCGTGTCGGCCCGTGCCGCGCCGCACGTGGCACCACGCGAAGACTTCCCGCGTCGAGAACGCCCGCACCGCTCCGTCCGCCAAGGACATCCGCCTGTGGTGCCGCGCCTGTCAGGCGGACGACCATGCGGAGGGCCTGATCGCCCAGTCTCTCAACGCCGAGTCGCTCTACGTCGAGTGGCGTGAACGGATGCGCGGGGGGCTGGAGCGGTTACAGAACCGATCGGCGCAGCTCTTCCGGGACACCCGGCTGTTCCGCGTGTACTCCTCCACCCTCGTACCGGGCCTGTTGCAGACGGAGGGCTACGCGGCTACGGTGCTGCGCTTCGACGCCGCCTTCCGCGAACTTCCCGTCGATGACAGCGCGGCAGCGGCTCGCACCCGGGTCGAGCGCTCCCGTGTCCTCCACGAACCGGGACACCGATGTGTGCTGGTCGTGGAGGCGACCGTACTGCGTTACCGGATCGGGGATGCCGACGCAATGGCCGTGCAGCTCGGCTACCTTTTGACGGCAGGCGCACTGCCTTCCGTGTCGTTCGGCATCATCCCGGCAGCGGCACGCCGACAGAAGCAGTGGCCTCGCGAGACATTTCACGTGTATGACGACACCCTCGTATCCGTCGAGTTGGCGTCCGCGCGCATCAGGATCACCCAGCCCAGCGAGATCACCCTGTACCTCAAAGCGTTCGAGGAGCTCCGCGCCATGGCCGTGTACGGGCCGGCCGCGCGGGCGCTTGTCGTGGAGGCCATCGAGGCGCTGGGGTAGCCGGGGCTCAAGGGCCGCAGGCCTCGGGCCTGGGGCCCCGACCTCGGGCCCCCCGGCCTCAGGTTTCGGCCTCGGGCATATTTGTTCCGGGCGGAGGCCGTGCGCCGATATCCTGCGATCAGGTTCAGTGGTGCACTACTGATCCCAGGAGGGACATTGCGCAAGTTATCGCAGCATTCGGTACACCACGCCAGACCCGAGGAAGCCGGCGCCGTACGGCCGATCACCGTACTGCTGGCAGAGGACATGCCGTTGATCCGGCAGGCGCTCGCCGCGCTGCTCTCCCGTGAGCAGGACATCGACATCGTGGCCGAGCTCGACCGTGGGGAGCAGATCGTGCCGACGGCCCTGCGCCTGCGGCCCCGTATCGCGCTGCTCGACATCGACCTGCCCGGTCTCGACGGCATCAGTGCGGCCACCGAGTTGTACGAGCGCCTGCCGCAGTGCCGGAGCGTCATACTCACCGGGCTCGGCGGGCCCGCGCACCTGCGACGGGCGCTGTCCGCGCAGGTCGGGGGCTTCATCCGGAAGGACGCGCCGATCGCGCATCTCGCGCAGGACATCCGCAGAGTGGCAGCCGGCGAGCGGGCCATCGACCCGGAGCTGGTACTGGCCGCCGCCGGAGCCGGCGAGAACCCTCTGACTCCGCGCGAACGCGATGTCCTGCGGCTGGCCGCCGAAGGCGACTCCCCCGCGGACATCGGCGTACGGCTCTACATCTCGGTGGGCACCGTACGGAACCACCTCGCCTCGGTGGTGGCCAAGACGAAGGCGCGGAGCAGGGTGGACGCCATCAGGATCGCGAGCGAGGCGGGCTGGCTCTGACCGGCCGCCGTGCGGAACCGGGCTCCCCCGGCGCGGACGGCGTCTCCTCCGGATCCCCCGGATCCGGCGGCGGCTCCTGCCAGTGGCCCACCAGGTCGCGGTAGAGGGCGGAGCGCCGTAGCAACTCGTCGTGGCTGCCGTGCAGGACGTCCGTGCCGTCCATGAGGAGAACGCTCCGGGCGCGCAGCGCGCTGCTGATCCGGTGGGCGACAACCACCAGCGAACCGGGCCGCCGGGCGAACGCCTCCTCCGCCTGTGCCTCCGCCGCCGGATCGAGGTGGCAGGTGGCCTCGTCGAGCACCACGAGGGGGGCCGGGGAGAGATAGGCGCGGGCGAGGGCGATCTGCTGGCGCTCGCCCGCGGAGAGACCGGCGGCGCTGATCCGGGCGGGGTATCCGCCGAGCCGGCCGATGAGCGGCTCCAGCCCGAGCGCGGCCACGGCGTCATCCAGCTCGGCGGCGCTCGCCCCCGGGCGCAGATAGGCGAGATTGTCGTGAACCGTGCCGGCGAAGACGTACGCCTCCTGCGGGATGAGGACCCGGCTCCGCGCGAGTTCCTGTCCGGAACGGCCGGCCGTCGGCGCGCCCGCGAGCCGGATCTCACCGCTGTCGGGCGCCAGCATTCCCGTCATGAGGCCGGCGAGGGTGGACTTGCCGATACCGCTGGGACCGACGACCGCCACATGGTCGCCCTCGTCCACGACCAGGTCGAGCCCCCGGATCAGAGGTTGGGTCCGGATCAGGGGCTGGGTGCGGGCCCCGTAGCCGAAGGAGACGGAGCGCAGTGACAGCCGGTGGCTGTCGGGGGGAGCGGCGTGTGGGCGGTCCGTCTCCGGTGCCGGTGCCGGTGCCGGCTTCCCGGCCTGCCGGGTGCCGGGACCGGACTGCGGGGTGGCGGGACCGGACTGCCGGGTGCCGGGACCGGGCCGCTGGGTGGCGGGGCCGTCCACCGCCGTCTCCAGGATCCGGCGCAGGGCCACGACCAGCCGCAGCCCGCTGCCGCCGAGCCCCTGGACCAGGGTGCGCAGCGCCGGCTGGAGGCTCTGGAGCACGTACGTCACGGCGCCCATGACCGCGCCCGACGAAACGCCGTTACGGGTCAGCCATGGCGCGGTGCCCAGCAGCAGGAGCACCGGGAGCCAGCCGCCGAGCGCGAGCGCGAGCGTACGGACGGGCATCAGCGTGGCCAGCCGCCGCGCGGCCAGGGCCTGGGCCTCCACCCGTCGGCCCAGCGTCTCGCGTGCCTGCTCCTCCGCGCCGCAGGCGACCACGTCCCTGACCCCCGCGACCAGGGTGCCGACGGCTTCCGCGACCTGTTCGTCGGCGAGGATGAGGTCACGCTGACGCTCCGCCATCCGGCCGATCAGCAGGGCGAACAGCAGCACCCCCGCGAGGAGCGGCGGCAGGACCAGGGCCAGCACCAACGGGGACAACAGGAGCAGGCCGATGAGCGCGGCGGCGATGGTGAAGACGAACCGCCGGACGCCCATGACCAGCCCCGCGTACGACTCCCGCACCATCTCGACCTGTTGGGTGAGCCGGGAGACGCCGGAGGTCCCGGCCGGGCCGTGCCCCGCCACCGCCCGGCGCAGCGCGCCCTCCACCACCCGGCCGACCAGGTCGTCCCGGTACGGTTCGACGATCTGCGCCAGCAGGGGGTAGACCTGCCGGGTCCCCCAGGACCCGGCGAAGATGCCGGCCCCCATGAGACCCAGCCAGCCGAGACCGGCCCAGGGGCGCCCCGCGGCGAACCCCGAATCCACCGCCCTGGCGACGAGTTGCCCGGTGAGGAAGGCGGGCAGCGCCTCGACCAGCGACCAGAGAAACAACCGGACCAGGACCCGGGTACGGCCGCGCAGCGGCACACCGAGCTCCTGGCGCAGGCTCCGGGAAGGGACGGGAAGCGGTGACGGGGGTGACGAGGAGGACAGGGAGGACGAGGAGGGGGAGTTCGGGGCCGGTGTCCTGGTCACTTCGAGGCCGTCCGGTCGTCCGGAGCCAGCCGGTCACCCGGAGCCGGCCAATCGCCCCGGACCGGCCGGAACAGCCGCCGGTACTCCGGGTCGTGCCACAGCTCGCGGTGGGTGCCCCGGTTCCGGATGCGTCCGCCGTCCAGCCAGACGACCTGGTCCGCCGCCGCGGCTGTGGAGGCCCGGTGGGCGACGAGGATCCTGGTCCGGTCGCCCAGCGCCTCGGTGAGGGCGAGGGTGACCTGCCGTTCCGTCACGGTGTCGAGGCTGGAGGTGGCATCGTCGAGCACGAGCAGCCGCCCGGCGTGCGCGAAGGCCCGGGCCAGCCCGATCCGCTGTGCCTCGCCGCCCGACATGGGCACGTCGGCCAGCGGCGTCCCGTACCCCTCGGGCAGGTGCTGGACGAAATGGTCGAGACGGGCCCGGCCGGCCGCCCAGGCGATCCGCTCCGGGGACGGCTCCCGGGCCCCGTAACCGATCGCTCCGGCCATCGTGGCCCCGAAGAGGGCGGGCCGCTCGAAGGCGTGGCCGACGGCGGAGCGCAGCTCCGGCCGGGAGAGCCTGGGCAGGGGTACACCGTCCAGGAGTACGGTGCCCCGGTCCGGGTCGGCGAGGCGGCCCGCCACGGCCGCGAGGAGCGACTTCCCCGCGCCGGAACCGCCGACGACGGCCACGGAGGTCCCACCGGGGACGACCAGGTCGATCCCGTCGAGGACGCGTACCCCCCGTCGGCTCACGGCGACATCGCGCAGTTCGAGGCGGCCGGGTCCCTCGGGCAGCCGGCCGGTGCCGTAGCTCATCCCCGGTTCCGCCAGCACCTCCGCCGCGCGGCGGCCGCCTGCCCGGGCCCGTGCCAGCCGCCCCAGCTGCACCGTGGTCATCCCCAGCCCCGCGGCGAGGGCGGTGTACTGGGCCGCGGCCACCATCTGGCCCAGGCTGATCCGGCCGCCGGCGAGCGCGAACCCGGCGACGCCGAGCACCGCCACTTCGAGCAGCGGGATCAGCAGGGCGGTCTGCGCGGCCATCCGGGTCTGGGCGCGCCACATCCCGTGGCCGAGCCGGTTGAGCTCGGGGAGGCGGTCCAGCACGCGTACGGCCTCACGGTCGGCGGTGCCCGCGGCGGCGATGGTACGGATACCCGTGAGCGCGTCGACCAGCGCCGTCGCCAGGGCGCCCTGGGTCCGCTGATAGCCGGTGATCACCTCGGACACGTCACGGGTGAAGGCCCGCAGACACAGCAGCAGGGGCGGCAGCGCCAGCAGGAAGGTGACGGCGAGCCAGGGGTCGATGAGCCACAGCGCGACGACGCCGCCGACCGTGGGGACCAGGGACAGCACCAGCCAGGTCGCGGCGGAGACCGCGCCGGCGGCGTCGGCCGCGCCCGTCACCACCCGGCTGACCAGATCGCCGCCGGGGAAGCGGGAACCGGTGCGGGGCCCCAGGGCGAGCAGGTGGTCGAGAAGGCGGTGGCGGAGCCAGGCGGTGGCGCGGGCGGCGCTGTGGCCCGTCGCCAGCTCGGAGAGGGCCTCTCCGGTGACGAGGAGCAGGACCACCGCCGCGCATCCGGCGGTCCAGGGGCCCGCGAACCGTCCGGAGAGCGCGTCGTCCAGCGCCCTGCCGAGCAGAGCGGGGAGACAGAGCTGAGCCACCGTCACGATCAGCGCGGTCACCATCAGGGCGGGGGCCCAGGGCCCGCTGTTCCTGGTCACCCGTAACAGCAGACGATCCGCGCCCCGGCGGTTCCGGATGGCGTCGGACCGGTCGAGGACACTCCCCGTCATGGTGTCCTCCGTTCGGATCGCTTTCGCGTCGGGCGGCTGCGAGAATGGGCCCTGAGCAGAGACCCGCCGGGAACCCGGGTGGCGGGTGATTGGTGCACTCGCCACCCGGGTCCTGACCGTGAACGGATGTTCAGGTCACTTCCGCTTCACTCAGCAGAAGACCCAGCTCGCGTCGGAGCAGTCACGGCTCTGGCCGCTGTCCAGAGCCGCCTCGTCAGCGGTCTCGGACGGCAGTTCCATCGTCTGGAGATCGAGAAGCGTCATGGTTGGTCACCTCCTTCCTGCGTGGATACGCGGTGCCCGTCCTGCGGGCGCCCTCCGTGATCGGAGAGCTGGTCTGTGGGGTGGTGCGGACTCAGGAACGGCAGGTGCACGGGGCGGTCGTGCAGCACGGAGCCCAGCGCGAGCAGCACCCCTGCCGTGCCCGTGGCGAGGTCCATCGAGAGCCGGAGCAACTGCTCGCCGGGGAAGGCCGGACGGCCCTGGTACGACAGCGCGTGCGAGTTCAGGGCGCGCACCTGCCGGGCGATCTCGGGGTCATCGGCCGGAGAGGGGTGCCGGGTCGTGGCGGCGAGATGCGCCAGGATGCCGGCCCGTCCGTTGAAGAGCCCGGACTGGACGTAGAACTCCGACTGGGAGGAGAGCCGGGCACCGGCCGCGGCGCTCGCGAACTGTTCGTCCTCCCGGTGGCGGAGATACGCCTCCAGCACCAGCGCGAGCCCGGCGCCACCGGTGGCGAGATAGGGCATCGTGCGCCAGCCCTCGTTCACCTGGAGGGCGCCGTCCGCGCGGGTGAAGCAGCGGCGCAGATCCTGCCGCAGCGCGGTCGCGGCCAGGTCGAGGAAAGCCTCGTCGCCCTGTTGTTCGTACAGGCGCAGGAACATCAGCGCGATACCGGCGGAGCCCCGCATCAGGCCCGCGTAGGGGTGTTTGCCTCCGCTCACCTCGGCGACGTCCTGTTCACCGCCGAGCCGCGAGGCCACCAGAGCGGCGGCGCGCAGGGCCGCCTCACGCAGTGAACCGTCCCCGGTGAGGGCCGCGAAGTGGGCGAAGTTGAGCCCCACCCCCGCCAGGCCGCTGAACAGGTCCGAGCCCAGGCGCTCCCATTTCTCGTGCAGGCACAGCTCCAGCAGGTCGAGTGCCGCGCCCCGGTGGCCGAGGCCGTGCAGCGCGTGTGCCACACCGTGCAAGCCGTCGTAGAACCCCAGGCGTCCTCGCTGGTCCTTGCGTAACGCCGAGCGCAGGAGCCACTGTTCGTGCTCCGGTCTTCGGCCCGCTCCGGTCGCTCCCAGCGCGTACAGGACACCCGCCGCTCCGTAGGCGAGGCTGACGCCGCCCCCCGCGCCGAACTGCGCGATGTCACCGGGGAAGAGCCGGTCGTCCCGTTCGGGGGTGGCGCTCGCCCGGACGGCTCCGGCCAGGGCGTCGCGGGTGGCCGGCCAGCTCCCGGGGTCCGCCGTGAGACGCACCGGCGCGGAGTACACGGGCACGGAGTACGCGGGCGGCCGCTCCCCCGGCGACCCGGCCGAGACCGGGGACCCGGCTGTTCCGCCCCGGGGACCCTCGCCGAGGATGTCCCGTACCGCCGTGTCGAGGAACTCCCGGTCCACGGGGAACCGTTCGGCGATCTCGTCGGCGAACTGGACACACTTGCCCAGGTCCTGCCGGAGCAGCGCGGTCAGGGGCAGGAAGACCGCGAGCCGGATACAGCCCAGCGCGTACCGGTCGACGCCGAAGCCGGTCCGGTCGCGCGGCGCGGCGTACGCGGGGTGGCCGAGCGTGGGCCGTTTACCGGCACCCGCCAGGGTGGCGACCTCGAAGTCGATCAGGGAGACCCGGCCGTCGGGACGCACCATCACGTTGTACGGATGCAGGTCCCCGAAGATCACACCCCGTTCGTGCAGCGTGGCCACGGCGCTCTCCAGCCGCTCGCAGACCCCGACCGCCCACTCGGTGTACTCGGCGATCCCCGCCGCGTCCGTCCTCGCCCCGGTGTACGGATAGCGCTGGGCGAAGACCTTGCTGAGCGGCTGTCCCTCGATGAACTCCTGGACGAGGAAGTGGTGGTCGCCCAGGAGGACGTGGTCAAGCACGGCGGGAACGGCGTCGAGCCCCGCCAGCCGCCGGAGGATGTCCCGCTCCCAGCACAGCCGCGTCACCGCGTCCGCGCCGTCCACGGTCAGCCCGGCGTGCGGGCGGGCCTCCTTGAGGATCACCTGGCGTCCGTCCCTGGTGTCCTCGGCCACGTAGACACCGCCACCGTTCGAGAAGTGCAGCACCCGCTGGACGCGGTACGGCAGGTCCGCGACGGAATCGGCCTCGCGGGCCCGCAGGTGCGGTTCGAGGAAGCCGGGCAGCGTCACCCAGGACGGCACATGGAAGCCGGGCTCCCGCCGGTCGGGCACGAGGGTGCCGTCCGGGCGTTCCACCGCCGGCTCCAGCACCCCCTTGTCCGAGATCACATGGCGCTCGGTGAAGCCCCCGTACCGGACGTACAGCGGCCCCGCGCCCCAGCGCAGGTCGCTCAGGATGTACGGGCCCGGCTCACCGCCGATTTCCCGGTCCAGCCCTTCCAGGGTCTCCCGCAGTTCTTTTTCGTCCTGCGGATAGATCGTCACCAGCTTTCCGCTGGCCGCGCGGGGCGCGTACTTCAAGTTGCGGGTCTGCAGGACATGACGGCCCTTCAGGAATTTGAAGGGAATTCCCCGGCCGAGACAGTACGTCCAGACCGCGTCGAGCACCTTCTCCGCGTTGTCCATACGGGCCGAGGCGTGTATCTTCCAGCCCTGCCCGGGGCGTCGTGCCCCGTCAGGCCGGCAGACCAGCCAGTCGTCCTGCGGCGAACGGGTCCAACCGGCGGGCAGCGGACGGTCGGTGACCCCGAAGGCGAGACCCTTGTCCGTCGCCGTCGCGGGCGAGTCGAAGAACACGGGATCCGCAATGCAGTAGACGTCGTATCGCTTTTCCATCCGCTTTCCCCCCCGCTCGTCCAACTTCCCCCTGAGCAAGGAAAATCCTGCCAGACACTTCGGGGAACAGCCAGTGCGGAATACCTTTAATTACCCGTGAAAAACCCATGGGTGGTCTCATGGGAAACACCCGGTTCCCCCCGGTGCCGGGAATTGAGGCGGTACGCTCGAATCCCCCCACAGCACGGAGGAAGGGACCATGTTCTTACGCGCGGGCAGGCGATCGGGATCGGGTGAGAACTCCCCGGCCGGCACGGACCGTACGGATCCCGCGGGCCACCCGGACCGGGCGGAGCACACGGCACACGCGGACCGGGCTGCGCACGCGGACCGGGCGGAGCCCGCCGCCGGCCAGGACCCCGGGGACGTGGTCGTCCGGCTGGAGTCCGTACGGCGCGTCTACGGGACGGCACGGAACGAGGTCCATGCCCTCCGCGGCATCTCCCTCTCCTTCGCACGCGGCGGCTTCACCTCCGTCATGGGGCCCTCCGGGTCCGGCAAGAGCACTTTCCTGCACTGCGCGGCGGGGCTCGACCGGCCCACCGCCGGACGCGTGTACGTGGGCGGCACCGAGCTGGGGACCCTGGACGAGACCGCGCTGACCGTGCTGCGCCGCGAGGAACTGGGCTTCGTCTTCCAGGGCTTCAACCTCGTCCCCTCCCTGACCGTCGAGCAGAACATCACCCTGCCCCTGCGGCTCTCACGCCGCCGGGTGGACCGGGCGTGGCTCGACGACGTCGTCGGCCGTACGGGGCTCGGGGACCGGCTCCGGCACCGGCCCGCCGAGCTGTCCGGCGGGCAGCAGCAGCGGGTCGCCGTCGCCCGCGCCCTGATCGCCAGGCCCACGGTCGTCTTCGCGGACGAACCGACCGGCTCCCTCGACCTCCGTACGGGCCGGGAGATCCTGGCGCTGCTGCGGCACGCGGTGGACGGCCTCCGCCAGACGGTGATCATGGTGACCCACGATCCCGCCGCCGCCTCCCACACCGATGACGTGCTGTTCCTCGCGGACGGGCAGCTCGCCGGTGCGCTCCCCGCGCCCACCGCCGCGGCGGTGGCCGAGCGCCTGGCCCGACTCGGGGAGGACTGACCGGTGTTACGTCTCGCCTGGCAGACGGCGAACGGCCGGAAAGCGGGGTTCGCCGGAAGCTTCGTGGCACTGGCGTTCGCGCTGCTGCTCGTCACCACCTGCGGTGTCCTGATGGAGTCCGCCCTGCGCGCGGAGGCGCCCACGGAACGGTACGCGGCCACCCCCGTCGTGATCGGCGGCCAGCCCGTCGTCACCGATGCCGGACCGCTGGTCGAGGAGCTGGCAGCGGCACCCGGCGTCGCGGCGGCCGTGCCCGAACTGTCCTTCCCGGTCACGGCCGTCGGCGGCACCGGCGCGGTGCTGGAGGCGCCGTGGGACGGCCCGTCGCTGGGGCACTCCTGGGAGAGCGCCCGGCTCGCCCCGTTCCGGCTGCGTGAGGGGCGGGCCCCGCGGGCGGCCGGGGAGGTCGTCCTCGACAGCGGGCTCGCGGCCGCGGCGCGGGCCGGGAACGGGGACCGGATACGGCTGACGACCACCGCCGCGCCCAGGACGTTCCGCGTCGTCGGCGTGGCAAACCCGCCGAGCACCCCGCTCCGGCAGTTCGCGGTGTTCTTCTCGCCGGGCGAGGCGTCCGAACTGGCCGCCACCGCCCGGCCCGTACGCGCGATCGGGGTCCTGCCGCGCGCCGGCACGGATCAGGCGGAGCTGGTGCGGGAGGTGCGCCGGGTCGTCGCGGCGCGCTATCCCGACGGGGCCGTCGGGAGCGGAACGGGTGCCGGCGCCGGTGGCCCGGGCGGCGGCGCCCCGGAGGGGGACCAGGCGTACGACGCGGCGAACGAGCCCTCCGTCGCGACCGGCCAGGGGCGGGCCGGCGTGGAGTTCTGGGGGATCGGCTCGCCCGGCGACACCCTGTCCTCCCTCGTCGGCGCCCTCGGCGTCATCTCACTCTCGGTGGCGGCCTTCGTGACCGCGGGCACGCTCGCCCTCTCCGTACGCCAGCGACTGCGGGAGATCGGGCTGCTCCGGGCGGTGGGGGCCACTCCCCGGCAGATCCGCCGGATGATCGCGGCCGAGACCCTGCTGGTGACCCTGGCGGCGGCGGCCGTGGGCGTACCGGCCGGGATCGCACTAGCCGCCGTGCTCCACGGGCGGCTCGTCGACGGCGGGGTGC
Source organism: Streptomyces sp. NPDC088124 (assembly GCF_040685895.1). NCBI lineage: Bacteria > Bacillati > Actinomycetota > Actinomycetes > Kitasatosporales > Streptomycetaceae > Streptomyces > Streptomyces sp. NPDC088124. The sequence goes on along the minus strand of NZ_JBFBJB010000044.1, from coordinate 39,486 downwards.
TGCCGCCCTCCCTCGTCCTGCACGCCGGCCCGGCCGCCCCGTGGGTGGCGGTCGCCGTGGCCGTCGTCACCGCACAGCTCGCGGTGCTCGGCGCGGCCCGCAAGGCGTCCCGGGTCCGGCCCACCGAGGTGCTGCGCGAGGCGTCGGGCCCCACCGGGCGCACCGGTCCGGCGCGGATCGTGGCCGGGCTGGCCGTGCTGGCCGTCGGCGGCGCGGTGCTGGCGTCGGTCGCCTCGGGCCGGGGTGACGGAGGGTCCGGTACCGCCGAGAGCATGGTGCTGGTCCTGATGGTGGGCGTCGCGCTGCTGGGGCCGCTGATCGCACGGGTGGCCGGGGCGGTGCTGGGCGGTCCGGTCGCCCGGCTCTTCCCGGTGGGCGGCTTCCTGGCCTCGGCCAACCTCCGGGCGGAGCACCACCGGCTCGCGGCGGCCGTCACGCCGCTGGTACTGGCCGTCGCGTTCACCTGCACCGTGCTGTCCGTCCCCGGGATCAAGGCGGACGGCGCCGAACGGGAGGAGCGGCGCCGGGTGCTCGCCGACCAGGTGGTGCGTGCCACGGGCGCGGGGTTGCCCGCCCGGTTCGCCGAGGAGGCCGCCACGCTGCCCGGCGTACGCGCGGCGACCGGCCTGCTGTACACACCGGTCGAACTCGCCGCCGGCGCAGGGGCCGGTGACAGTGACGACACCGAGGGCCTCGCCTCGGCCGAGGGGGTCGCCGTACGCCCGGAGGGCCTGGCGAGCCTGCTCGACCTGGAGGTACGGGCCGGATCGCTCGCCGGGCTGCGGGGCACGACCGTCGCGCTGGGCGCGGGTGTCGCGCGGGAGACCGGCGCCGGGGTCGGCGCCACCGTGCGGATCCGGTGGGAGGACGGGACCCGCGCCACCGCCCGGGTGGTGGCCGTGTACGAGCGGGAGCGGGGCCTCGGCGGCGTGCTGCTGCCGAGGGCGTTCGCCGCGCCGCACGCCGCGAGCCCGATGGACGAATCCGTTCTGGTGCGGACGGCGCCGGGCGCGGACCGGGACCGTACGGCCGAACGGCTGGACGCGCTCGCGGCGGGCTACCCGACGGCGCGCCCGGACGGCCACGGGGCCGAAGGGAAGGGGGAGGGAGCCGCGCAAGGGGACGGAGACGCGCAGAGCGGGGGCCCGGGTCCGTCGGCCGCCTTCGGGCTGCTGCTGCTCGGGATGGTCAACGCGTTCACCGCGATCGCCGTCGTCAACACCCTCGCCATGGCCACGGCGGGCCGGGTCCGGGAGTTCGCGGTGCTGCGGTCGGCGGGCGCGACCCGGGGCCAGGTGCTGCGGATGACCGGCTGGGAGGGGGTGATCACCGTGCTGGTCGCGCTCGCGGTCGGCACCGTGGTCACGGCGGCGGTCCTGGTGCCGGTGAGCCTCGCGGCCACCGGGTCACCGGTCCCCGCGGTGCCCGCCGCGCCGGTCGGGTCGGTGCTCGCGGGCGCGGGGCTGCTGGGCGTCCTCACCGTGGTACTGAGCGCCCGCCTGTCCCTGCGTGCCGGTGAACCGCCCCGGGAAGCGTCCGGGGAACCGCCGGATGACCCGTCCGGGGAGCACTCCGCCGGACCAGGGGTACGGTCACGGTGAGCCGGAACCACCCCTCGCGGTCGGTCACCGCGGACAGGCTCCCCTCCAGCTCGGCGCTCCGCTCCGCGAGGTTGCGGATGCCGCTGCCGCCGGCCCCCGGGCAGCGGCCCCGCACCACGGCATGGGCCCGGGTCCCCTCGACCGGCGCCCCGTGCGCCCGGTCGGCCGGCGCGCCGTACGCCCCGTCGGCCGGCGCCCCGTCGACCGGCGCGCCGTCGTTGGACATCGTCAGACGGACCGTCCCGGCGTCCTCCTGGATCCGGACCACGATGGAGCAGCGGCGGGCCTTGCTGTGCCTCATCACATTGGTAAAGCCCTCGCGCACCACCGTCGCGAACAGCCCGTCGACGCCCGGGGGAAGGGGGCCGGCGGCGAGGTCCGTCACCACCTCGGCGCCCGCCGTCTCCAGCAGCGAAGCAGCGGCCGTCGCCTCCTTCGCCAGCGACAGGTTCCGGTAGCCGGCCGACACCGATCTGACCTCGGCGAGCACCTCGCGCACCATCACCTGGGTCTCCAGCAGCTCCGCCTGCGCGCGCCGTGGATCGGTGGACACCAGCCCGTGGACGAGTTCGCACTTCAGGGCGACCGCCGACAAGGAGTACCCGCAGAGGTCGTGCAGATCGCGCGCGAACCGTACGCGTTCCTCCCCCACGGCCTCCCTGGCAAGTTCCGACCTGGCCGCGTTCAGTTCCCCGGCCAGGTCCGCGAGGCGGGCCACCCCGTACACCGCCAGGCCGCCGACCGTCGCCGAGATGAGCGCGCTGACCGCCTGGCCGGTGGTCTCGCCCACCGCCAGGGTGAGCGGGAACTGCAGGCCGACCGCCCCGGCGAAGACCGCCCAGGAATGCGGCAGGGGAAGCGTCAGTAACAGCGCCGCCTCGAAGGAGCCGGGGATACCGACCCACGCCCCCTGGAAAATCAGGTACGGCAGATAGGTCAGCGTTCCGTGGACGACAAGGCTCCACGGCCACCACGGACGGCGGCGGCGCAGGGCGGCGGGCGCCGAGTGCAGGAGATGGAGTCCGAGTACCGGTACCAGGAAGGTCAGCGCTCCCGACAGATGGGGGAGACCGTCACGGTTTCCGGCGGTGGCGACCACGGAGGCGGCGAAAAAACAGACGGCCACCACGATCACGATGTACCGGGCAACGCGCGGCCCGTACTCCTCGCTGAACATGAAAGCCCCGTACCCCCGTTGGTCAAGAGCGAAGAATTCGCCATTCCGTGCCGCACACCCCCGGGCATTCCCCCGTGCGCGCACCACGTGAAGATGAATCAAGACGAATCAAAAACCTTCATAACCTCACATATATCATCTTTACATTTCAACCAGCCGCTCTGTAGGTGTATTTCAGTCACGTTAAGTCCCCTTTCAGGCCTTCGTAATCTTGGCCGGACCATGCCAACACCGACCGGCCACCGGCACCCCGCACCGTCATCACTTCGCAGCAATAAGTAGGCAACCGCAGATACCGCGACATGTAGCCTTAAATAATGAAAGCGCGGCTGGATCTGCTGGCCACCGTGGACGAAGGCGTCACGGAGAGTGAGATCTTCCGGCTGGCCCTCCAGCACTCGGTGGCGGAGCTCGGAGGCCTGGGCGGGACCGTGCATCTGCGCGGCCCGATGTCCGCGCTGCGGCTCGTCTCCTCGACGGGGCTGCCCCCGCGTCTGGTGCGGCCCTGGGAGATCATCGACCAGGAAGGGCCGACCGCCCCCGCGCGCGCCCTGCGCGAAGGCGGCGCCGGTGGCGGCACCGGGGCCGGGGTGTGGGTGCCCACCGGGCGCGACGGCAGCTGGCCGGGAACGGGGCTCGCGGCCGTACCGGTGTCCGGTCCGGAGCGTCCCGTCGGCGCGCTCACCCTCGTCATGGGGGAACAGGGCCGGCCGACCGACGCGCAGTGGGCCTTCCTGCGGGCCGTCGTCGCCTGGGCCGAGGAGCGGATGGGGCAGGCGCCGCCGCCCGCGCGGGTCCGTACCCCCGGCGAGGAGTCGGGCGGGCGGCAGCTGCGGCAGGCGCTGAAGGCCGTCCAGGTCGGCACCTGGGACTGGGACATCCAGAGCGGCGAGCTGGCCTGGGACGACGCCGCCATGGACATCTACGGCACCGACCCGGCCGACTTCCTCCACAGCATCGAGAGCTGGCTCAAGGTCGTCCACCCCGACGACCTCCCCTGGACCCTCGCCGCCGTCCAGCGGTCGATCCGCGACCGGGTCGTCTTCGAGGCCGAGTACCGGGTACGGCGCCCCGGCGGCGGCTACGTCTGGACGCAGGCGCGCGGCCGGGTCGTCCTGGACGACCGGGGGGAGCCGGTCCGTATGGTCGGCCGGGCCTGGGACAGCAACGAGTCGCCCGCCGCCCGCGACGCCCTCGGCCGTGCCCTTCGCTACATGAGCGACGGCTTCCTCGCCGTGGACGAGGACTGGCGGATCACCTTCGTCAACCTCGCGGCGGAGCGCACGCTCGGCTCCTCCGAGGCGGAGCTGGTCGGCCGGGTCCTGTGGAAGCTGCCCTCCGTCCACGGCGTGCCCGACCTGGAGGCACGCTGCCGGAAGGCCGCCGCCGCGGGCCGCCCCGCCGGTTTCGACGTACGGGTGCCGGACATCGCACCGCCGCCCGAGGGCGACCCGACGCCCGGCGCCGGAACCGAGCCCCACGGCACCCAGGCGCCCGGCACCGGACCGGCGGCCGAGGACGTACCGGCCCCCGCCGACGGGCGCAGCTACCACCTCCGGCTCGTTCCCGTGCCCGACGGCGTCACCCTCTACTTCACCGATGTCACCGAGCGCCGCCGCCGCGAGGCCGAGCAGGCCGCCACCGAACGGGCCACCGCCGAACGCTCCGCCCGGATCGCCGAGCTGACGACCGCGCTCGCCGGGGCGACCAGCTCACGGGACGTGGTGGACGCCGTCGCGCGGGGCGTGCTGACACCGTTCGGCGCCGCCGGGCTGATGGTGCTGGCCGTGGAGGGCGGCAGCGGCCGGCTCTCGTACATCGGATCCGTCGGCTACGGGCGCGAGTTCGTCGACGCGATCATCGGAAGCTCACCCGAGCGGGGCGGGCCGATCTGGGAGGCCATCCTGACCTCGTCGCCGGTCTTCCTCTCCTCCGCCGACGCGTTCATGGCGCGCTACCCCGGGATGCGGGAACGCCCGGCCGAGGGCGGCAAACGGGCATGGGCGTTCCTGCCGCTGACCGCCTCCGACCACACCTTCGGCATCTGCGTACTCGCCTTCGACCGGCCGCGCCCCTTCCCCGACGGCGACCGCACCCTGCTGACCGCGATCAGCGCCCTCGTCGCGCACGCCCTGGAACGGGCCCGGCTGTACGACGCCGAACACACCCGGTCCCGCGAACTCCAGCGCGTCCTGCTTCCCCACACCCTGCCCGACGTGCCCGCGTGCACGGCCGCCGCCCGCTATCTGCCCGCCGGGCAGGGCATGGACGTCGGCGGCGACTGGTACGACGTCATCCCGCTCTCCGCCGGGCAGGTCGCGCTGGTCATCGGCGACGTGATGGGCCACGGGCTCTCCGAGGCGGCCACCATGGGACGGGTCCGTACCGCCGTCCACACCCTGGCCGCCCTCGAACTGCCGCCCGACGAGATCATGAGCCACCTCAACGACATCGTCGGCGCCCTCGGCGAGGACTCGTTCGTCACCTGCCTGTACGCGCTGTACGACTCGACCACCCGGGTCTGCTCCTTCGCCCGCGCCGGACACCCACCGCCCGCCGTGGTCCACCCCGACGGCACCGTCCACTTCCCCGACCTGGCCCCCGACCCGCCGCTCGGCGCGGGCGAGCCGCCGTTCGAGACGGTGGAACTGACGATCCCGGAGGAGGGGCTGCTCGTCCTCTACACCGACGGTCTGGTCGAGGCGGAGGGGCGCGAGATCGACGAGGGGATGACCGCGCTCGCGGACCTGCTCCGCGGCGCGGACACCTCCCCCACCGCCGACCTGGACCAGCTCTGCGACACCCTGACGGCCGGACTGCTCCCCGCCGACCAGCGCACCCCCGACGACGCGGCGCTCCTCGTCGCCCGCGTCCACGCGCTCGCCGCCGACCACATGGCCTCCTGGCCGCTCCCCTCGCGTCCGCAGGCGGCCGGGGAGGCGCGCAAACACGTACGCGAACAGCTCGCCGCCTGGGGCCTCGACGACCTGGCGATGACCACGGAACTGCTGGCGAGCGAGCTGGTCGGCAACGTCGTACGGCACGCCAAGGGCCCCGTACGGCTCCGGCTGCTGCGCAGCGCCGAACTGGTCTGCGAGGTCGGCGACGGCAGCCTGACCACCCCTCGGATCCGCCGCGCCTCGGCGACGGACGAGGGCGGACGGGGGCTCCAGCTCATCACGGCGCTCTCGCAGCGGTGGGGGACGCGCTACACGGCGACGGGCAAGTGCATCTGGACCGAACAGGCGCTCCCGGGTACGGAGGCGTACCGCGCGGGACATGGCGCCGGCGGGGGCGCGGACTTCGCCCTCGGCGAGGACTTCGGGTCGCTGGGGGACTTCGTCACGGGTGAGTTGTGAGGCGGAGGCCGGTCCCCGGGGCGGCACGGCGCTCCCGGCCGGGAGCCGGATCCCCCGCCGGTCAGCGCGTCGCCACCCCGCGCATGAGGGTGTCGAGCAGGCGTGACGCCAGCGCGTCCGGATCGGCGTCGGCGTCCGGGCCCGCCGGTGCCGTCATGCCGTCCACCGTTTCCGTGAGCAGCGCGAGGTAGGCACGGCGGGCCCAGGCCACGTCGGCGTCCGGGGGCAGGATCCCGGCCTCCTTCGCGCGGTGGAAGGCCGCGTCGCACTTCTCCATGACGGACGCCTGGAGCGTACGCGCCTCCGCGCCCAGCGGTACGGACCTGGCCAGGGTGAAGCGCCAACCCGGTTTGGTCCTGAGGATGTTCGCGGTGGCCTGGTGGAGCGCCACCAGGGGCGGCGCGGTGCGCGGGCGGGCCGCGTCGACGGCCTCGTCCATCTCTCGCCAGGCGGTGGCCTCCATGGCCTCGATCAGTGCCTCACGGCTGGCGAACCGCCGGTGGATGGTGGTGCGCGCGACCCCGGCCGCCTCGGCGATCTGCTCGGTCGTGGCCGCCGGATTCTCGCCGAGCAGCCGCTCGGCCGCGGTCATGATCGCGCGCATGCTCCGTTCGGCGTCCGCCCTGAGGCGTCTTCCTGGTGTGGTGGCCATGGACAGAAGTTACATCACCGTCCACTTTTCAAGCTAACTGCTACTTTGAGTTGCAGTTATGTGTTTAGCTAGAACAAGCAGATGCAGTATCGCCGCGCGAACCGAAGGAGCGTACGTACTCATGACCAGCACCAGGAACCCACTCGCCCTCGTCACCGGCGCCTCCTCCGGCATCGGCGCCGAGTTCGTCCGCCGGCTCGCCGCGCGCGGTGACGATGTCGTCCTCGTCGCGCGCGGCGAGGAGCAGCTGCGGGCCCTGGCCGAGGAGGTACGCGGGCGGTACGGCGTACGGGCCGAGGTGATCGTCCAGGATCTGGCCGCGCCCGACGCCGCGGCGCGGGTGGCCGGGGAGCTGACCGCGCGCGGGCTCACCGTCGACCTGCTCGTGAACAACGCGGGCTTCGGCACGGCGGGCCGCGTCCAGCATCTCGACGCCGGACGCGAGCACGACGAGCTCATGGTGAACGTGGTGGCGGTCGCGGATCTGACGTACGCCCTCGTCCCCGGCATGCTCGCGCGCGGCTCGGGGGCCGTGGTGAACATCAGCTCCACGGCCGCCTTCAACATCGCGCCGTACTTCGCGACCTACGCCGCGTCCAAGACGTTCGTGCTCAACTTCAGCCTCGCGCTGTGGAGCGAGTTGCGCGGTACGGGGGTCACGGTGCTGGCCGTCGCGCCGGGTCCGGTGGAGACGGCGTTCTTCGAGCGGCTCGGCACCCGGAAGGCGGCGCTCGGGGCGGCGTTGGACACGCCGGAGAGCGTCGTCACCGCGGCCCTGCGCGCGCTCGGCCGCGACCGCGGCTATGCGGTGCCCGGCCGGGGCAACTTCGCGATGGCCCACCTCACCCCGCGCCGCCCGCGCAAACTGGTGGCCCTGATCGGCCGGAGGATCACCCGGGGCGTCGCGGAGGCGCAGGCCCCCGCCACGGCGCACTGACCCCTGCGGGGCGCAGGCCGATACGTGCCGGGGAGGCGCCGAGACACACCGAGGGCGCACCGATACGCGCCGGGGCGGGCGCCGGTACGCACCGAGGAGGCACCGCACACACCGAGGGGCGCTGATACGCGCCGGGGGGTGCCGATACGCGCCGGGGCGGGCTCGGGAGCGTATGAATTTCGCCATATCTGAGCGATCGCCGGGCGCGGGCGGCGATTCGGTGCCAGCATCGCCGTCCGGGTCAGCCCGAGGCCAGACCCGTCGGGACCTCGGCAGACGCGCGGAGATCGCGAGGCGGTGCGAGGCAATTCATCGCGCCAAACCGACCCTTCCGTGTTTGCGGCCCGGGAACCAGGCGCCGCAGCCTTTACGCAAAGGTCACTTGGTCCACTACTCTTCCACCTGTCACACCGAAGCAACACACTGCATACACCCAACACGCCACACCCCTGGCCTCGTTGGGCCATCCGCGTCCACCGCGACGCCCACCTCCTCCCCCGTCTCCACCCCTCCCCCTCTTCACCCCCTCCCCTTTTGCCGACCGATCGCAGATCCCGGACCTCTGATCCCGGAACTCGGTCACGGATCCGCGTCCCCCGTCCCCGCGGGCGACGCTGGAGGCAAGCTGCGCATGTCAGAGATGAGCGGTGCCGACCCCACTCGGCCCATCGATCAGCGATCTCCCGCCGACGAGCCGGGCGCCGTTCCCGTGCCTCCGGGCGGAATCCCCGCCCCGGCGGGCCCGCCCGGACCCGTGAACGCTCACGGCCCCGTGAACGCTCACGGTCCCGTGAACGCTCACGCCCCCGCACCAGCGGCCGGCCCCCTACCCCCGCACGGTCCGGGCAAGGAACTCGCGGCCCTGCGCGCACCCGATCCGTCCGCCGGCCCCGACCCGTCGGACCTGGAACTCTTCGAGGACGCGCCCGGAAACGCCCCGGCGGCCCCGGACGCGCCCACCGCCGTGATCTCCGCGACCCCCCTCGTCGGCACCGACCCCGGCCGGCTGCCCCCCGAGGGGCCGCCCAACGGGCTCGGCTGGCCGCGCGGTTCGGTCGGGCCCTCGGCGCTGCTGCCCGTGCCGCCGCCGGGGCCGCCGCCCGGTCCGGGCCCTGGCACACTGCCGGGCGGGCGGATCCCGTTCGAGCAGCCCGAGCAGCACGGCCGCTCCCTGTGGGTCACCGTGCTCGCCGGGGCCGCCGCGCTCGCCTGCGGCGCCACGCTCGTCGTCATGGCCGGATCGCAGGACCGGGAGGCCGTGAAGGCCGCCGCGCCGATCACCGGAGCGACCGTCCCCGGGCTGCGCGGCTACCCCGAGCCCCCGGAGGGCAATCCGGGCGACGGCGGCGACTCCGCGGGGTCCCTGTCGGAGGCCGAGTCCGCGGTCTCCCCGGGTGTCCAGCACGGCGAGGCCGCGAACGACCCGCCGCGCGCCGCGAAGACCGGCGAACCGGGTTCCGAGGACGGTAAGGGCGCCACCACCGGCGGCGCGGACGGCAAAGGCGACGGCGAGAAGGGTGACTCCGCGTCGGGCGGCTCCGGGTCGGGCTCCGGCTCCGGATCCGGTGGCGGCTCCGGCGGCAACCCCGCCCCGGGCCCCGGATCGGCCGGCGGCTGGGGCGACGGCGGCAGTGGCTGGAACGGCGGGAGCGGGGGCGGCAGCGGCTGGAACGGCGGCTCGATCGGCCGGCCGACCTCCTCGCCGGACCGCACGGCGGCCATGCAGGCCGTCAACTACCCGGACCGCTACTGGTACATACGCGGCAACGGCGTCGGCTATCTCGACCGAGTCAGCCGCGGTGCGGCGGCCTTCACCGTCAAGGAGGGCCTCACCGACTCGAATTGCTACTCCTTCGCCCTGAGCAACGGCCGCTACCTGCGCCACTCGAACTTCCGGCTGCGCGCCGACTCCGACACCGGCGGCACCTTCCGCAAGGACGCCACGTTCTGCCCGCGCTCCGTCGGCAACGGCACGATCATGCTGGAGTCCGTCAACTACCCCGGCCGTTTCATCCGCCACCGTGACTTCCAGCTCTGGCTGGACCCGTACCAGAACAGCGGCCTCTACCGGGCGGACACCGCCTTCCGCATGGTCTCCGGCTGACGGCCCGGACCCTGCCTGGGAGAGAAGGGCGGGGTCCGGTCCTGACCGGCCGATGGCATAGGGTCGTGCGCCGTCGGGACTTCGAACACCCGTCCTGGGAGAACCGATGGGAAACGCGCGTTGGATCGTCCCGGTGATGGCCGGGCTGGTGATGACCCCGATCGCGGTCGGCCTCGGCTTTCTGCTGATCTCGTCGGTCAACGACGGGGAGGACGCCGACCTCGGCGCACCCGCGCCGATGGGGACCGAGCTGAAGGCCGGCGACGGCGGTGTGCCCCCCGAGTACGGGCAGCTCATCCTCGACGCGGCGGCCGACTGCGACCAGAAGCTGCCCGCCACCGTCCTGGCGGCGCAGCTCAAGCAGGGCAGCAACTTCCAGGCGCGCGCCCAGTCGATCGAATCCGGGGACCGTCCGCCGGCACAGGGCATCGCCCAGTTCCGGCCGGACGTGTGGGAGGCCGAGGGGTACGACGCCAACGAGGACGGCCGGGTGGACGTCTGGGACCCCGCCGACGCCATACCGTCGCAGGGCCGGGCGATGTGCAAGCTCCTCGTGAAGGCGAAGGAACACCCGGACTACCGCGGCAAACCGATCGAGGTGGCCCTGGCCGCGTATCACGCCGGGTGGGAGACCGTGGAGACGTACCGCGGTGTGCCACGCGCCAGTTGGTCGGACGGGGCGACGTTCGAGTACGTACGCGGCGTCATGAAGTCCTCCTCCTACATGGTGGTCCCGGCCGGCGGCTCACTGCCGGGCAACTGGACCCTCCCCGTCGTCGGCCCGGCGGGCGCCCCGTACCACCAGCAGGGCTCCTCCTGGTCCACCGGCTTCCACACGGGCATCGACTTCGTCGTGCCCACGGGGACCGAGGTCCGGGCGATCGGTCCGGGCGAGGTGGTCACGGCGGGCCCGGGCGGTGACTACGGCAACCAGATCGTCATCCGCCACGAGGACGGCACGTACAGTCAGTACGCCCACCTCCTGGAGATACGGGTCACCGCCGGCCAGCGCGTGGAGGGCTCCCGGGTCATCGGTTTCTCCGGCGCCACGGGCAATGTGACGGGCCCGCACCTCCACTTCGAGATCCGCACGGGCCCGGACTTCGGCTCGGACGTCTCCCCGCTGCCGTACCTGCGGGGGAAGGGCCTGATCAGCTAGAGCCGCCTCCATCTGCACCTCCACCTCCACCTCCACCTCCACCTCCACCTCCACGCGGGGCGTCAGCGCCCGCCGGCGGGCCGCCTCCACCGCGTCGGTGCCGTTGGCGGCCTCGGCGACGACGTCCATGTCCGGCTGCGCGCCGAGGATCATGCGGAAGGCCGACCGGATCATGACCGGCGAGAACGCCCTGCGCAATCCGCGCCGTACCGCGGCCACGGCGTCGGCCCTCACCATCGGCCTCACCCTGATCACCGCGCTGACGGTGGTCGGGGTCAGCGGCGAGCGGAGCATCGACCAGCGGGCCACCGCCACCCTCGCCGCGGACTACGTCGTACGGATGGCCACCTACGAACCGCTCTCCGGGACGGTGGAGCAGCGCCTCCGCGAGGTCGACGGGGTCGGCGCCGTGAGCCCCCTGCGCGAGGCGTCGGTCCGCGTCGCCGACGAAGAGACGTACGTGACGGGCATCGACGCCGCCACCGTACGGAGCATGGTCCGGCCCGACTTCACCGACGGCTCGCTCGCCTGTTTCGGCGGCCGCGGCGTCATCGTCTCCACGGGCACCGCGGAGTGGCGCGGATGGCGCACCGGCACCACCGTGCCGGTCACCTACCCGGACGGAAAGCGCGACCGGTTGACCGTCGCGGGCGTCTTCGAGGCGGACGATCTGCTGAGCGGCCTCGTCATGGACACCCGCACCCTCGATCCGCACCTGGAGACCCCGCGTGCGAGCCAGGTCCTGGTGAAGGCCGAGGACGGCCCCGGCTACGCCGTCGGGCGGGGCATCGCCGCGGCGCTCGGCGACAGCCCGGCCGTACTCGTCCAGAGCAAGCAGGACCTCTCCGACTCCATCGCCCGCGGTACGACCATGATGCTCAACATCCTCTACGGGCTGCTCGCCATGGCGGTGGTCGTGGCGGTCCTCGGGGGCATCAACACCCTGGCCATGTCCGTGGTCGAACGGGCCCCGGAGATCGGCATGCTGCGCGCCATCGGGCTGGACCGGCGGGGCGCCCGGCTCATGGTGCGGCTGGAGTCGCTGACCATCTCCCTCTTCGGCGGTGTCCTCGGCATCGGTCTGGGCACCTTCTTCGGCTGGGCCGGATGCCGGCTGCTCGCCTCCGACACCCCGGGCCTCGAACTCGTCCTGCCCTGGGGGCGCCTGGCCGTCTTCCTGGCGCTGGCGGGCCTGGTGGGCATGCTCGCCGCGCTCTGGCCCGCCCGCCGCGCCGCCCGCCTCGACCTGCTCGGGGCCATCAAGGCGGAGTAGGGCCGTGGTCCGGTGCGGCCCCCGGACATACTGGGCGCATGTGGAAGTGGTGGCTGACCGCCGTGGGCATGAACCTGGTCCTGGGAGTTCCCGCTGTCGTCGCGACGTGGCTGCTCTGGTACTTTCTCGCGAACGGGCCGCTCGCGGAGTACGGCGGGGAGATGCGCAACCCGACGGAGAACGACGGCACGGCGGTCCTGCTGGTGTTCCTCGCGCCGGTGGTCGGGTTCGCTCTGCTCTGGTGGCTCGCCAACCGCCCCGTACGGCGCAGGATCCCCGTGGCTTGGCCGCTGTACTGGCCGGTCAGCCTCCTGGTGACGCTGGTGCCGACGCTCGGGCTCGTGATCTCCTCGGGCTCGTGATCCTCTCCGGCTCGTGATCTCCTCGGCCTCATGACGGGCCCCGCGGGCCCCGGCGGGGGTCACACCATGACGACGGTGACGTGCTCCAACTCCCGGAAGGGCCGCAGCTGTTCGTCCGTCGCGCCGGTGTCCGTCACCAGGGTCCACGCGCGGTCCAGGGGCGCCCACGCCGTGAAGGGGCGCTGGCCGAACTTGCTGCTGTCCGCGAGGACGTAGAGCTCCGCGCCGCGCGCCGCCATCAGCTCCTTAAGGGACGTCTGCTGAAGGCTCGCCTCGCAGATGCCGAGCTTGGCGTCGAGGCCGTCCGCGCCGAGGAAGACCTTGTCGGCCGTGAGCCGGGACAGGGCCAGTTCGGCGAGGGGGCCGACGAAGCCGTGGCTGACGTGGCGGAGTGTGCCGGCGAGGGTGATGACCTCGACGCCGTCGGCCTCGGCCAGCTCGACCAGGGTGGTCAACCCGTTGGTGATGACGGTGAGTTCGCTCTGACCGCGCAGGTGGTGGGCGAGCCGGCCGGTCGTCGTGCCCGCGTCGAGGATGACCGTATCGCCATGCGCGATCCGCGCAGCCGCCCAGCGCGCGATCCGGTCCTTCTCCGCCACCGCGAGCCCCGAGCGCTGATTGAGCGAGGGCTCGGGTGTGTGGCCCGGGGTGATGGCTCCGCCGTAGGTACGGGCCAGTTTGCCCTGCTCCGTGAGGTGGGCCAGGTCGCGGCGGATCGTGGAGGGCGTGACGGCGAGGGTGCGCGCCAGCTCCTCGACCGCCACCGTGCCGTCGGCGGCGACCATCCGCAGGATCAGCTCACGGCGGTCGGCCGCCCGCAGCCGTTCGGCACCGGCGGGGGCCCCGGGACCATGGCCGGAACCCGAGCCGGAGCCGGGCGCGGAGCCGGAGCCGGGCACCGCGCCGTCGGCAGGGCCGGGGGCGGCGGCGTCGTGCGGGCCCTGGGGGGCGTTCTGCGGATCCATCGTCGTCATCCTCTGGTCACCCGGGTCACCGGACAGATTACGGGCCGGGCACGGCTCGTTGTCCCCGTTGCACAGAAGACACCACACAGATCCTCGCGCGCATCACGCAGTCACGCCAGCGATATGCACGCACCACGCAATCTCGGCAGGCGAGATACGGGCCGAACACGCCCAACGGCGGGCACTCAGGCGGGAGAAGCATGACGATCGGCGGCACCGCCGCGGCGCGCAGCACCCTCCGGCCCATCGGCGGCCCGGCCCTCGGCACCACCTCGCTGACCGTCTGGACCGTGATCAGATCCTCGTGACAACGCCCAGTTTCGGCCAGACTTCCCGCGCCCCTCGGGAGGTCTTCGGGACCGCCGGCGCCCCGGCCCGCCGCAGCGCCTTCACCCACCCCCTCGGCGAGGCACAACTCACCAAGGAGATACGGGACATGGCGGCCCCGGCGCACCGGTGCTCAACGCGGCGCGCGGGGGCCTGGTGGACGAGGAGGCCCTCACCGATCCGCTGCACAGCGGGCACCTCGGCGGCGCCGGAATCGACGTGTTCAGCAGCGAACCGCCCGTCGGCAACCGGCTCCTGGACGCGCCCGGGGTCGTACTGCCGCCGCACTGCGCGGCATTCAGCGACCAGGCCAACCAGGCGATGGGCACCACCGTCGCGGCCGACGTGGTGCGCGTCCTGCGCGGCGAGGAGCCGGCGAACGCGGTGATCCGACCCGCCTCCGACCCACCTCTGGCCCACCTCCGACCCACCGGGCCCCCAACCGCCCAAGAACCTGTCCGGCATCGAAGAGACGCGTCCGACCTGCAAAAACAGACACTCTTTGGCAGGTCGGCTGTCGAACGCGCTGACAAGGTGTCATAATGGCTCGCGTAGCCCTTCGTGCATCCCCCGTCGCGAAGGGCTACACCTCTGCCCAAAGCTCTACAGCCCCGGTACGCCCCAGGCGACCGGGGCCTTTTCGCGGGCGCGCGCTGCCATGAGCAGGGGACTCCCCTCGTGGTCCCCTGCCCATGTTTTCTTGAGTTAACAGCGCCCGTGATTGTTTGCGCAACCCTGTACTGCGGGTTGGACCAGGACGCTCCACTTCTCACCGCCGACGGTGCCCCACCGCCTCAGGGTCCGTTACAGTCGGGCCCGTTGACCAAAGCCGTACGTGGACGTAGGGGGGGCTGCATGGACAGCGGCGACGGGCAGGTCCCGGAGCAGCGCCCCGCCGACCGGCGATCCGCCGGCGAGGAGACCCCCGAACTGCGCACGCTGCAGCAGAAGGTCGAGTACATGGTGGAGAAGACCTTCCCGGACCAGCGGATCTCCGGCCGGGTCTTCGCGGATCTGGTCAAGGAACGCGGCGGATCCCTCTCGCACAGCTACTTCTCCAACATCCTCGCCGGGAAGGTCACCCACCCCTCCGAGGACATCCTGCGGGCGCTCGGGCTCGGATTCGGCGTCGACTGGCGCTTCTTCAAGGAGGAGTCCGAGGTCGTGGACGAGGTCGTGGCCGGCCTCCAGTTCCTCGTGAAGCGCCGTACGGGCGAGATCAGCGGGCTGGCCGCGCGGGGCCTGGGCGACGGCGGGCTCCCGCCCGAGCTGCTGAAGTTCGCGCTCTCGCTCCTGGAGGACACGAAGGCGGCCCAGCGGGACCAGCGGCCGCCCTCGGGACCCGACACGGGAACCGGGCCGGGCGCCTGACCCGGGGTCCGCGAGGCCGTCCGGGAAGCCGCCCAGGAGGCCGTCCGGAGGCCGTCCGGGAGCGCTGTCGAGATCAGCCGGATCCCGATGCGCAGAGCGGGCATGCACATGTCCTTTGGCTAGAATCGCCGACCGCATGCCACCCGCACGCGCGACGACGATCAAGGGGCTGCCATGTCCATGCGCTCCAGCCGATCCATGCGCGCGCTGCGGCGGGAGTGCGAGTCCGGACTCGCCGATCTGCCCCTGCCCACCCCGTTCACCGTCGAGGGCCTGGTCGCCAACATGGCGGCGGCGCGCGGCCGTACGATCGTGCTGCACGAACTCCCCGACGCCCTGGCCCGCCTCGACGCCGCGTGCGGCCTGCGCATCTCGGCCGGTGACACCAGCCTCGTCCTGTACCGGCGGCGCCCGACCGCGTACCAGACCCAGCACGTGATCCTGCACGAGCTGTGCCACGAGTGGTTCGACCACGGTACGGGGCTCGACGAGGAGCAGTTGCGGCGCTTCCTCCCCGTCTTCGACACCTCGCTGATCAGCCGCGTCCTCGCGACTGACGAACCGCCGACGATCCAGGCACGCGCGCAGTACGACGCCCACGACGAGCGGGTGGCGGAGTTCGGCGCGTCGCTCATCCCCCGGATGGCCAGGGACCTGACGAGCGACGACGTGGTGGGCAGGCTGGCCAACTCCCTCTCCCGGCCGGTGGCGTACCGCCGCAGGGGCGGCGGCCCGGGCGCGGGCCCCGAGAGCCCCGGCCCGCCCCCCACGTAACCCGCGCCCCGTACGTACCCCCTCCCGTACCGCTCCTTGAAGGATGGACGCCCGTGACCGCGCTCGACCTCGCCGGATATCTCATCGCCGGCCTCATGACGGCCGTGGCCCTGTGGCGCATGCCCGCCGCGCTCTGGGGCGACGAGGAGGACAAGCGCCGACGCGCGCTGTGGGGGTGTTACGCGGGGTTCGCGATCGCCCTGTGGACGAAGACCCGGATCGTACGGATCAGCCTCAACAACAGCCCCGTCACGGATCTCGCCGTACTGATCAAGCACTACACGGCGACCATCGCGATTCTGGCCATTCTCAGCTACATCGTCGCGATCTACGGGCGCTACCCGGACGACGGGGACGTCCCCCGGCACGTACGGTTCGCGCGGACGGTCCAGCACGTGGCGGCGAAGGCGTCCGTGGCCACGCTGATCCTGCTCACGGTCCTCTTCTTCACCGTCGTCGACCGCTCCGTACCGTCGGACCGCTTCGTCTCCGACCACGCCGGCCAGTGGGGCGCGACGCTCTACATGAGCGTGTTCTACCTCTACTTGGGCGCCGCCTCGGCCGTCTGCGCCTATCAGTGGGCGCTGGCCACCGGCGCCGCCACGCTGCGCCATCTGCGGGTGGGGCTCGGCATGATGACGTTCGCCATGTTCATCGGCGTCGGCTACACCGTCAGCCGGACCCTGTTCATGTGGGTCAGCGTCGTCGACACCCCCAGCCCCTCCTTCGCGCTCACCTTCGACGAGGTCACCGAGGCCGCGCAGATCGTGCTCTTCGCCTTCTTCGCGCTGGGCGCGTCCATCCCCGCCTTCAGCAAGGGGTGGCGGCGGGCCAGGCTGTGGCGGGCCCAGGCCGCGCTGCACCCGCTCTGGTACGAGCTGATGACGGCCTTCCCCGACCAGCCGTTCGAGCCGCCCGCGTCGCTGTCCCGCGAGCTGACCCGCTTCGACACCCCGGCGGACCTGCGCGTGGACCGGTGGGCGGCGGACATCGCGGACGCGATGGAGAAGCTGCGGCACTACGTACCGGACAGCCTGCTCCCCGCCGCCAAGAGTGCGGCGGCGGCCGAGACCGGCGACCCGGAACAGGCCGGCCCACTGGCCGACGCGTACTGGATCAAGGCGGCCCTGACCGCCAGGACCGACGGCGCGCCCGCCGGCCCGGCGGCGGCCGTGGAGCCGCAGCACGCCGCCGACCAGGACGACGAGGTCGCCTGGCTGACGCGGGTGGCCGCCGCGTACCGGACCATCACCGACGAGCGGACGCGGCGGGTGCTGGCGTCCATGGAGCAGCCGGCATGACCACCGACACCACCAACACCACGGACACCCCGTCCACCACCGACGCGGAGGCTCCCCAGCCGTACGTGACCCCCGACCGGCCGTGGGCGCTCGCGGTCACGAACATCCTCCAGCCCCGCAACATCATCCTGGCCGCGATGCCCGGTATCGGCCTCGCGACGGCGGGCGACTGGACCGGGATCCCCTGGGGGCTGCTGGCGGCGCTGTGCGCGGGGCTCATACCCGCCGGCTACATCGAATGGCGCCGCAAACGCGGCGCGTGGGGCGACCGCCACGTGGTCGACCGTACGCAGCGCGCGCCGATCTTCTTCGTCATCCTGGGCTCGATCGGCACCGGGGCGCTCGCGATGGTGCTGGGCAACGCCCCGACCGGCATCCTGGCGACGATGCTCGCGCTCTGGGTAATGACCGTGGGCATCCTGATCATCAACACGGTGTGGAAGATCTCCGTGGACGCGGCGGTGGCCTCCGGCCTGGTGGCCCTCCTCGCGGCGGCGCACTCCCCGTGGTGGCTGCCGGCGTACACGCTGGTGGCGGCGGTCTGCTGGTCCCGCGTGGCCCTCACCTACCACACGGTCGCGCAGACGCTCGCGGGCACGGCGCTGGGCGCCTCGACGGCGGCGGCGTTCCTCTTCGTCTGACGCCGGTCGGGCGCCGGGGGGTGGAGCGGACTCCACCCCACCTTCGGCAGTGCGCGGGAATGACCCCGGGGCCCGGTTTTTGGTGTGCTGATCACACCGAAAGCCACCCTCTCGCAGAGGAACACCGTGACCCTCCACGAACATCCGACTCTCGCCCACGCGCCCACCGAGCCCCGGAAGTCCGGGATCCGGGGCGCGATCGACCGCCGCCCCATGCTCTGGTTCTTCGCCGGGGCGATGGTGCTGAGCTGGATCGCGTGGACGCCGTACATCCTCTCGGCCACGGGGCTCGGCGTCTGGGACTTCCGCTTCCCGGCGCTCCTCGGCACCACCCAGTTCCTGGGCGTCCTGCCCGGCGCCTACCTGGGCCCCATCCTGTCGGCGTTCCTCGTCACCGCGGCCACGGAGGGCCAGGACGGGCTCAGGCGGTGGGTCGGCCGGCTGACGAAGTGGCGGGTGAGCTGGCGCTGGTACGCCGGGATCATCGTGGGCGTGCCCGCGGCCCTCATCCTCGCCACGCTCCCCCTGTCCGGCGGCGACATCCGGTTCCCCTCGGCGGCGGTGGTGGTCGCGTACCTCCCCATGCTGCTCATCCAGATCCTCACGACGGGCCTCTCGGAGGAGCCCGGCTGGCGGGACTTCGCCCTCCCGCGCCTCCAGGACCGCTTCGGACCCCTGGTGGGCACGCTGATCCTGGGCCCGCTCTGGGGCGTGTGGCACCTGCCGCTGTTCTTCAGCGAGTGGGGCGGCTACCCGCACATCAGTGCCCTCGCCATCGCCGAGTTCGTGCTGGCCGCGACGACCATCAGCCTGGTGATCACCTGGGTGTTCAACCGGACGGGCGAGAGCATGCCCATGGCACTCCTGCTCCACGTGGGCATCAACAACTTCGCCTCGGTGGCGGCGTCCGACATGTTCCCGACAGTCGACTTCGACCACAGCAACGCCGGCCGGATCTCGCTGATCGCCTCAGGCGTGGTGGCCGTCATCCTGCTCATCGCCACCCGGGGCCGCCTGGGCTACCAGCCCAAGCCGGCCGCGGCCACTCCTGATCAGCAGCTCGGGAGCGTACGGTCCTGAACGGCGGCCACGAACGCGGCGAAGACGCCGGCCGGGAAAACGAGCGGGGTCCCTTCGGGGACCTTGCTGTCGCGTACGGGGACCACGCCGGGGAAACCCTCGGCGACCTCGACGCACTGTCCGCCGTTGGCGTCGCTGTAAGAGGACTTGACCCACTGGGCGGTAGCGAGCTTCGAGCCGGCGCTCATGCGCGGTACTCCTTCGACAAGGTCCTGATCAGGGTCAGTGATCGATCCGGCGACAACGCGTGCGCTCTGAGCAGATCATAGTCATCGAGCGCCACCGTGACCGTCCTGGCGGAGTCGTGCATCCTGCCCCCTACCCGGGTCTCCGTGTACAACACGGTCGGGGAGTCCGCGAATTGGAGCAGGGTGTACGGCTTGCTGCTCGCCGCCGGAGCGCCTGCGGAGAACGGCATGATCTGGAGCTTGATGTGCGGCGACGCGGCGGCAGACGCCAGGTACGCGAGCTGCCCGGCCATGACAGCGGCATCGCCCACGATCGTCCTCAGGCACGCTTCGTTGAGGATGGCCCAGAGCAGGGGCGGGTTCTCCCGCTCGAACACCTCGCGCCGTCGCAGTCGCGCGGCCACCTTGCCCTCGATCACCTCTACAACTCCATGAGAGAAGTACGCATCGAAGACGGCCCGCGCGTACTCCTCGGTCTGGAGGATCCCCATCACAAGGTTGGACGAGTAGTCGAGTATCCGCGTCGCCTTCCGCTCCAGATCGAGATACGGCGCGAACCAGCTCGGATGGTCCCCCTCGTCGATCCTCCGCAGCAGACCCGCGAAGAGTCCGTTCGTACCGAACACCAGGTCGCAGCCCTTGGCGAACTTCTCGCTGGCCATCCACTGCCCGCTCTCCACGCGGCTGACGTACGCCTCGGAGTAGCCCGCCGATTTACCCAACTGCTTCTGCGTCAGCTTCCGTCCCAGCCGGACCGTTCTGACGTCAAGTCCGAAGCGCTGGAGTGGATTCAATTGCTCGGCCGGGGTCGTCTCGTCCACTGCGGTGACCTCTCGCTCCACTGATCACACGCGGCATCCCAGCAGGCAGCCGCCTTGCACGATGCCGCTCAAGTAGGGCAATTCTATTGGAATCAGCGGCGCTCCGTGACCAACTAGCTACACCCAGTACACAACCGGGGTAGTCACCAGCCGGACAAGGAGCGGCCATGACGGTTCAACGGACGTCGCGCGCCCACAGCGACACGGACCATCTCCACGCACCCGTCGGGAGGAGGCCCGGCCATGGCACGGAGTGAGGCCCGGCGGCGCCTGTCGCTGCTCATCGAGACGTACGGGACCGACGGAGTCCTGGTCGTGAAGAAGACCGCCCCCGGCGCACCGCTCACGTGGCCGCCCTGCGAGTGCGGCAACACCGTCTGCCCCGACTACCGTCGCCCGGACGACCCCGAACAGCCCCGCACCGGCATCGACTTCGAGGCGGACACGCGATGAAGACCGTACGGGCTGCGGTCCGGGCATGGCTTGCAGCCGACCGAAAGGCCGGTGCGCCGTGGTGGACCCGCAGGGGCCAGTGACCGCCCGGCACCCGTACCGGTAGTCCCAGCACGCGGGACTACCGCTACAGCAAGCCGGCTCGGCCCACGGCCCCGATGAGTACGGCTACTCACGCGGTCGCGGGGATTCCGGGTGACCATCGGAACAGCAGGTGCCCGACCCGCCCCGATCCGGAGGACCGTACGTGCTCAGCAGCATCGCCCACCGCCTCGTGCCCGCCTTCGGCTCCCTCACCGTCACCACCGACGCCGAGGACGGCGGCGGCCCCGCGCCCGGGAGCATCGTCGCGGCGAATCACACCAGCCTCTTCGATCCCGCCCTGGTGCTGGCCGCCCTGCGGCGGTTGGGAGTTGAGCCGGTGGTGATGGCCACCGCCGGGTTGTGGCGGATACCGGGGCTCGGGGCGGTGCTCGCGCGGGAGGGGCATGTGCCGGTGTACCGGCGGAGTCCGCGCGCCGGTGAGGCGCTGGACGGGGCGCGGGAGGCACTCGCCGCCGGGCGGTGTGTGCTGATCTACGGCGAGGGCGGGCTGCCGGAGCGGGGCGATTCCGGGGAGGCGGCGCCCGAGCGGTTCCGGCTCGGGATCGCGCGGCTCGCCCGCGAGAGCGGGGCGGCGGTCGTGCCGCTGGGGCAGGCCGGGGCGCGGCGGGTCAGTTCGGGTGGCGCGGGGAAGCAGGTCGCCGGGCTGCTGACCGCGCCCGGGCGCCGCCCCGCGCTCCATGTGCACGTCGGGCGGCCGGTGACGCTGGCCGGGGACCCGGTCACCGCCGCCGAACAGGCCCGCCGGGCGGTGACCGACGCGTGGCGCACGGCGGTGGAGCGGCTGGGCGGGACCGTACATCCTTCTGTGTAGTGCCATCTCGTCTCCGGTCACGACGCGGTCGGCGCCGCGCGAACGGACGATGAGACGCATGACCGACACCCTGCCCTCTCCGGACGCCGCAGCCGCGGCACCCGCCCGCACCGCCCGGCTGCCGCTGCTCGACGTGGCGCGCGGCGCCGCGATCCTCGGCACGCTGGCGACCAACGTGTGGATCTTCACCGGTCCCACCGCGGAGTGGGGCGTGCTCAGCGGCGGTACGGCCGGGACGTCCTTCGGGTCGTTCGCGGACGCGGCCGAGTCCGTCGTGCGGCTCCTCGCCAACGGCAAGTTCCTGTCCCTGCTGACCGTCCTGTTCGGCGCGGGCCTCGCCATCCAGTACGCCGCCGCCGCCCGGCGCGGGCAGCCGTGGCCGGGGCGGTACCGGTGGCGGGCGCTCTTCCTGTTCGCCGAGGGGACCGCGCACTTCCTCCTGGTCTTCGCCTGGGACGTCCTGATGGGGTACGCGGTGACCGCGCTGCTCGTGGCCCGGCTGCTGACCCGCTCCGAGGCCGCGCTGCGCCGGGTGATGTGGTGGACGGCCGGGGCGCATCTCGCCCTGATGGGGCTGCTGACCGCCGCGTTGGCGGCGTCCGGGCCGCAGGAGGACTCCGGGGTTCCGCGCGATGTGGCCGAACTGTACGCGCGCGGGTCCTACCTGGATCAGGTGGGCTTCCGGGTCGAGCACGCGGCGGTCTTCCGGATGGAGCCGGTGCTGACGTTCCTCCTGCTCGTCTTCCTCTTCCTGCTGGGTGTACGGCTCTTCCGCGCCGGCGCGTTCGGCGACGACGCCACCGGGCGCCGGATCCGTGGCAGGCTGCTCGCCTGGGGTCTGGGCCTCGGGCTCCCGCTCACCGTCGCCGCGTCCTGGGCCGGGCCGGACTTCTTCCTCCTGGACCGGTACGTGGCAGGCCCGCTGACCGCCCTCGGCTACCTCGGCCTGCTCGGCGCCCTCGTGGACCGGGTCCGCAGGCCGGGGCCCGTACTGAACGGCCTCACGGCGGTCGGCAGGACCGCCCTGTCGGCGTACGTCCTTCAGAACCTGCTGTGCGTCCTCGTCTCGTACGGGATCGGCCTCGGCCTCGCCGACCGGCTCGGCCCGTCCTGGCACCCGTGGTGGGTGATGGGCCTGTGGGCGGCGGTGTGCGCGGCGCTGATGGCGGGCTCGACGCTGTGGCTGCGGTGCTTCACGGCGGGGCCGCTGGAGTCCGTCCAGCGGTGGGCGCTGCGGCGACGCTAGACGCCGACCGGCAGTCGGCGACAACGGGACAGGCCCCTCGTACCGGTTTCCCGGTACGAGGGGCCTGCGCGAAGGGCCTCTGCGAGTACGCCGCCGGCTCAGCCGTCGTTCGCCCTCGACCGGCCGAAGAACTCGATCTCCGCGATCGAGACCTGCTTCTCGGGGCCCGCGCCGTACGCCGAGCGGATGATGAAGCGGACGCTGGACACCTCGCCCACGCGGAACTTGCGGCGCTGGGGGCCGCTGCCCTGGTCCAGGGTGATCTGGCGGGTGGTCTTCGTGCCGTCGGCGGCCGTGATCACCGCGTCCATCCGGTGCGGCATCGCCGCTTCCGTCAGGTCGCTCGCCCGGACGGAGATGCCCGGGGTGATGATCACGTCGAGAATGCGGATCGGCTGCTGGAATTCGGCCTGGATCCACTCGCCCTCGGCCGACTGGTCGATGCCGGGGCCCCACCAGGAGTTGCTGACCTTGTCGAAGGCCGCCTTCGGCTCGTGGTTCTTGAAGGAGCGGGACGCCGTCATCTTGTCGGGGTTGACCTGGGCGCGCTTGGCGAAGTGGTCGCGTGCGGCGTTCCAGGCGTTGTCCACGTTGAACGCGGCGAACACCACGAGCACCAGCGCGAGGGCCAGGGCGATCCAGCTGAAGATCCCGCTGATACCCCGCCGCAGACGCGGGCGGTCGCCGGCCCACGGGGCCGGGCGTTCGCCGGCGCCCCACCACATGCGGCGCCACCAGGGACGGGGGGCGTCCGGGATGCCGGTGCGGTCCGTGAGGGCCATGGCGCAGCGGCGGCAGAAGTGGCGGTCGGGGCGGTTGCCGGTGGAGCACCAGGGGCACGGGGGGCCGGTCTCGTCGGCCGGTTCCGCGCCGGGGGACTGGACGCGGGGCCGGGCGGCGGCGGGGCGGCCCGGGAGGACCGGGGCCACGTCCGGGGTGGTGGCGGGGCGCCCCTCCGGGTCGGCCACCGGGACGAGCAGGGCCCGCGCCCGTTCCGCCTCCTCGGCGGCGGAGGCGGAAGAGTGCGAGGGCGTCACCACGTGGGTGGGCGGCGCGGACGCGTAGGGGTTCGCCGGTGCGGCGTCCCGGGGTTCGGCGGCCTGTGCCTGGCGGTTGCGGAGCGTGGGTGTCGTGTCCTCGTCGTCCGGTGTCACCGGGTCCGCGTGGGGCCGCGGCGCGGGGGTGTTCGCCGCCGGGGCCGTACCGCCGGGGCCGGCCGCCGGGGCCGTACCGCCGGTCGGGCCCGTACCGCCGGTGTCCGGCGTGCCGCCCGGCGCCGAAGCAGCCGAAGCGGGCGAAGACGCCGGGGACGAAGACGCCGAAGACGAAGACGGCGGCTCCGGGGACCAGTTGAGGACCGCCCCGCAGCCGTCGCAGAAGGACTGGCCCGGTTCCGGCCGCGTACCGCACTCCGCGCAGTTGCTCGCCCTGCGACCGGAGGTGTCCGACGCCTGCGACGGCGGGGGCGAGGATGCCGGCGAGGAAGAAGTCTGGCTGGTCACCTGTCGGATGTCCTTTCAGCGGCGGTCACCTGGACCGTGTAAGGCATATGGGCGGGCCGCGCTGCCGCGACCAGGCGCTCCAGCCGGTGCGCGTCGGCCGGGGAAGGGTTCTTGAGCCGTACGGTGACGTGCAGTGCGGGCCTGCGCTCGCCCGGGACCGGGCCCAGCGGGCGGGCGTCCCAGGTCGCCGCGCCGCTCTCGGTGATCTCCGGCTCCACGCCGAAGACCAGCCGGACCGCCTCCGCCAGACCGAGCCGCGTGCCGCGGATACGGTGCAGGCGCACGGCGGCGGCCACCGCGGCGCGCAGCGCCGCGATCGTCTCCGGGGCGGGGGCCGTCTCGCTGGAGGTGAGCGCGGCGTCGTAACTCTCGGTCTCCGCGCCCACCCAGCTCCCCACCCAGCGGGTGAAGTCCGCCGGGGCGAGCGACGGGGTGAAGTAGGTGTCCAGGCAGTCCAGGACGTTGTGGAACGGCGCGAGCACCTCGTCCAGGCCCGCCACGAAACGCTGGGCGAGGTCGTCGTCCGCGAAGACCGCGGGGAGCATCATCCCCAGCGGGAACGAGGAGGCCAGCCCGTCCACCGAGCCCCGCGTGCTCGCCCCCGTACCGGTACTCACGAGGCGTCTCCGATGACCCGGACCCGGTGGTCGAACGAGAAGACCAGCGCCGGCGCCTGGAGGTCGATCCGCTCCGTGGGGTCGCCGCGCTTGCCGCTGAGCGGGTCCGCCGGGTGCAGCAGCACCTCGTCCACCAGCTCGACGCCCGGCACCCGTTGCAGCACCGCGAAGATCTCACCCGCCTGCACCGGGCGGCCGAACGGCCACCCCGTGCCGTGCGCGCCCCCGGTCAGCGGGTCGAGGTGGCGGTAGAGCGCGTCGTGCGCCAGGCGCCGTACCCGGTCGGTCTCCGTGCCGCGGAAGGCGTGCACCGTCGCGACGACCGTCACGCCCTGGTAGAACGGCGGCCCGACCGCCAGCCGGGTACCGATCAGCCGCCGTTCGTCGAGGTAGCGGGTGATACGGCCCAGCAGGGCGTCGCCCGGCACCAGTTGCTCGAAGCGCAGCCGCCCGCCCGGGTCGGAGACCGCCTGCGGGACCACCAGCACCCGTACCCCTTGCGCCCCGTGCTCGTCGGGATCCGCCTCCAGACAGGTGATCCGGGCCGTCTCGGGCGCCGCGCGCCGCGCCAGCTCCTCGTAGTCCCGCAGCGTGACGGCCCGGTCCTGGGCGCTCAGCGCGATCGGCGCCCGGAGCTTCGCCTCCTCGACGCTCTCACCGTCGACCCCGCCCACCGCGGCTTCCCGGTTGATCACCTCGGAGATGTACGGGACGGAGTCGCGCAGCACCCGGATCGCGCCGCGCGCGACATTGCCCGCCTTGCCGCCGCCCGTACGGTAGCGGCTCGCCCGGATCGGCGCTCCCTTGGGCGGCACCGCCCCGTACTGGCGCAGCGTGCCGTCCGGTTCGCGTACGGACGGGCCGAAGGCGATCTCACCGGTCGTCGCGTCGAGCGTGATGTGCCGGTCGTCGGGGCCCGAGGCGGCGAAGTGGCCGACGGTCTCCCAGTCGACCCAGCCGTCGCGCTCGGCGACCTGGAGGAGCAGCGGGGGCACATCGCCGATGACCGGGGTGTTGGCCAGCTGCAGCCGGAGCGCCGGCAGCCCGGTGGCCTCCCCCAGCGCCTCGTCGCGCACCGTCTCCGCGTGCACGACGCGCGTGGTGCCGCCGATGGTGAACGCCTCGGCGGACCGGATCGTCGGCGAGGTGGTGTAGAACGGCTGGTCCTGGAGCGGCTCGGTGACCCGGCAGCGCAGCCACCCCGCCTCGTGCCGCCCGGTACGGGAGAGCGCGTGGCCGCCGGGGACGTGCAGGACGACCTCGCCGGGCCGGTTGAGACCACCGGTGGTGTCCCGGTCGACCTCGCAGGCGGCCCAGCCGTCCGGCGTCCACGCCTCCCAGACGAGCGGCGGCTGCCGCGGGTCCACACCGACACCGTCGACCTGGCTGTCGAGCTCCAGGACGACCGCGCAGTCCGGCACGGCGGCGCTGAGCCCGAACATCATGCGGTCGCCGGGCCGGGGGGGCTCGCCGAAGCAGTGCACGTCCTTGGACTCGGCGAGGTCGGCGGTGCGGTCGACGGCCTGGTCGCCCTCGCGCTGCACCGTCAGGTACGACAGCTCACAGGGCACGACGGTGAGTTCGCGCTCCGTGGCGAAGACGACCGCCTCCTCCTCCTGGGAACGGGTCGTGCCGACCTCGGTGCCCGTCGCCAGGATCACGGGCTGCTGCTGCGGTGCCGACAGCCAGAACGTGACATCGGCGCGCGCCGCCGAGGGCGGGAAGAGGGTGATCCCGATGAGGTCCAGGAACGCCAGGTGGTTCTTCTCGGGCACCCGGTTGAGCCGGTACACGATCTGGTCGGCCATGTGCGCGACGGTCTCGACGAGGGTCACGCCCGGATCGGAGACGTTGTGGTCGGTCCACTCGGGGGCGCGCTGCTGGATGTACCGCTTGGCGTCGTCCACGAACTGCTGGAAGCGGCGGTCGTCGAGGTTCGGGGAGGGGAGGGCCATCAGCGGTCGTTTCCAATGTGTGCGTCGGACGTACCGGACCCCTCGGGTCCGTCGTGTGAGGGGATGACATAGAACGGGAAGACCAGGCTGCGCGGGTTGTTGGTGCCCCGGATCGAGTAGCGGACGTCGATGTAGAGCACGCCCTGCTGCTCCCCCGCGGTCACCGCGACGTCGTCCACGTCGATCCGCGGCTCCCAGCGGTCGAGGCTGGCGTACACCTCGTGCTGGATCCGGCCCGCGGTGGCCTCGTTGACCGGTGCGAAGACCATGTCGTGGATGGCGCAGCCGAATTCGGGCCGCATCGGCCGCTCGCCGGGCGCGGTGGCGAGGACGAGCCGGATGGCCTCCTCGACCTCGCGTTCCCCGCTGACCATGGCGATGCCGCCGGTGGGGCTGATACGGAGCGGGAAGGCCCACCCGGAGCCGACGAACTGTTCGGCCATCACAAGCCTCCTGTGGGGATGACCGGCACGCTGGACTTGATCGTGAGGCCCTTGAGGCCGAGGTTGGCGGTCGCGGTGAGCTGCATGGTGGTGGCCGCGGTGAGCGCCATGAGGCCGACGGTGGTCATGTTGATCGCCCCCGTCGCGTTGAGGGAGGCGACGCCGCCCGCCTTCATGGAGAGGGCGGCGCCCGCGTTGACGTTGAGGACGGTGCCCGAGGTGATGTTGAGCGGGCCGCCGCTGCGGATCGACAGGGATCCCCCCGCGTTCAGCGACAGGTTGCCGCCCGCCCGGATCGACACGGCGCCGGTGCCCTTGATGGACACCGTGCCCTTGCTGTCGATGACGATCTCGGTCTTCGTCCGGTCCAGGTTGATGGTGAGCTTCCGGTCGCCGGTGGTCAGCCGCACCCCGCGCTTGCGGCCGACGCTCTGGTCGAGCAGGTCGAGCCGGTTGTTGCTGCGGTCGGCCAGAGTGCGCCGGGTGACCTTGCCGCGCGTCGCGTCGTACACCGGCACGTCGTTGGGGGCCGGCTTGTCCTTGCCGTTGTAGAGGCCGCCGATCACGTACGGGTGGTCGAGCGCGCCGCGGTCGAACGCCACCAGCACCTCGTCGTCGACGTCCGGGCCGATGAGGCTCCCGCCCTTCTCGCCGCCGAACTGCACCGTGCGGACCCAGTCGCTGACGTACGTGTCGTCCAGCCACGGGAACTTCAGCTTGACCCTGCCCTGTTTGAGCGGATCCTTGATGTCGGTGACCAGCGCGTTGGCGACGCTCGGCAGCCGGGACGAGGCCGCCCCGCCACCGCCGGAGGCGAGCCCGTACAGCGAACGCCACTGGCGTCCGCTGACCGTCAGGAACGTCAGGTAGTGCTCCTGGTCCCCGAAGCTGTGGCGCGCGCCCGTGACCGTGTACTTGCCCTCGAACGGCTTGCCCACCTTCGCGAGGGTGACGGGGATGCCGGGACGCAGCTCCGGGTTGCCGTGCGCGGTGACCTCCACCTCGGCGAAGGAGGAGGTCACGTCGTCGGCGAGCGCCTCGGCCGCGTCCTGGGCCTCGGTGTCCTTGTCATAGGGCAGGTCGGTCCCGACCAGTTCGGCCTTGCCGAACTTGTCCGTCACCCTGGCCGGGGTCGTACCGATCTTCAGGCCGTCGTTGTCCAGGGCGGGAGACTTGCCGATGACCGTCCGCTTGGCCTGGACGTCCCAGCCGCGTACCCGGACCTCGGCCACCTGGTCGGCCGAGGTGACCGCCGACCGGCAGCGCAGGATCTCCTTACCGGCCGCCAGGACGAAGGGGCTCTTCTCGCTGGGGGTACTCGGCGGCGGGGCCTTCGACGCCTTTTCCCGCTTGACGAACCGGAACTCGCCCTTCGAGTCGATGTACGCCACCATCTCGTTCTCGTCCGCGAGCCGCTGGACGAAGTCCCAGTCGGTGACATTGGACTGGCTGATGAACTCGTACGCCCCGCCGCTCGACTCGACCTTGCCGAGCGGGATGCCGCTCTTGCCGGCCAGTTCCTTCGCGATCTCGGTGGCGGACTTGCCCTTGTACGCCTTCACCCGCCGGTGCCGGAGCATGCGGTGACCCTTGTCGTAACCGCGGATGACGGTGAACGTACCCGTCTGGTCGTAGTCGGTCTCAAGTGCCGTGACCTCGGCGGTGATCAGCGGGTTCTGCGCACCGTCGCCGTCCGTGACGGGCGCGATCACCACGGGCACGCCGATCTTGACGCTCAGGTCACCGAGGAGCATCTTCTTGTTGTCGCGGAAGGTGAGATGGAACGCGCCCGGCACGCCCGCGCCGAAGTCGACCCAGCCGCCGACCAGTTGCTTGTTCTCCGGGTTCTTGAGCTTGGTGCCCCCGATCTTCACGAAGAGGATGTTGGAGAAGCCGACCTCGGGCATCAGCCGCGCACCTCCTCGGCGGCGGGCAGCATCAGCTCGGTGCCGGGCGCCAGCACCGACGGGTTGTCGATGCTGTTGGCCTCGGCGATCGTGCGCCACGCGGTGGCGTCCCCGTACTCGCGCCAGGCGAGGAACTGGAGCGAGTCGCCCGCCACCACCCGGTGCACCCGGCGGGAGGTGAGCGCGCCCGAGGTGGGGTTCTGTCCGAGGGTGCTGCCCGGGATCTCGTTCATGCTCACCTGGCAGGTGGCCCGGATCGGCATCCCCGTGGTGTTGAAGAGGGTGTACGTGGCCTGTACGGAGGTGACGTACGCCGGGAACCGGGCGGTCGAGAAGGCGCCCCACTCGAAGACCACCCAGGGGGTGGAGGGCTGGTTCGCGGCGATACTCGCCGTGGTCGTCTCGCAGCAGGAGAAGAGCGCCTCGACCTTCTTGCGCACGTCGTTGCTGTCCGGGTCGTCGGAGCGGTCGAGGAAGATCTCCACCGACATCTCGCGGGGCTCGGGCCCCATGAACTCCGGCACCGCGCCGTCGCGTACGGCGGCGGTGGGCGTGGTCTTCCAGCTCGCCCGCCGGGTCAGCGACAGCTGGGCCGGGTTGAAGTCGAACTCGAACGTCTTCATCAGCGCACCGGGCGTGGTGCTGCTGCCGATCGGCGGCTGATGAATGGCGAGCGTCGCCCGTACCAGGCTGTCGCCCACACCGAAACTGCTGAGGTCCATCGGTCGGCTACTCCCCTACATCCGTGAAGCCGTGGTGCGCGATCTCCAGGACCTCGGTCGCCACGGCGGGGCTGTTCGGATCGAAGGACGGCCCGCGCCAGCTCACCGGGAGGACGTCGAGCAGCCCCCACCGGGTGACGATCGAGCCGTTGGCGCGCATCGCGACGATCTGCGCGGTGGGCCGGGTCACTCCGGTGGTGACGGAGGAGATCCAGGCCGCGACCTTCGAGGTCTCCGGACGGAGCGGGCGCGTCAGCGTGATGTTGGAGTAGCTGATGCGGGTGGGCAGCTGCCAGACGAAGTTGTTGTTTCCGCCTTCCTGCCGCTGCTCGACCTCGACCTGCGTGGAGAGCCCGTCACAGCCGTTGAAGGTGCCCAGGCTCTCCCCGTCGATGGAGAGGTTGAAGAAAATGGTGGTGCCGGGATCGAGCTCCTGGGACATCCGGTGGGCCTTCCTGCGGTTCCACGTGCGGTTCGGGGACGGGGGGACAGCCGGTCAAAGGGGACAACCGGTCAACGGCGGGGGTCGCGCAACTTGCCGATCCGCTCCCGGTCGACGCGGAGTTCGGTGCGGAGCATCCGGGTCATCGGTCCGATGAGCCGGTGGACCAACTCCGCCATCTGGTCCTCCTTCAGCTCACGGGGCTTGAACTGGCTGGTCACGGACGGTGGTTCGGGGTCCGTGGACTTCTTGCCGGACGTGTCTTCGTCCGGCGAACGCTGGACGGTGACCTGATGGGCCGGGGCCCGCTGAACGGAGGAACGCTGCGCCGGGGCCGTCGTGTTCCCTGGGGGCGACATGCTCCCCGCCGGCCGGCCGCCTCGCTCGGGGGCCCGCTGTACGGCGACCGTCGTGGACCCGCGCGGCGGGGACGGCCTGGCGGGCGCGGCCGGCGTGGTGAGCCGGGCGGCCTGCGGGACGTCCGCCGGTGCCACGGCCGGGGTCGCGGCGGCCCGCTGTACGGGGAGCGCCACGGGCGGACGGGGCGCGGCGGGCGCGAGGGAGACGACCCGGCTCGGGGCCGCCGGGGGCGCCGTGGCACCGGGGGCGGGGGGCCCTGAGGTGCCTGGGGCGCTTGGGGTGCCGGGGATGCCCGCGATGGCCGGCTGAGTGCCGGGGTTACGGGGAGCGGCCGTCATCGGCGTAGGGACCGGCCCCGCGGGGGCGCGCTGTATCGAAACCGGCGCCGAAGCCGGAGCCGAAGCAGGGACAGCGGGTGGTGTCGGTGCCGAGGTCGGCCGCACCGCCGTCGGCCGCACCGCCGTCGGCCGCACCGCCGTCGGCCGCACCGCCGTCGGCCGGACCGCCGTCGGCGCCGCGAGCGAGCGCTGAACGGTGGGGGAGGCCGGGGCGACACCGCTGAACTTGAGCCCGTCCGTGCTGAGTTGCACGGGCGGCGGCGCGTCCTGCGCGGCACGGGGCGCGGGCGCGGCGGCCGCGCTCGGCATCGCGGCCGGGGCGGATATCGGGGCGGACAGCGGTGCCGCCGGGCGGACAGCGGCCGGGCCGGAGCCGCCCGCGGCGGACGGCGCGGGGGCGTGCGGGCCCGGTTGCGCCGGCCGCTGCGCGGCGGGGCGTGGCGCCCCGGGCTGTACGGCGCGCTGCACGGTCGGCGGTACGGCGGCGGACCGCGCGGTGCCACCGGTGGCCGGGGCCGCGCCCGAACCGGTCGGGGCGGTACGGCGCAGCGGAACGGCGGCCGGGGCGCTCGGCGCCGGAGCCACCGGCGCCGAGGGAGCCCCCGGAGCCATGGGGGCCACCGACGTCATCGGCCCGGAGCGCGGCTGCGCGGCGAGCAGGGGCCGCCCGGCGGAGCCCGGACCCGCGACCGGGCCCGTGGACGGACCCGTCGAAGGCGCCGTGGCGGCACCACCGGGAGCGGCGGACCGCTGTACGGCGACGGGCGCGGGGGCCGCCGCGGTCCGGCGTGCCGGAGCAGCGGAGGAGGGAGCGGGAGTGGAAGCGGAGGTAGGGGCGGAAACGGAAGAGGAGGCGGGAGGCGCATCGGCGGGCAGGCGTCGCAACGGAGTCCCGGACGGGCGCGGAGCGACCGGCGCCGTACGGGATACCGGAGCCGCCGCGGCGGACGGTGCCGTGGTCACCGGCGGAGTCGAACCCACCAGCGGAGCGACCGGCGCGGGCGCGGACGGGAGCACCGTCGGCGCCTCGGCCGCTGACGTGGTGACGGCCGACGATCGCTGGACGACCGGCGCGGGCACGGATGCCGGCGCGGGCGTAGGCGCGGACTGTGCCGGACCCCCCGCACCGGCCGGACGCGCCGACGGGGCCGGCGTACCGGGCACCGAAGGCCGAGGACCGGAACCGGCGGAGGAAGGCGAGGGCGAGGGCGAAGGTGACGACGGCGACGGTGCGGGGGTGTTGACCGACTGCCGCTGCACCGGAAGCGCACGCGCGGGGCCGCCGGCCGGGCCACCGGAACCGGAAGCACCGGACGGCTCACCCCGGCCGGGGCGGACCACAGGAGCCGGAGTCGAGGCCTGAGCCGACGCCGGAGGAACCGGCGGAATCGGCCGCACGGGCGAGTCCCCGGTGGCCGAGCGCTGCACCGGAGCGGATGCACCGGTCGAGCTCCCCCTCCTGGACGCGGCAGGGCTCGTCCCCGTACCGGCGTCAGGAGCGGTGAGCCGCTGCGCGCCGGTCGGCGCCGCCGCACCACCGGAGCGCGTCCGCGTGGACCGCTGGACCACCGGCGGCCCCCCTGCGGCGGGCGAACCGGAGACCGGCGCCCCGAGCAGCGGGCGTCGCGGCGGCGTCGGCTTCACGGGAGGCACCGCGGAAGAAGAGGAAGGAGACGGCGGAGAAGACGGAGCGGGCGAAGCCGGGGCGGGCGAAGCCGGAGCGGGCGAAGCCGGGGGTACGACAGAGCCGCTGGTGGGCGCCCCCAGCGCGGTCGTACGAATGGGACCACTGGACGCGCTGCGCTGTACGGGCGCCGGGGCCGCCGAAGAGGCGGGCGCCGCCGACGGGGCGGACCGGCCGGTCCCCCCACGCACGGGAGCCTGCGCCGTGGAGCCCGTGGAGCCCGTGGAGCCCGTGGAGCCCGTGGAGCCCGACGATGCCGGGGCCGTGGGCGCGGCCGGAGGCGCCGGGACCGCCGGGGTTGCCGGGCGCTTCGGCGGCGCCGGGGGCGTCGCGCCCTTCGGCGCCGGAGGCCGGGGTCCGGGCCCCGGCGGCACGGCCGGCGCCGACCCGCCCTTCGGACCGCTGCCCGAGTCGCCCCGGGTCTCGCCGCCGCTCCGGGCGCCGGACGGCTTCGTACCGGGCGCGACGGCCCGCTGCACCGGAGTGACCGGAGCAGGCGCGGGCGTAGGCGCGGGCGCCGAAGAAGCGGCCGGGGAAGAGGAAGAAGGTGCGGGCGACGCGGCAGGACGCGTGGCGGACCCGGGACGCGCCGCCGGAGCGGGCGCGGCGGGGGACGGCGTCGCCGGAGAAGCAGGCGCGGCCTGAACCGCCGGAGCCGAGGGAGCGGAAGGAGTCGCGGGAGCCGGTACGGACGACGCGGACCCGGTCAGTGCGGACGCACGCGGCGCCGGAGCGGACCCGGCCGACGCGGCCGGAGCAGCCGCACGCGGCGCCGGAGCAACCGGAGCAGAAGGAGTCGCCGGAGCCGGTGCGACCGGAGCAGCCGCGCCCGAGGCCGGAGCAGACGCACCCGAACCCGGAGCGACCGCACGCGACACCGAAACAGCCGAGCCCGCGCCCGAGCCCGAAGCAGCCCCGCCCGGGCCCGAGGCGGACGGACGGGAAGCGGGAGCAGCCGCACGCGGCGCCGGAGCGGCCCCGCCGGAGGCCGGAGCGGACGGACGAGAAGCAGGGGCCGGGGCAGGGGCCGGGGCCACCGTGCGTGGCTCGGCCGTGGTCGGGGCGGGGGCGGACGCGCGGGGCGCGGACGCGGGGAGCACCCGGCGCTGGGGCGCCCGCGGGGTGGGGGCCTTGGTCAGCGCGCGCGGGGCCGGCGTGGCCGCCGGTCCGGAGGCGGACCGGGGCCGTACGGGCGCGACCCGCGGGCCCGTCGCCCGCTGGACCGCGAGGGCCGCACGAGAGACGTCGGCGCCGGCACCGGCCACCCTGCGAGGCCCGCCGGTACCGGCGGCGCCCACGCCGGGCGCACCCGCGCCGCTCGCGGCCGCCGGGTCGTCCTCGACCACGACGACCGGCAGCGAGAGCGAGGGCTCGCCCAGCCCGCCCGACCTGGAGGACGAGGCGGGTGTCAGCGCGTCCCGGATCAGACCGGTCGGCGCGCTGTCGAGGACGGCGTGCGAGAGCGTCCCCGTGAAGGACGGGTTCTGCCAGGTGGACAGCGTGCCCGCGAAGTTGGCGGAGGCGACCGAGTGCGTCGCCGGGGCGCGCTGGATCGGCGGCAGTCCGGCCCAGCCCCGCCCCCCGGCCGAAGCCATGGGGGCGGAACCGGAACCGGAACCGGAACTGGAAACGGAGACGCCGGAGTCCGGGCCCGAGCCCGAACCGCCCGCGCCCGTGACACCCGTACCCGTGCCGCCCGTACCCGCGGCGTCCTTAACAGGGGCGGGGGACGGCAGCACACCGTCCCCGTTCCCACCGCCGGTGCCGGCACCCGTGTCGGCACCGGCTCGGCCCCGGCCTCTGAGCCGGTCGAAAATACCCATTACCGCTCCACCGTTGCTCGCGTCACCAGCGTGGCGATCTGCTCGGCGTACCGCCGACGCTCGCGGTGTTCGAGGTCCAGGATGTCCTCCAGGCTCCAGTGGAAGTGATAGGCGATGTACGCGACCTCTTCATGGATACGGTCGGTCGCGTACGTCACGATTCCCCCAGGCGGCTCCCGCCGAGTTCGACCTCGAACGGCTGCTCGCAGTGGGGGCATTGCACCCCGGCCCTCGTGTGGCCCTCGGCATTGATCTGACGGTAGAAATCCTGCAGGAAGGCGAGGTCGGAGGCGAACATGTTCTCCACCACACCGTCGTGCACCTGGGGAACCCCGCCCAGCCGGGTGATCACCCGGCCGAGCAGGACCACCGACAGATACGCGGGGTTCTGCTGAACCCGCAGATCCTGCAGGGGGATCAGTTCGTCCCGCGCGGTCGCCAGACGCATCGTTCCGTCGCGGTGCACGACGCCTTCGCTGTCCACGTATCCGCGCGGCAGCTCGAACGCGAACTCCGTGCGCATCCGCTCCCGCTCGGGCTCCCGGCGCCCGGCGGGCTCCGGTGCGGGGGCCGGGGCCGGCGCCGGCGCGGGCGTCTCCGCCTGCACCGGCGCCGGTACCGCGTCCCCGGAAGCGGACTTGGTAGGTACCCCTCGACGCATTACTCGATTGACATTTCTTCGTAGGTGATCGTGACGGTCTCGGTGAGCGTGCCCGCCTCGCCGGCCTTGAGCGCGCTGCCCTCGACCGCACAGCACCAGGCGTTCCGCATGTTGTAACGCCGGACCGGGTTCATCTGGTAGTCCATCACCACGATGGTGGCGTTCTTGCGCGCCGAGCCCATGTCACCGCGGATCGAGTCCTTGATCCACGTGTCGAAGGCGTCGGACATGGTCATGCCGCGCACGACGGTGGCCTCGCCCGCGACCTGGACGCCGGGGGCCTTCGACGTGGTGGGCTGGCCGTTGGCCGAGTTCTGCTTGCTCTCGATCACGTCCTGCTTCATCGTCAGGCCGGTGGCCTCCTGGAGATACTCCACCAGGACACCGTCGATCTGCAGCCCGAAGTTATGTGAAGTGAAAGAGTCACCAGGCATAAGACTCATGGAGCTTGCTCCTTCTGCTACTGCTGTCGCGCTCGTTGAGAACGGCTACTGCTTGTGCGGCCGCCGCTACTGCCGCTGCCGCGGCGGCTGTTGCCCGTCAGGCGGGCCGGCCGGCGGAACACCGGCCGGCGGAACACTCGCCTGTTACTCCTCCAGCTCGCTGCCGGCGCCGGTGATCTGCGCCAGCCGGAAGATGACGAACTCGGCCGGCTTGACCGGCGAGACACCGATCTCGCACATCACGCGTCCGAGGTCCACCGACTCCGGCGGGTTGGTCTCCTCGTCGCACTTCACGTAGTACGCGGCCTCCGGCGTGGCGCCGAAGAGCGCGCCGCTGCGCCACTCGGTGATCAGGAACGCCGAGATGTTACGGCGGATACGGGCCCACAGCGCGTGGTCGTTCGGCTCGAACACCACCCACTGGGTGCCGATGAGGATGGACTCCTCCAGGTAGTTGAAGTACCTGCGGACGTTGAGGTAGCGCCAGGCCGGGTCGGAGGACAGGGTGCGCGCACCCCAGACCCGGATGCCGCGGCCGGGGAAGGACCGGATGCAGTTGATGCCGAGCGGGTTGAGCAGGTCCTGCTCGCCCCGGGTGACCTGCGTCTCCAGCTCGACCGCGCCGCGTACGACCTCGTTGGCGGGGGCCTTGTGCACACCGCGCTCGAAGTCGTTACGGGCCCAGATGCCCGCCACGTGACCGCTCGGCGGGATGAGCCGCGTCTTGCCGCCGGCCGGGTCGAAGACCTTGATCCAGGGGTAGTAGAGCGCCGCGTACTTGGAGTCGTAGTTGGACGTCTCCTGGCGCCAGACGCGGATCTGGCGGGCGTTGAGGCCCGGCGGCGGGTCGATGATGGCGAGGCGGTCGCCCATCAGCTCGCAGTGCGCGATCAGACCGAGCTGGACGGCCTTGACGGCCTCCAGGTCGATGGCGCCGCGCTGGTAGGCGGCCATCAGGTCGGGGACGGCGACCATCGAGACCTCGTCCACCGCCTCAAGGCCACCGAAGCCGGTACGGTCCGCGGAGTCGCCCAGGTAGTCGGCGACGCCGACCTGCTCGGCCTCGACCGCGCCGGGAAGCGCGGGGGCCGCGGCGGGGGCGGCGGGAGCCGCGAGGGCGACCGTCTGGTTGTCCGGGCGGGCGAGCTGCGAGGCAGCGGCCCCCTCCACCACGGAGATCAGCTTGGAGCGTTCCTTGACCTGAGTGACCACATAGTTGCGGGCGCTCTTCTTCGCCGAGACGTCGAAGGTCTCGACAGCCTTCGCACCGTCCTTGACGACAAGGCGGAAGCGCTCGGCGGGGCCCTCGCCCTCGGCGTCCGCGACCTCGACACTGAGCGTGCCGCTGTCGCCGGGCGCGATGGCCGACACCTTGAAGGTGCCGAGCGCCTTGGGCTCACCGGCCGTCAGCGCGGCGGGCCCCGTGGCGCCCGCGACGGCCGAGCGACCGCGCCCGCCGTCAACGGAATCGGTGCCCTCGCCCCCGGCGCCGGACACTCCTCCACGCACGCCGCCCACGCGGACGACGTAGGCGGCGGAACCGCCGTTGTTGAAGAAGCCGTACACCGAGTGGGCAAGGAAGTAACCGTCGGTGAACTCACCGAAGGCCGCGACGTACTGGGTCCAGTTGGTCACCAGAGTCGGCTCGTTGAGCGGACCTTCCGGCGCCAGGCCGACGAAGGCCGCCACGGAAGTGCCCACACCCTCGATCGGACGCGAGCCGCTGGCCACCTCTTCCACGTATACGCCCGGCGACAGGTAAGACGGCATGCTCTGCTCTCCTCGGGGTACAAGACAAGTCGTCATCTCACTCTCACGCGGGCAGCGCCCGGTTGAAACGTCCTGCCGTACCTGACCGGGGGCACGTTTCCTGCCCTCGGCGGCGTGAACGTCGTGGGCAGGGTGTGACCACGGTGCGGCGGAGGGCCATCTCCCAAGGGCGGCGGCCCCGGAAAATTGCCCCTTCGGGCATCCGGGGGGACCCTTCGGCCCTTCCCCCTGCCTGCCGGACCGCCCGCGCTGCCCGCCAGGGCCGCCCGGACGGCACTTGGGGCATCCGGCCCCGGTGGGAAGCGTGGATTCCGCAAGACTCCGGGGGCAGGGGCCGTCACCTCTTCGGGCAGCGGGGGTACCCAACGGCTTCTGACATCGCTCCGCCCCGGCAACTAGCGTCCGGAGGGTGACCCTCTGGACCTCCCTGGAGCCCGCCTCGACCACCGTCGACCCGGGCAGCAGCACCACCGTACGACTGCGTCTGCGCAACACGGGCGACGTGGTCGACGAGTACCGCTTCGAGCCGGTCGGCGATGTCGCACCATACGTCACGGTGGAACCGCCGACCCTCCGGCTCTATCCAGGAACCACCGGGGCCGTGGAGCTGACCTTCTCCCCGCCCCGGACCCCGGACTCCACGGCGGGGCCGCATCCGTTCGGCGTGCGGGTCCTGCCCACCGAGAACACGGACGCCACCACGGTCACCGAAGGCAACATCACCTTCACCCCGTTCATGGAGGTACGGGCCGAACTCGTCCCGCACACCGTCAAGGGCCGCTTCCGGGGCCGCCCCAAGCTGGCGGTCGACAACCTCGGCAACACCAAGTTCACCGGCTCGATCAGCGGCAGTGACAACGGCGACCAGCTCTCGTACGAGATCGCCCCCTCCAACGTCCAGATCGAACCCGGCCGCGCCGCCTTCGTCGACGCGACCCTCAAGCCCAAGCAGATCACCTGGGCGGGGCAGAAGCAGTCGAGGCCGTACGAGCTGGCGGTGCGGCGCTCGGGGACCGAACCGCTGCCGGTGTCGGGGACGTACGTCCAGCGCAGCGTGATGCCGTACTGGCTGATGACGGTGCTGAGCCTGCTGCTCGCGCTCACCATCGCCGGCATCGTCCTCTGGTTCAGCTTCCAGCCGAACTTCCGGTCCATGGCGAAGGAGATACCCATGGGGAACGCGGCGGCGAAGGCGCTGCCGGAGGAGGCCCCGGAGGTGAAGCCGGAGAAACCGGTGCTGGAGGACGCCCCCAAGGAGCAGCCCGAGGAGCAGAGCGACGGCGACGGAGACGGCGGCGGGGGCGGCGGCGGGGGCGACAAGGAGGAGCCCGAGGAGGAGCAGGAGACCGCTCGGGGCCCGCTGCCCATCACGTCGGCGGACAAGCCGAACCTCTTCGTGCAGTTCGCGCAGGTACGGCTGGTCAAGGGAGCCGGCGGCTGCAAGCTGACCCGTGACCACCAGGTCGGCAAGCTCGACTCGGCGACCCGGGACGCGCTGGCGTGCTTCCAGACGTCCAACGACGAGGCGTACGGCGAATTCAGCCAGCTGGAGAAGACGGACGGGCTCGGGAAGCTGGGCCGTTCGACGATGACCGCGCTCCTGGCGGCCCACTTCGTCGCGGTGAAATCCGTGCCGATGGAGGAGGGCAAGGAGGACCCCGAGGTGCCGTGGGTGCGGAACATCATGTTCTGGAGCAACAACGTGGAGATCGACGAGGCGGAGCTCGCCACGACGGTGGCGCTCACCAAGGACAACATCGCCTATCTCCGGGGCGGCGATCCGAAGCCCACATCGGTGGCGACGAAGAACCTCGCGAACTGGATCAAGTCGTACCAGGCGATCTTCAAGTCCGAGCAGACCGGGACGGTCAACGAGATCACGCTCAACCAGTGGAAGGCGGGCTGGGTCAAGACCCAGGCCGAGCCCGGCACGGTGCCGGCCGAATCGTGGCTCCCCGCACCGGTGGAATGACCGAGCGAGACGGACGGAACAGGTGGTGACGAGCCGACGGAAGGGGCGCGGGATGGCAGGCTGGGGGGATGCGTCTTCCTTCGCGTGGTCCCGGCCGCCTTCCGGGGGCCGTCGCCCGCCCTTCCGCCGTGGGCGGTGCC